>CAYVXE010000039.1:0-33192 GCA_964455375.1 uncultured Calditrichaceae bacterium
TTTCACAAAAGGAGTCACCCCAAGTCCGGCGCTTTCCCTTGAGCGTCAACTTAAGGGGCGTTCGACCACCATATTGTCACCCCGAGCGGAGCGAAGCGTAGTCGAGGGGTCTGATTTAGGCGCAAACCAGATTTCTCGAAATGACAGTTTGCGGGCTTTAGTTGACGCCCAAGGGCACCTTCCGGATCGAAATGCCACATCAGAAAAAAACTTTCGGTCAAACGCTATCCAATGGATGACAACTAACAGGTCATTTTCGATGCGTGGTTTTAAAGATCATGCTGATTGCAACCGATAAATATTACAGTTATTTTAAATATGATCTTTCGTTTCATGCAGATTTCAGGAATTCAACATCAGACCCAGCAAACCGGATTAGCCCGGTTTGCAAACCAATCAGCACCAATCTCAAAAAAGAATGAACTCAGCGATCAGGATGAGAAGAAACTCGAGAAACTCAAGAAACGGGATGCTGAAGTAAGACAACACGAGAATGCACATGAAGCAGCAGCCGGACAGTATGCCATTGGCGGTCCGCATTATAAACTTGTCACCGGCCCCGATGGACGCCAATATGCGATTGGCGGTGACGTAAGTATCGACACATCGGAAGTTCCGGACGACCCGGAAGCAACCATCCGCAAAGCGGAGACCATTCGACGAGCCGCATTAGCACCAAAGGAACCATCGTCGCAGGACCAACGAGTTGCAGCGGAGGCATCGAAAATGGAAGCGAAAGCAAGACGGGAATTGGCAGAAAAGAAAACGGCGGAGTCCCCTTACTACAACAACCAGGGGGAAACAACCCAAGGGAAATCCACACCTTCATTCGTGGACATTACAGCTTAAAATAAAAATGAATTCCGGACGTTTCCCACAGATAAATCACTGTCGAATAACGTCCGGATTTAACGCTACGCAGCAGAACTTTCTTTGATAAAAAATGATGCAACGGCACCAAAAATCAACCATCCAATCATGAGAATACCGCCCCAACACCAACTTAAATAATATGGGAAATCTGCAATGATCAGGGGACTATAGAACTGGGCAAAAAAGCCGATGAGTCCCACAAAGAACCCAAATGTGAGCCCTCCCTTGACACCGGCGCCCCAGGAATTCCGGGTCTTTGCAAATAATAAGGCGCCCGCAATACCAATGGCAATTGCCACGACAAAAAACCAAACAGGGTTTGCCTCCTCCTGGGTAAAAACCGTATCGTATTTTACATACGTACCAGCCATAATTATTCCATGCATGACAAAATCATAAATATTAACAACAATCCCGCCCACCACACCGGCTAAAAGTGCTTTACCTGTGTTCATAGTGTTCCTCCTTCACAAAATGGATAATTAAAAAACAGTAAGGTTGGATGTATGATACGTTTATTACAGGAATGTAATCAATTTGATGTGACTTGTCAACTATTTTCGAGTAACTCATCAAGATTCATGGGTAACGAAATCGTAAACGTCGTCCCCTTCCCCACCTCACTTTCAACTTCGATTTTCCCACGGTGATCCTCAATAATCTGGTAGCAGATGGACAATCCTAAACCTGTTCCCACGCCAACGCCCTTGGTGGTAAAACCGGGGTCGAAGATCTGTTTCACTTTTTCGTGAGGGATGCCGACACCCGAATCCCTAAATTGAATAAAAATATGATTTTTCTTCATTCCAGTTGTAATTGTGATGGTTCCGGCTCCGTTAATTGCCTGCTTCGCATTGATGAGTAAATTCAGGAACACCTGGTTAAGTCGGCCGGGATAGCAGGATACGGGTGGAATGTCTCCGTAATTTTTTACCAAGGTTATGTTATGTTTAATTTCATGGTAAATTAACGTCAACGTGTCTTCAATTCCTTCATGAATATTGGCTACTTTCAATTCTGCCTCATCCAAACGTGCAAAACTACGAAGACGTTTAATGATACCGATAACGCGTTCGGTGGCAGTATCAATAACTCTATTTGCATCCTCTATTATTCGAAAGTAGTTTGATAAAGATTTATCACTGGCAGATTGTTTCTCCCATACTTTTTTTATTTTAGTAATCGCTCGTTTTAACGTGTCATGCATGCTGTTTATGGCGCCCACAGGCGTATTAATTTCATGAGCGATACCGGCTACCAGCAACCCTAACGACGCCATCTTTTCCGATTGAACCAGTTGCGACTGTGTTTGCTGCAAGTCGATATTCGTCTTTTCTAAATCTTTCAGACTCTTCTGCAATGCTTCTTCGGCAAGTTTTCTTTCCGTAATATCTTCACTGATCCCACAGACCCGGTAGATTTCTCCGCACGCATTTTTTACCGGAAAAGCCCGCTGTCGAATCCAACGAACAGTGCTGTCAGAACGTATGATTCTGTATTCAGCCTCCTTGCTATCCGTTAACTCCTCATGAAACAATTTCATAATACGTTTTTTATCATCGGGATAAATGGACTCGAATATGATTTCGATATCATCGTAGGCGGTTTTACGCGGTTTACCGTAAAAATCATCGAAGGCCGGACTTATGTACAAAACTTTTCTCGTTTTAGCTTCAGATATCCAGAACACTTCGTTGATGTTTTCGGTTAATTGCCGGAATTTCTCCTCGCTCTCAGTGAGTTCATCCAATAGTTTCTGCATTTCAGTATTTTTTTTCTCCAAAGCCTCCTGCACAGCGAGAAGTTTCACATTTGCTTTGCCGAGAGAATAGCTTTGTTTTTCAGCTTGCTTAGCCTTGATCCGTAATTTGCGGTTTGCGTTGCGAAGTTCTTTGGTCTTTTCGACCACTTTTGTTTCAAGAAACTGGTATGCCCTAATATTGTCAAGCGCCAGGCCAACCATATTCACAAACATTTCAAAACGCGCCACATCCTGCCGGTCCATTTCTCGCTCATGGTGTTGCATATTCCCCACAATCAGACCGATAGGCTGTTTGTTTACCTTTATGGGAGCGATGACAACCGCCTTGGTACGGATGACTTCCTGTCCGGGTTGACGCGGCCATCTGTCATCTGCGTTGAGATCACAGATAAAGACCGTTTTATTTTCTTTAATACTCTCAAAAAATGGAGAAGGCATTGCAACTTCCGGGTCCCGTACTCTCGTCAAAAACTTATCTACCAGTTCCTGTGGATCTTTCTCCATACAATAAGAACGCAATTCCAACTCTTCATCTTTTAACAGAAACAACGACCCCCGATCAAAATCGAGGCTGTGACAAAGCAAATGTGGCGTTTCATCTAAAAGCTCATTTTCATCATAAATTAATGTAAACCGATTGGAAACAGCATTCAGAGCCGCCAATTGCTTTGTCGTGTATTCCAACTCTTCTGTCCGTTCGGTTACTTTTTTCTCCAGTTCCGAAGAATAGGTATGAAGCGTCTTTTCCAATTTTCTCCGCTGTGACACATCCCTGGCAATGCCATCCTGACGAACAACATGACCATCTTCATAAATCAAGCGTCTGTTAACTTCGAAGTATTTCGTTTCACCGGATTTCGTCTGCATTCGAAATTCTAAGGTCCTGTTTTCGGATTTCCCGGATTTCATTGCGGTATCAAAGCTTTTGCGAATTAGGGAAAGGTCATCAGGATGTATGATATCAAATACAGAAAGCCCAATCATCTCTGCAGGCGAATAACCCAATATCGATAACGCTGCCCGATTGACGCTTAGAAATTTACCCTTTGCATCTATCGAGTAAATTAGATCCGGAACTGTTTCCATGAGCATTTGTAAATGCGACTGAGATTGTTCTAACTCGCTTCTGAGTTTTACCTTTTCTACAGCTTGCAAAATGGTGTTTTCGACTTTACTGATTTGCAAAGGTTTAAGTAAAAAATCAAAAGCGCCAAGACGCAACGACTGAACCGCCAGGTCCACGGAGCCGTTAGCAGTCAAAATAATAACCGGCAAATTCGGTTTTTCCGATTTGATCCGCGTCAACACGTCCAAACCGCTCAGGTCAGGCATGTTGAGGTCACAAAGCACCACATCGAAGGGTTGCTTGCTAATTTTTTTAAGACCATCGGCACCACTCTTTACCGCGCAAACACTGAAGTTTAATGACTGCAGCCCTGTAAACAACCCGGTTCGCTGCTCTTTGTCATCTTCAATATATAATAATTTAATCGAATTCATTTTTTCAAGTCATTAGTGTGATCACATAATACAAGTTTTCCGCCTTAAAATCAAATAAAAACCTGTTGTCTGTCTTCGAACATTTAAGACAATTTTTCGTACATACAAATCACCACGAATAAACTTGCAATCTAAGTAAAAATAAATTAGTTTACATAAAGTATTTCGCTCTGTTATTTTGGATTCCAAAACATTTTATGGCAGAAAATCACAAAAAAGCTCTTTTATTCAGATTGGTTTTTATCATCCTGGCCGGTTTCTTATTTGCTTTGAGTGCCGGCAACCTCTACCGCGTCGTCCATTCCACAACAGATGAAAACCTTTTCACAAATCCGCCGTCATACGCATATTTTACAACCGAAATTCCGGCACAAATAATCAACGCAGAAACTCAAAGCAAAAAAAGTGCGGCAATGGATACCATCCATGTGGGCGATTTATTAATTACGGTAAATGACAAATCCGTCTATCTCACAGATAACGGAGATATCCCGGAAAATTATTTTTCCAGCGACTCCATCGATATCTGGAAGGTTCTCAAGGCATCTGAAGATCGTTATATAAAACTCCACGTCAAACAAAAAGAGTTACCGCAAACTTATTTACGTAAGTTGCCGCCTTCGGTCTACGTTCTGGACGTGACCAAGGGCGGCGCCTCGGACCTTGCCGGCATGCAGGTGGGAGATTTCATTCTCAGCATCAATGGAGAGACCTTCTCAAGCGCTCAGGAGGCAGATATTATTTTACGGCAAGCAAAGAGCGGTGCCACAACGTTGTATGATGTCCTCCGGAAAAACCGTATTGTGACACTACGGGTAACTTTGGCAAGAGTCGGAATTCAATTCGCAACGGTTTTGTTCTGGATAACCGGCTTCGTATTTTTCTTAACCGGCATTTTTTTAGCGGTAAAAAAGCCGTTGATTTTCACTGCCCGCATCCTGGGATTTGCCTTCATTGCAGTCGGATTTGTGTTAATGGTGCAAGGTTTAACCAGAGATGCGAATTTCGACCTTTTTGCAAAAATCCGTACGGTCACATCCATTCTTTGTTTCGGTTTCGGCGTTGCCGCCTGGAGCCACGGTTCATTTTATTTCCCACAAAAAAGGCCTGAAATTTTAGAAAA
The DNA here is from genome assembly GCA_964455375.1 of uncultured Calditrichaceae bacterium. Classification (GTDB taxonomy): domain Bacteria; phylum Zhuqueibacterota; class Zhuqueibacteria; order Oceanimicrobiales; family Oceanimicrobiaceae; genus CAYVXE01. Next base: position 5,259 of record CAYVXE010000039.1, read on the forward strand.
AAAGTGGATTATTGCCACACTGTACCTTCTTGCATTTTTGTTATTTCTCGCGGTCAGTCCTTCTTTCTTAAGGATTAAAACCTTTAGCTTCTCCGGCCAAATGCTTGGCAAATCCGGCCAATGGGTGGCTAACATCTTGTTCTTCCTGCTTATTTTTTTCAGCAGCATGGTCAAATTCTACTTCCGCAAAAGGAGAAGCAACGAGTATAAACGATTAAACCGCATGGTCAAATGGGTCTCTCTCTCTGCCGTTTCTGTGACGCTTCTTTTTGTATTTATCCTGACCCGCACAGGGTATGGACGGCAAATCGGTTTCGCCTCTTTACCACTCCTGTTTATTCCGCTCTCCTATTTATACACCATTGGCAGGTATCAACTACTGAACATGGATATCCGCGTACGCAGGAATATTCAGTACATTGTGGTTTCCTGGCTCTGGCATGCCGGACTCATGATTGTGTTATTGAAAATTCTCTGGGCGTTACCCCGGCTTCGTCTAACGATTCCAAACATACGCTTTACCGGCACCTCCATTGAAATATTGGCAGTCCCAACAGACCCACAGCTTCATGATTTTATCGAAAAAATAATTCTGATTTTTTCTGGTATTGTTCTGGTTTTTGCTTTTGCAAAAATTGCAAAGCTGGTTCAACGTCTCATCAACAGGTTTTTCGACCAGAAACCATACGATATCAGCAAAGCGACCGGTGAGTTAGCAGAAATCATGGCAACAAAACTGGAAATGGAAGAACTGGCGCTTGGCATTGTCGAAAAGCTGGCGGGAATAATGGCCATTAAACGGGTTGGAGTCCTGTTTTTTCGAGAACAAAAAGATTGTTGTTGTAACAACGCGTATGGATTTGAAACAGCTGTGTGGGATGACTTTTGTTTAAAGAGCAGTGATTCACTTGTGCAAACGTTAAACACCTACCCCGGTGAATCCCGCGTAAGTATCGACATCCTTGAGGAAAATACAAAAACTGAATTTTCCCTCCAAGGTTTTAAACAGATCATCCCGATTCGGTTCAAAAATAAACTGGTGGGCGCATTTTTGATCGGAGAGAAGCTTTCGGAATCCCCGTTAAATCTTGATGATCTCACATTTTTGGCTGCTGTCTCCAAGCAGGCTTCCATCTCCATTGAAAATGCATTTTTGTATGAAGAACTCACAGAGAAAGAACGGCTGAAACACGAATTGAATATTGCCCGTCGAATTCAAATGGCCTCTTTGCCGCAATCCACACCGGACGTGTGCGGCCTGGACATTGCAGGCATTTCCATTCCTGCACTCGAGGTGGGAGGCGATTACTTCGATTATCTCAACGGGACAGACCGGAGCTTCATGGTCATCGTTGGCGATGTGAGCGGAAAGGGCACGTCGGCAGCGCTCTACATGTCGAAAGTCCAGGGAATTCTGCGTTCGTTGTTTCAGTTTAATCTGTCGCCTCGGGATCTGTTTGTCAAAGCCAACAAACTGTTGTACCAGGACATGGAAAAACAGTCGTTTATAACGGCCATTGGAGCGGCTATGAATACGGAAACACGCAAACTCACCCTGGCGCGCGCCGGGCACCTCCCCCTTTATTATTTTGAATCCAAACAGCAACGGGTTAAGGCCTTAACTCCGAAAGGCCTTGGGTTGGGCCTGGAAAAAGACCATCTGTTTGAGAACAAATTGGAAGAAATGTACATCTCCTATCGTACCGATGATATTTTTCTGTTCGTGACCGACGGCGTCACCGAAGCCCAGAAGCCGGATGGCCGCGAATTCGGTGAACAAAAACTGGTGAACCTTCTCTTGGAAAACAAGGCACGGCCGGCGAACAATATTCGCGACACTATCATCAGGGAAGTGGAACATTTTTGCGAAAACACGTTTCAACATGACGACCAAACCGTGGTGGTCGTAAAAATTAAATAAAAATGGTTATAGGCTGGTCCAAGTACACGAGATTTCTGCTTGTGGCGGGGTTACTGCTTTCATCCGGGTCACCGATAGGCGCGCAATCACCATTGGGAACGGTCTCAGGAAGAGTACTGTCGGTGAAAACGGGAAAACCTTTGAAAAACGTCAGCGTGTTTCTGGCAAACACCATGCTGGGCTCGGCGACAAATGAAAACGGTGAATTCACCATAACGTCGGTTCCACCGGGATCGTACGAACTGGTTGTTTCTCATGTGGGTTACCTTCTGAAAAAACAATTTATGCGGCTGAACCCGGGACAGTTGCTCTCGGTTGAATTTAAAGTCCCACAGAAAATAATCCTCCTCCCCGACATCGAGGTGACGGCGCACAGGGACAAAACCTGGAAACGGCAGCTCAAATATTTCACGACCGCCTTCCTGGGCACGTCAAGAAATGCCACAAAATGCAGGATTAACAACCCGGAAGTCCTGAACTTTCAGCAGGACAGGGGAAAATACATTTTTCGCGCCCGGGCACGGGCGCCATTGCTCATCGAGAACAAAGCTCTCGGATATCGTCTCCATTATCTATTGGAAGAATTCGAAATAGAACACGGTGTCGTGAAATATATGGGTTTCCCCAGGTTCGAACCTCTGGAAGCACGCAACAAAAAACAGCAAGCACGATGGCGCAAGAACCGGTTAAAAACCTACTACGGCTCACAACGTCATTTTCTGGCTTCTTTTCTGTCCAGGCGTCACGGGCAAAGCGGCTTTCTGGTGCAGGCGATTCGCGAATTGCCCGTTGGTGACGACATTGTCAGAGCCTACGACGTGGCGCCCGACAGCCTGGTCACCGGCGGTGACACGGTCTTTCAAAAGAAGCTTTCGTTTTCGCATTTTCTCCAGGTCACCTACACCCGGAAAAACGAGGCTCCTGAGTATCAGAACTGGCTGGCAAAACAGTCGGGGATTACCCGCAACGACCGCACGTTCTTTGTGCCCAAAGCACAGACATCGTGGATAAAAATGAACCACCATTTTGCAGAAGTGGATACCAGCGGCAATGTCGCAAACCCTTTTGCGTTCACCGTCTACGGCTACTGGGGATGGGAACGGGTAGCAGACATGCTGCCGTTTGAATATCAACCGAATCGCAAATAACCAAACTGAAAATTTATAGGCTTATGAAACAAAAAAATGACGACCTGAAACAGGCTCTAAAAATAATTGCCGAACAACAGGAACAATTGCTAAAACAGGAGAAATTGGCATCCCTGGGCACGTTAATGGCAGGCATTGCGCATGAGATTAAAAATCCCCTGAACTTTATTCAAAATTTTGCTGCGTTATCCGGCGACTTATGTGACGAAATCGAAGAAATGTTAACAGCAGAAAAAGGTCAATTACCGGACGAAACACAGAACAAAATCAAAACTATCCTGAAAACACTGCAAGCAAATTTAGATAAAATCAACGGGCACAGCCTGCGAGCAGATCAGGTCATTCAAACCATGCTCAACCACTCCAGAGGAAAGACCGGGGAATTCCAACTTGCAGGACTTAACGACCTTTTAGATGAATACATTCATCTTGCCTATCAGGCTGTACGGCTCAATTCCACCGGTTTCAATCTGGCTCTCGATAAAAATTATGACGCATCCATCGAGCAGGTTGAACTGATTCCGCATGAAATGGGCCGGGTTTTCATTAATTTGGTCAACAACGCCTGTGACGCCATGACAGAGAAAAAGCGTACGTTAGGCAAAGACTATTCCCCGAACTTAAGCATCACAACACATAACCTGGGTCAGGAAGTGGAAATCATCTTTCGGGATAACGGCATCGGCATTCAGAAGGGTTTACGCAATGAAATTTTTAAACCGTTTTTTTCCACAAAATCTAAAAATCATGGAGCAGGACTGGGGCTGGCTTTGAGTTACGATATCATCGTGCGTGAACACAGCGGTGAAATCACCTTCGACTCTGAAATAGAAATGTTTACTGAATTCAGAATAAAAATCCCCAAAAAACAAAAAGCGTGACGCCTCGCAGATATCACGCTTTTAAAAAATGAACCCTCTCTTTAACAGATCAACTCTGATATGAAACAAACTCGGAGATGTACGTCTGTTTTTTTTTCAAATATTGAATAATTTTTTCGGATGTGCCAACATCGTGCAGAAACCCGGAGTGACCAAGTCCTGCAGTAATCAGCAATTCACTATTTTGCCAAAACTGATTTAGCGCTTGTGCTTCCTGAAAACTGACCATTTCATCATTTTGATCATGAACAATCAAGTGTGGATAATTGACCGATGGAGCAATTTGCATGAGTGAAAAATCGGTAATATTTTTACCCAGACAACCGCCGATTCTCACCGCTATCCTTCCTGACATGGTTCTAACGACATGCAGATAATTTGTAAACTGTTTATAATAATAATCCAAAGAAGCAGCCATATTTACGGTCACTAGCATATCGGCTTTCTCACATTCCTGATTAGCAAGCAGCGCTGCAAACCCGCCGAGAGAGTGTCCTACGATAGCATCGACCTGCTCAAATCTGTTTAAGATATCCAGAACGATATCCTTCATTTCCAATATATCAGTTTTATGGCCCGGCGAATCGCCATGCGCAAAGGCGTCGAAGGCAATAACCTGGTAGCCTGCTTCAACCAACTGTTTTGCCAATGGACACATTTGCGCCGTACTGCCACCCCAGCCGTGAACCAGCAAAACCAGAGGCCCCCTGCCCCAGCTGTAAACTGTATAAAACGAATTTATGGTGGACTGATGCCTGGTTTCGCCGCATGGAACCCGCTCTATTGCAGCAGATTCTAGAAACATCTTCTCGGGCAAAGCCGCTTCATATTTCGGTGGTGTAAACCACAGATTCGCAGCAATTTTACTGGCAACTTGGGGTCTCGTTTTTTCAAAAATGTGGTATTTGGTCTTTTCAATGGCCTGTTTCATACGGTGTCCTTCTCTATTTACCCCGAAATCTGATTGCAGTTATGTTGATTCTGTAAGAGCAATCGGTTTATTTTGCAGAAAATTGAATAAAATGTTACAAAAAATATCAAACGGACAACAAAGGGAACTCAGGTAAAAAAAGTAATTTCTCAGCCGCAATACTTTTTGCTTGACAATTTTAAATATATTTAACATCTTTTGTACAATTTAGTACAACCTACCATATTACTAATTTGAACAAATAACTTGTATTCGGAATGGAGGGAAAATGAGTAATTCGGAGTTCAAACCTTTTGTACCTGCGGATTCTGAACTTAAAGAATTTACTTTTCGATCAGTTCTTCTCGGTGTACTCATGGCAATCGTTTTAGGTGCTGCAAATGCTTACCTCGGTATGAAAGCAGGGCTTACCGTAGCTGCTACATTTCCTGCTGCAGTTGTGGCAATGGCCGCATTGCGTGTATTCAACGGTTCAGTTTTAGAGGAAAACATTGCCCGAACCACAGCTTCCGTAGGAGAAGCGCTGGTTGCCGGTGCGATATTCACGATCCCGGCCTTTGTGATTAGCGGTGTTTGGGATTCACTTTGGACATTTCAGCATCTTATGGAAGGCTCAATAATCATGATCATCGGCGGCACGCTCGGGGTGCTTTTCATCGTATTGCTGCGCCGTACCATGGTTGAGGAAGCAAACTTACCATTCCCCGAAAGTGTCGCCGCCGCCGAAATTGTAAAAGCAGGACAGGGCGGAGCTACAGGAGCCGGTCTCGTTTTTGGCGCCATGGGAATTGGCGGACTCATCGAACTGTTTAAGAATAGTAACGGTATTTATATGATTGAAGACTATGTCAATCGGTTCTACACATTTGCACAGTCCAAAATACAAATACTCGGCTCCATGAAGTCATTTTCGGGCGGAATTCTACTGGAATCCCCGGCAGCATCTCCGGCACTTGTAGGTGTCGGCTATATCGTCGGTTATCGAATTTCAGCAGTGCTTTTTGCCGGTGCGGTTTTGGGGCATCTCCTGCTTGTTCCACTGGCGATATTTTTGAATCCCACCTTACAGGATTTTGCCACCAGTGGTCATAGCTGGATAGAAATCAGTGGTGAAATCTGGTTCAGACAAATTCGCCCCCTTGCTGTAGGCACCATGATTGTTGCTGCTTTTTACACCCTTTACAATTTACGCTCTTCTTTATTTCAAGGTATTGGTAAAGCATTTAAGGATTTGCAGAAAATCAAAAAACATTCCGGAGTGGTTTCCCGGCTTGAAATTGATTTGGATTTCAAAAAAATCATCATTGCAATCCTGCTCCTGGCAATTCCACAATTTTTTCTGTACAAATATTTCAGCGGTTCGTTCTTGGGTTCTATCCTGCTGACCGTTGTTTTACTGATTGTCGGTTTTCTTTTTGCTGCGGTTGCAGGTTATTTAGTTGGTCTGATTGGCAGCTCAAACAACCCCATTAGCGGCCTGACTCTAAGTACACTGTTAATTTCAGCAATCCTAATGGTGGCTATTGGGGTCACCGGACCGCAAGGGATTGCCGCTGTTTTAGGCGTTGCCGGCGTCGTTTGCTGTGCCGCCGGAATAGCCGGCGATATGACGCAGGATTTAAAAGTCGGGCACATCCTCGGAGGCACACCGTGGAAAATGGAAATGGGTGAAATCATCGGTGTGATTATCGCCGGCGCCATGCTCATGCCGTTTATTGCCGTGATGGATAAAGTTTACCACATTGGCAGCGCTGCACTGCCGGCGCCGCAGGCCGGCTTGATGGCTTTGATGGCCAAAGGAATTGTGGGCGGTGAGATGGCTTGGCCGCTGGTCTTGGTGGGAATTGTTTTTGCCATCGGTCTCATCCTTATCGAAGCGCCGTCACCCATGCTCATTGCGGTTGGCATGTACCTGCCTTTTCATTCAACCGCGGCCATTTTCGTAGGCGGCATTATCAAATGGTACATGAACAAAACCACGGAAAAGAAAAATTTTAGCGACGAACAAAAAAAGAAAGCGGATAACACAGGTACGCTGGTAGCATCGGGACTTATTGCCGGTGAATCACTCATGGCTGTCTTTTTGGCTTTTGTTGTGTTGGGATTTAATGTCTCGGACAGCTCCTTTACCCTGGCCCAGTTATCGCCATTTAATACGCCATGGCTGGGATTGTTGATTTTTGCCGGGCTTATTTATATGCTCATTAATTTGCCCATCAAAAAAAGCACTGAATAAATTATTTCAAATGAGTCATCAGATTTCTGAAACAGAATATATGGCCCGAAGGCCTAAACGTAACCAGGACTGGGAGAAAACAGACGACAACCACATTGTGTTGTTGGTGCCAAAATTCGGCAATCACTTTTTCGGAAAGTGGATCATGCCAAAGTTGAAACGTCCGCATTACCGATTAAAGCTGGATGAAATCGGCAGCTTTATCTGGGAACAATGTGACGGTTCACACAATGTCAAAGAAATCGGCGACCAACTATCGGCACAATTTGGTGAAAAAATTGACCCCGTCCATGAACGTTTAGGCCTTTTTTTTCAAGGTTTAAACCAGACAAAATCTTTAACCTGGGTTCATGCCGGAGAATAATGTGGACAAATCAATATTGGATAAAATTTGTAGCCGTATTGATACGTATGAAGAAGAAAGCATTAAACTGCAGAGAGAAATTACCGCCATCCCAGCCTTAGGGCCGGAAAATGACGGGGAAGGCGAACAAAAAAAAGCAGCGTTTCTCAAAGGCTATTTTCTAAACGATCTCGGTTTAAAAGATGTAAAAAATTATGACGCGCCCGATGACCGGGTGCCGTCCGGCAATCGTCCCAATCTCATCGCAATTCTTCCAGGCAAGAATCCTTCCAGAACGATCTGGATCATGTCACACATGGACGTGGTTCCTCCAGGAGATAGGAGCCAATGGGAGGGCGACCCCTGGACCATTCGGGTGGAAGATGGGAAAATTTACGGCCGCGGCACCGAAGATAACCAGCAGGGCATCGTGTCCTCCCTTCTGACCGCTAAAGCTTTCATAGATGAAGGCGTTCAACCACACTATAATATCGGACTCCTCCTGGTATCCGATGAAGAAACCAGCAGCAAATACGGCATTCAATATCTGCTGGAAAATCATCAAAATCTGTTCAAGCAGGATGATTATTACATCATTCCGGACGCGGGCAATGCGGAAGGCACATTGGTGGAAGTTGCAGAAAAAAGCATCGTCTGGTTTAAATTCAAAATCCAGGGGAAACAGACCCACGGCTCAACACCGGAATTAGGCAACAACGCTTTTAAAGCCGGCGCCCACCTTATCGTGAAATTAGATCAACTTTACGAAAAATTCAACCTATCCGACCCCGTATTTGATCCACCCATCAGTACGTTTGAACCCACGAAAAAAGAAGCAAATGTCCCGAATGTCAACACCATTCCCGGTGAAGACATCTTTTATTTCGATTGCCGGATTCATCCCACTTATGATCTTGCAGAAGTTAAAGACTTTGTCCGGGGATTGTGTCGTCAAATTGAAACCGCATTTGACGTCAAAATCGAGGTGACAACGCCGCAGGAATTGACCGCCGCACCGCCGACCCCGGTGGATGCCCAAGTCGTCAAAGCCGTGCAAAAGGCGCTGCTGGATTTACGAAATCTAAAAACCAGTCCCATGGGAATAGGCGGCGGTACGGTCGCAGCATATTTCCGGGAAGTGGGTTTAGATACAGTGGTCTGGGCAACACAGGACGAAACTCTGCACGGTCCCAACGAATATGTTCGCATCAAAAACATTCTCGATGACGCAAAAGTGTTCGCACATATTGCGTTGCAGGAATAAGACAGCTCACATTTGCTGCTTCAACCGCATGCGGGAGTAAAAACCCAGTCCTGCCACATTGGGTAAACTTGCGTTAATTCTGCTCAGCGTATCTGCAATATTCAAGTTTGACCCAATATTTCCACACCATAGATTCCACTCACGTTTCGCAAATAGCTAAATTATTGTTTTTGTTACTCGATTTACTGAAGAAATATCGGCATAACTTTGTAAAAAATAAAACGATAAAGGTGCATTCCATTTCGAACCGTTTTGCCATGGAATTAAAGTTTTCCATGTGTTTCAAGCTTTGGGGCCGTGTTTGAAAAAGACAAAAAATAATTTGGCCTCGGATGAAAGTTATCTCTCTATAGTGTTTTGATTCTTACTAATATTCTATTTTGAATGTTTTTGGAATTATCGTTATCAAGAACATAAAAACAAACTATTATCTATAAATTATATTTTAATAATATCTTACGACATATCTAAGTAATTGTATCGAGCATTCCGATAATTATTTTGACAAATTATTCAAACGGAGCCTAATCGTGTCAAAATATATCGGAGCTATCGACCAGGGGACGAAAAGTACACGCTTTGTCATCTTTGATAAGACGGGTCACATAGTCGCTTCTCATCGGGAAGTGCACAAGGAGATTTCCATCAAACCAGGCTGGGTGGAACACGACCCTCTGGTTCTCTGGATGCGAACCCAGAGCGCCATCAAAAAAGCCATGGAAAAAGGACGGGTAAAAGCCAGCGATTTAGCAGCTATTGGCGTCACCAATCAGCGTGAAACCACGCTCATCTGGAACAAAGACACCGGCAAACCGTATGGCAATGCCATTGTTTGGCAGGATACACGCACAAAAGATATTTGTGCCAAACTTGCCCTGGAAGGCGGCCGTGACCGCTTTCTCGAGACCACCGGACTGCCGCTCACAACCTATTTTTCCGGCCCAAAAATCAAATGGATGCTGGATAACATTCCCGGACTGCGCCGATCCGCTGAAGCGGGTAAGGCCATATTCGGTACTGTGGACAGTTGGCTCATCTGGCTTTTAAATGGAGGGGCGCGAAGGGACGCAGCGCCCAATGAAAACGGTGAAAAGAAAAGCGGCGTTCATCTCACAGATGTCACCAATGCCAGCCGAACCATGCTTATGAACCTGAAGACATTAAACTGGGATGATGAAATCCTCAGACTATTTAACATTCCCCGGCAGATGCTTCCGGAAATCCGGCCTTCCAGCGGCAACGCTATTTTTGGTATGACAAGCATAGCCGGCCCCTTCAACGGGGTCGTACCCATCTGCGGCGCCATGGGCGACCAGCAGGCTGCACTTTATGGACAGGCTTGTTTCGAACGTGGAGATACAAAAAACACCTACGGCACCGGCTGTTTTATGCTCCAGAATATAGGGAAAGAAATCACTCTTTCCAAACATGGTTTAATTACCACGGTAGCCTACAAAATGGGGGAAGACCCCGCAGTCTATGCTTTGGAAGGTTCCATCGCCAATGCCGGGTCGCTGGTTCACTGGCTGCATGACAACCTAACCCTTATCCCTGAAGCGTCTAAAATTGATGGACTTGCCTCCTCGGTCACAGACAGCGGCGGCATTTATTTCGTACCGGCATTCTCAGGATTGTTTGCTCCCTATTGGCGCGATGACGCCCGCGGCATCATTGCCGGAATCACAAAATCCACCAACAAGGGTCATTTCGCACGCGCGGTACTGGAAGCAACCGCCTACCAGACACGTGAGGTATTTGATGCCATGTTTGAAGATTCCGGCATAGAAATCACATCCATGAAAGTCGATGGCGGCATGGTGGCCAGTGAAATTCTCATGCAATTCCAGGCCGATATCCTTGGTGTGCCGGTTGTCCGGCCGGCTGTGCGTGAAACTTCAGCCCGCGGCGTAGCTTACGCAGCCGGCCTCGCTATTGGTTTTTGGGGCGGGGAAGCTGAATTGCGAGCGAATTGGCACAAAGAGAAAGAGTGGCGCTCTCACATGACGCCGCAAAACCGGCAGATAAAATATGACGGCTGGTTGAAAGCCGTGGAACGGACACTTGGTTGGGTGGTGTGAAAACATGACGTCGTCTTCCTCAAACTCGGTGACAGGAAATGACCGGACCCCGGAGGTCAAATGCCAATCTATTCTTATCGTCGATGATGACCGGGCATTTGCTCGAATTGTGCAAAAACTACTGCGCAAATACAGCTACCACACACATTGCGTCTTTTCAGGCAAAGCAGCGAAGCAATGGCTAAACAAAAATCGCTGCACCTTGATGTTACTGGATTTTCATCTGCCCGACATGACCGGCCTTGAAATCATTAAATCGCTCGACAAGAAAAAAGACAACATCCCCTACATTATGCTGACAGCCGAAGACGATACGAAGTTAGCGGTTAAATTCATGAAATTCGGAGCACGGGATTACCTCGTAAAAGAAAAAGGGATTTTTGATTTATTGCCGGGTGTGATCACACAGGTTCTTGAACAAATCGAAACCGAAGAACGACTGAAAAAATCTCAGCAAGAAATTTCCGCTTTGCTTTCCGGAACCCGGTCGGTCTTAAAACATCATAAATTCGAGAAAGCAGCAGAAATATTATTCAATTCCTGCAAATCCTTAATTGGCGCAACAGCCGGATTCATTGCTTTGCCAAATGAAAACTTTGTCTTCTTTTTGGATCCGGGAGAATTGAAATGTAACATTGAACCGGCAATGCTAATGCCAACACATGGTTTGCGTAAGGAAGCTTTCTACAGTGGTAAAACAATGTACGAAAATCATTTCCGGGGAAGTAAATGGGCAAAGCACTTACCCGCAGGACACGTCCATCTGGACAACGTGTTAATTTCACCTCTCGTCACCGATAAAAAAACGGTCGGATTCTTCTGTCTGGTAAATAAAAAAAGTACCTTCGATGACAATGACGCCAAAATGGCTACAGCTTTCACAGAATTGGCTGCCGTTGCCTTGCAAAACAGTAAAACTTTGGAATTTTTAAAAAACAGCGAACGCAACGCCAGGCAACTGTTTGAATATTCCCCGAACGGTTTATGGGTGGAAGATTATAGAGGTGCAAAAAACTACCTGGAGGAATTAGAAAGAAAGGGAATTCATGATTTCGATGACTATTTTAAAAAAAACCCGGATTCATTAAAAGCCTGCGCACAAAAAATCCAAGTATTGGATGTCAACAGGACAGCTTTAAACATGTATCAAGCAACAAGCAAAAAAGAATTATTGGGTAACCTGGACAAAACATTCACAAAAAAATCGTTTGATAATTTTAAAGATGAGATGGTCGCCATTGCCTGCGGTAGAAATCACTTTGAACATGAAGCAGAGGTGAAAACGCTTTCCGGTGAAATCAGAAACGTTTTTCTGCGGCTATCTATTCAACAAACGAAGGAAAATGAAAATGACTATTCAAATGTCCTGGTGTCAACAATAGACATTACCCAACGCAAATTGGCCGAGGAAGCGCTAAAGCAAAGCCACAGAGAAACCGAACAACTCCTAACAGCCATTTCATCCATACTCATCGGTGTTGGAGCCGACAATAAAGTCACTCGTTGGAATGAAGCCGCTGAAAACAACTTCGGCATTTCCAAATCGCATGCCCTCGGGGAAAGATTCTCAACGTTGAAAATTAAATGGGATTGGAACATTGTTTGTGAACAAATTAAACAATGCCGAAACAAGAAGCAGCCGACAAATATAAATGATATTCAGTACACTCATAAAAATGGCTCGGAAGGATTTTTGAATATCATTATAAACCCGTTGACACAACAACAGACAGAAAAAATCAGTGGCTATCTTCTTCTGGCTTACGACATTACCAATAGAAAAATTCTGGAGAATCAACTGGCACAGGCGCAAAAATTAGAATCCATAGGTCAATTGGCAGCAGGCATTGCGCATGAAATCAATACCCCGATGCAGTACATCAACGATAATACGACTTTTCTCAAAAAGGCTTTTACGCATTACAACTCACTGGTTCAAGAAACACGACGATTATTAGAAAAAACCAATGATGCCAATCCTGATAATGATTTCCAACAAAAATTAACGAATCTCCTGAAACAATCAGAACTGGATTTTCTACTGAACGAAACACCCCAAGCCATTGAAGAAACGCTTACCGGGATTGAAAGAGTTACAAAAATTGTCAAGGCAATGAAAGAGTTCTCTCACCCCGGACAAGAGGACAAAACATTTATCGATATTAACAAGGCCATTGAAAGCACTATCGCAATTAGCAAAAACGAATATAAATATGTTGCTGATCTAAAAACCGACTTTGACCGTAAATTGCCACGTGTCGAATGTCTTCCTGGTGAATTTAACCAGGTCATTTTAAACATTGTCATAAACGCCACGCATGCCATAAAAGATGTTGTGGAACAAGACTGGAACAAAAAAGGGACCATTACAATTACCACAAAACAGGAAGACAATTGGGCTGTCATCCAAATCGCTGACACCGGTAACGGTATTCCCGAAAAAATTCGCACCAAAGTATTCGACCCATTTTTTACCACCAAAGAGGTGGGCAAAGGAACCGGACAGGGTTTGGCGATTTCACACGATGTTATCGTTGTAAAACACAAAGGAACGTTAACATTCGAATCTGAAATGGGCAAGGGAACAACGTTTACCATAAGACTACCAATAACCCAAACGAATTGATGGCGCCACATTTTTCAAATATTCACCCATTCAAACCGTGCAATTCTTTAGGGAGACAAAAAAGCCATTTTCGAGATAAAGAGACGGTCGAACGCTGAGGCTCAATCAATAGACATGCGTTTCCTATTAACGTTACCTACCAGGTTGTCATTTCTACGGATCACAGCGGAGGAGAAATCTGACTTCGTATGATTCTGCTCATATACACATTAGGCCAGATTTCTCCCCGGCGACTACCAGGTCGACATCACACTGGTTCTGTTTGAATGATATATCAACTCTGACAGGGATTGCACAACTGTAATTAGGAATCACAACACCGCTACCGGCATCGTTTCTTCACAGAATGAAACTTCACCAACCGAGCTTCCGGCGCAGTTTTTTACCTGCTGACCGACTGATAATCAGGTTGCTGCCCTGTTTGTCACGCACCGTCATCTTGTATCCGCCGGCAAACCAGGCTTCGATGCTTTTAACATAATCCAGATTCACAATGGTTGAGCGGTGAATTCGGAAAAACTTTTCCGGGTCCAGGCGGTGTTCCAGATCCTCCAGCGTGTAATTAATCAGAAAGTTTGTATCTGTTAAATACGCAAAAATGAGTTTGTCGCGGCTGGCAAAATAGACAATGTCATCGACGGAAAGAATGTAGATTTTATCACCGATTTTGGAAGGAATTCGCAGCAGGTACGGCTCTTTCGGCTGCAAGTGCGACAACAGCGCCTGCACATCCCATGACTCCGGTGCATTATTTGCCAACCGCTCACGGACTCGCGCCACCGCCTGCTGCAGACGCTCATTGGAAAACGGTTTCAACAAATAATCCACAGCCCCAATCTGAAAAGCCTCAACCGCATGCCGGTCGAAAGCGGTGGTGAAAATAACCGCCGGTTTGTGTGAAAGAAACCGCAACACATCCAGCCCTGAAATATCCGAGAGATGAATGTCCAGGAAAACGACGTCGGGTTTGAGAGCCTCAATTTGGCGAACCGCTTCTTCGCCGGTCGTACAGGTGGCAATGAGCTGTATACCGGAAATTCCGCTCAGGAGCTCTTGCAGCCGTTCAGCGGCAGGCTGCTCATCTTCGACGATTATCACTTTGGTCATAGGGTTTGCAAGGGTATTTTTATGTCAACCCGGGTTCCGGAATCCGGCACCGGCACGATGGATAACAATTTTTTTTGTCCGAAAAATAACGCCAGCCTGGTTGAAATGTTTTCCAGCGCATGACCGGGTAACGGAAGTTGCTGCAACCGTTGCGCAGAGATGCCCGCACCGTCATCAGAGACAGACATGACAACGTACGCCGCGTTCCGATTCACCGAAAAATGCAGGTGCAGCGGCTGGTTGCGGTCAACCCAACCGTGACGTATTGCATTTTCAATGAGCGGTTGCATGATCAACCCGGGGACACTTAACTCTTTCGGGGATGCAGACACACTCCATTTTATCACCAATTTTTCACCAAAACGTGCCTGCAACAATTCCACGTACTGCTTTGTAAACTCGATTTCCTGTTGAAGGTCAACTTTCTCGCGTTGGGAATTTTGAAACATGTAGCGCAAAATGTCACTCAATTGCAGCAGCAGTTTTTCAGCCCGTTCCGTATCGCTGCGCAGAATGGCAACGATGGTGTTCAGCGAATTAAATAGAAAATGCGGTTCGATCTGAGCGCGCAGGGCCGACAACTCCGCCTGCTGCACCGCCTGTCTCCGGACATTTTGCTGCCAGCGCATCTCGATGTAACTTCCCAGCACACTCACCAGTCCGATCAAAAAGATTCCCGTAAAAAAACCGGTGAGCACGGTCCTGACCTCCCCGGTCAAAAGAGAATCGAAACTTTCTCCGGTAAATGGAAAAGAGATGAGATGCAGAAAACCCAGCCTGAGTTGCTCGGCGATGGCCAATTTCCAGGTGTGTGCGGGTATCAGGATGATGGTCTGAAAAACGAGTCCCAGCAGGTAAGCTACCCCCAAGGCACTGGCATACAAAAGCGTTCTTAACAGAACCTGCTGGGCGGTAGAAAAGACCGACAGCCTCGCGGTAAAAAATCGTCTTACCAGCCCGAAAGTCCCAAACAAACAGACGCTATAAAAGTACCCGGCTACAATGGCACGGGGGGCGCTGTCTGTTTTGCCAAGGATAAAAAAGGAAAGCAGGGCGCCGACCAGAAGGACGGCGCCAGCGATCCAAATCATGCGCGGTAAAGGTTTCATTTAAATTAAGCCGCTTTTTTTACACGCATATTCCAAATGTAAGCAACTAAGCTGCCCATACCGAAGCAGATAAAAATCACATCAAACAACCATCCGATTGCCGGCAGCTCAGGAACCAACGCCACCACCACAATACCCAAAAGCAACGGTAAGATCAAATGCCCCTGACGCCCATTCTTTTGCAACCCCTTAAGGATCATATCTCCGAAGAAAAGGGCGCTGAAAACAAAACTTAAATACATTAAGATAAAATACACAGCCAGCAAAATCAAGCCCAGCGGAATCGTAAGAACCAGGAGAAGCAAAATCAAAACAGCTACAGGCATGGCTACAAACGCCAGAAAGCCGACACCGGTATTTTGCCACAATCTTTGCCTTGCGAACGTTAAATAATCGTAGAGAAAATTTTTGAAAAACACAACCAAAACCAGTCCGGTAATAAAGGCGGCAACCAGGGACCAATAGAAAAAGGAAGAACGGTAGAATTTTTTCGGTGGTTTGATGACAATTTCCAGATTTGCTGGGAGGTTTTTTATTTTGGAACGATCCGGTTTGTAGGGCAGAGTCAATTTCGTGCCCTCCCCGGCATTGTAATCCGGGCCGAACGTAAATTCAGGCGTTTTTAGCGACACGCTTTTACCGACCTCGCCGTTCAGGTGAACCTCACCAACACCACCCTGAATATTTCCGTCAATGCGGCCTCCTTCAATCCATAGCTTTCCAGTCCCCACATACAGATTACCTTTGATATGCGCCTGAGGGCCAATGCGCACCTCACCGCTGAAAGCAATTACATCGCCATCGACCTCACCATCTACACGCAAGCTCCTCGAGAAGCTTATCAACTGGTCGCCGACTTTCCCGCGCACCGTCACCTCACGACACGAAACCACGACGTCTTCCGTGACCGTGCCTCCGATGGAAATGGTTTCGCAACCGGCAAAAACATCCCCGAGTACAACACCGTCGATATTTACGGTTCGACTTCCGGCAAATAAATCCGACTGCAAGGTATCCCCTTCCGCAACACGGACAGTTTCCGCCCCCTGATATTTTGCCGCATACGTTGGTTGTAAGAGAAAGAGCGGCAGGCAAAATACCGCTAAAATAAATTTTTTCATGACAGCACCTCCTGTTTTTTGTTTTCATGCATAATATAATGAAAAACGTGCAACGTCAAAGCTCTATGGTCCTGACGGTCGTTTTTGGTGGCTCAATGGTCATATTTCTCTCCGGATGGCTTGTATAGATTTTCAGTTGATTCCTATCATTAAGAAGATTAAAAGATATTTCTCAAAAATAAGAAAAAACACCGGACTACCGCACACCATTAACTGTCGTTTTATCAAACACATAGACATCCAGTCCCGAGTACCGATTTTATGGCACGCAATTTGAAATCCCCTTTGTGCCTTGTTCAAAAATCGAGGCTTGAAATAGAAAAACGCAAGTTAATGAAACAATAGACTTTCACTACGGAGGTTCTATGTC
The DNA here is from genome assembly GCA_964455375.1 of uncultured Calditrichaceae bacterium. GTDB lineage: Bacteria > Zhuqueibacterota > Zhuqueibacteria > Oceanimicrobiales > Oceanimicrobiaceae > CAYVXE01. The sequence goes on from CAYVXE010000039.1 coordinate 22,394, forward strand.
AGACGTCGTTTTACTCGGCGATGAGGCTGTGGCCATGGGCGCTATCCATGCTGGACTTTCTTCAGCATACGCCTATCCGGGAACGCCATCTACGGAAATCATGGAATATCTCATCCGCTACTCGCAAAAACACCAAACACCCGTTGCTCAATGGTGTACAAATGAAAAAACCGCCTACGAGGCTGCACTGGGAACCTCTTTCGCTGGAAAGAGAAGTCTGGTTGCCATGAAACATGTAGGGTTAAATGTCGCAGCAGACCCGTTCATAAATTCGGCCATCGTGTCTATACATGGCGGCATGGTTTTAGTGGTGGCGGACGACCCCGGGATGCACAGTTCGCAAAACGAACAGGACAGCCGTTACTTCGCTGATTTCGCTAGAATCGTCTGCCTGGAACCCGCAAACCAGCAGGAAGCTTATGAGATGACCCGGGAGGCCTTTGACCTCTCGGAGAAATTTCAAATTCCAGTCATGATTCGCCTGGTCACGCGTCTGGCACACAGCCGTTCCGTTGTGTCCGTTGGTGAACCGCGTCATGAAAATTCAATCGATAAAGTGCCGCGGCCAAACTCCTGGATTCTTTTGCCCTCTAATGCACGGGTTCAATGGCACGATTTATTAGATACGCAACAGCATTTGAAAAATCTTTCTGAGAAATCGCCATACAACCGCCTGGAATTGAATCCTGAATTTAAGGACTATGGTGTCATCACGACCGGTCTGGCAAAAAATTATTACCTGGAAAACCTACCGGAATTGCGTGAGAAACCGTCACATCTGCATATCAGTGTGTACCCGCTACCGGTCAATAAAATCCGCGCACTTGCGGAACACGTCAAAAAGATCCTTGTCCTCGAAGAAGGTTACCCGTTTCTGGAACGGTATCTGCGCGGCATCCTGCCGGTGCCCGTGAAAATTATCGGCAAAGAATCAGGGGATGTCCCCCCGGAAGGCGAATTGACGCCTGACAATATCCGGCCGGTCTTAGGATTATCTGAGCGTAAAGGTATCTCACATCCCAACTTACATCTTGTGACACGTCCGCCGCAACTCTGTCCCGGTTGCCCGCACGCCGACACCTACGATGCCATAAAAAAGGCGCTGTCTGCTTACGACAACTCCATGGTGACATCTGACATCGGCTGTTATACGCTAGGTGCGCTTCCACCCTATTCCGCCATCGAATCGACGGTCTGTATGGGCGCTTCCGTCGGCATGGCCAAAGGCGCCAGCGAAGCAGGCTTTCATCCGGTACTGGCGGTCATCGGTGACAGTACATTTTTACACTCCGGCGTTACACCGCTCATGGACGCGGTAGCGCACAATACCAACATGACCCTGCTCATTCTCGACAATGAAACGGTAGGTATGACCGGCGGACAGCCGACAATTTTACCGGCGTCACGACTGGAGCCACTCATTCTCGGTCTCGGTGTACCCAAAGATCACGTCCATATTTTGACGACACACCGGAGGTTTACCGATCATAACAGCGATGTCATTCGAGCCGAAATAAACTACGACGGGCTGTCAGTGATCATTGCGGTGCGGGAATGTATTGAAACGGCCAAACGCCACAGACGGGAAGGAGTAAAAAAATGAAATATGACGTCATTTTAGCCGGAGTAGGCGGTCAGGGTGTGCTTTCGGTTTCCGCCATAATAGCCTCTTCAGCGATGCAAGAGGGCTTGCACGTGAAACAATCGGAAGTCCACGGCATGTCGCAACGTGGCGGTGCGGTTTATACCAATCTGCGTATATCGGACGAAACCATTTACAGCGACCTCATTCCACATGGCTCTGCTTCCATGATTTTAAGCATGGAACCGTTGGAAAGTCTGCGCTATCTGGATTATCTCGAAAAAAATGGCCATCTGATTACGTCGTCTAATCCGGAAATCAACATAGATGATTATCCCGACTTAGACGAGCTTCTTGGAAAAATCAGAACCTTTCCCCACACCACCATCGTTGACGCCCACAAACTTGCCATTCAGGCAGGATCCGGTCGTGCCACGAACATGGTGTTAGCGGGAGCCGCTTCACATTTTCTGCCCATTCAGGAAGCAACCATGCAGCAGTTAATCAAAGACCTCTTTGCCAGGAAAGGTGAAAAGGTCGTGGATACCAACCTGAAGGCATTCCGGTTGGGGAGAGAGCAAAGAGAGTAAGCCGGAATGTCGATCGCAGATCGCTGATTTTGTATAAAATCACTCATATCGCAACGCGTCAACGGGATTTGCCAGCGCCGCTTTTACCGATTGGTAGCTGACCGTGCAACAGGCTACGATCATAGATAGTACTGAGGCCAAAAGGAATATATCCGCGCCAATCTGAATCCGGTAAGCGAAATTCTGCAGCATCTGTTTCATAAGGAAATAAGCCAGGGGCCAGGCGACAATATTGCCGATCAGGACTAATTTCAAAAAGTCCTTCGACAAAAGTGTGACCACACCCGGCACCGACGCTCCTAAAGTTTTGCGAATGCCGATCTCCTTGACGCGACGTTCGGTTGCAAAAAAGGCTAATCCAAACAAACCCAGACATGAAATGAAAATGGAAATAATTGTGGCGATACGCACCATTTTGCCAAAATCATAAAACCAGCGGTACATTTGATCGATCCTCTGATCCAAAAAATAGAAGTCCTCCGGCTGGTCGGGTGCAAATGCGGTCAACGTCTTGCGAATGGCGGCGATGGCCAGGTCCAAACGATTCCCGTCTATCCGAATCAACATGTAGCGACAGCGGCCTGGATCGATCTTGAACAACACCGGTTGCACCGGCTCTGTCAGAGACCGGAAATTAAAGTCATTGATCACCCCAATAATCGTACCGGAATAAAATTTCTCAATTCTTCCATTCGATTTAAAATAAAGCTCGACGGGCTTTCCGGCACCTGTTTGCCAATTCAACTTTTTCAACGCCGTCTGATTCATGAGCACGGCTTGATTGGCGTCGGTGGCAATCTCCCTATTGGGGAACCTGCCTTCGACCGTCCGCAAACCCAACGTTGTCATGTAATCAAAATTCGTGTAAACAATCCCCAGCAACACGTCCTCCACTCCATCTGATTTGATCATGATGCCGTTTTGTGACGTCACACCTGGCACCTGCGACGCGGTGGTGACATTCAAAATACTTGACTCACGCACTAATTCACTCTTCAATGACTCGTAGTTGCGTTTCACAGCTTTATCATTTATTGGCACCACCACAATGTGCTCTTTGTCAAATCCCAAATCTTTGTGCCGCACGAAGTTAATCTGCTTTAGTATGACAATGGAACCAAAAATCAGGACCACGGAAATGGTAAATTGGAAAACCACCAGAATTTTCCTGAATGCGTTGGACGATCGCCTCACCGTTACCCCTTTCAGAACTTTGATGGGGTTGAAAGCGGAAAGAAAAAAGGCAGGATAACTGCCCGAAACGATACCGACCGCAACCGCGGTAAGCAGCATGAACAGGATGAAAGCGAAATTGCCCTGATAATTTATCGATAATGTAATGCCAGCGAAGTTGTTGAAATAGGGCAGCAGGAGTTCCACCAACAAAAGAGCAAACAACAGGGCGAGGAGACTAAACAGCAAAGACTCGCCCAGGAACTGCCCGATCAACTGTGTTCGTGTCGCCCCAACCACTTTACGAATCCCGACTTCCCGGGCACGCATTGCCGAACGCGCGGTGGACAGGTTCATGAAATTAATGCACGCAATCAGTAAAATAAAGAGAGCCAGTGAACCGAATATGACGGAGATGAGTCGAATATCCCCGCTGCTGGTGAATTGAAATCCACTCAAGCCGGCCGAACGGGAATAGACCTCTTTCAGAGGAAGCAGTTTTAGTTTGAGCCAGGTGTAAGCTATTTTATCAACATATTTATCTGTGAAACCGACCAGTAGTTTTTCCAGATTGTCGGGTCGGTTATTCTCCCGGAGTTGGATATAAGTCAACGTGGCAGAATCCCAATGATTGGTCAGCCAGTCCGGATTCATCATGGTGTGCAGACTTTCGTACGAAGCCAAAAAATCAAATTGCAGGTGCGAGTTTTCAGGAATTTTGTTTAGAACACCCATTACTTTGAAATCGAACTTTTTATCAGCCCAACCGGTTTTAAAGGAAAGGATTTTACCCACCGGATTTTCATCACCAAAGTACTTCGACGCCATATCTTCAGAAAGGATGATCGAAAATGGCTCATTGAGCGCGGTTTTTACATCTCCCACTTTCAGGGAAAATGAAAAGACCGAAAAAAGCGACGGGTCCGAAAAAATTAATCTTTCTGTAAACCATTTTTGCTGATAGTGAACCACTCCGCTAAAGAAGCTGAAACGCACGGCATTCTTAATTTCGGGAAAATTTTGCAGCAGCAATGGGGCTAACGGCGCGCCAATATTGGCTCTTCTTTCAATTCTGCCTTCAACGCCCCCTTCCCGATAAATCAGATAGATGTTATCCTTGTTTTTTTGAAACTGGTCGAAACTGAACTGAAATTGAATGAACAAACTGATGAGAAGAAAACAGGCCATTCCTAGAGCCAGACCGCTGATGTTGATCAGCGAGTAAATCTTCTGCTTGCGAAGATTACGTAAGGTAAATTTAATATAGTTTTTGAACATGAGTTTCCTCCATTTCAAATCAGGAATGCAGAATTCAACTTACATGAAGCCTCAATCATCAATCCTACCATCTAACAAACGAATAATCCGATCACCATAAGCTGCCTTTTCCTCGGAATGAGTCACCTGCACGATGGTGGTGCCATCCTGGTTCAACTTTTTTAACAGTTCCATAATTTCTTTTCCTTGCTCGGAATTTAGATTGCCGGTTGGTTCATCTGCAAGAATTATTTTGGGCTGTGCGATCACGGCTCTCGCAATCCCCACCAATTGCTGTTGACCGCCGGAAAGCTGCTGCGGGAACAAATCTTTTTTTGCCACAATGCGAAAACGGTCGAGCATATCCGCAACCCGGCTTTTACGTTCCGGTCCTTTTATTTTTTGATATAAAAGGGGGATCTCCAAATTTTCGTAAACCGTCAATTCATCGATCAAGTGATAGTTTTGAAAGACAAAACCAATCTGGTGTTTGTGCAGTTCTGTTCGTTGTTTTTCATTCAATTGTTGCACAGGCTGATCACGAAAAAAATATTCGCCTTGGCTGGGTTCATCCAGCATACCCAGGAGATAGAGCAACGTCGATTTTCCGGCACCGGAAGGCCCCATAATCGTTACAAATTCACCCTCCACGATTTCCATGTTGACATCCCGCAAGACATAAGTTTTTATAAATTTGTTTGAATAGTATTTAAAAATATGCTTTAATGTCATCATCTTTTTACTCCGTACTTATATTCTATATGAATCGCTCTTGTTTACTGAGAACCTGTTACATCTCTTTCCCAAGCCGCTTGCCAAGTAATAAGATTGGCCAGCAAGGCGTTTCTCAAAAATATGTATTGCGAATTCCGGTAATTATCTTTTCCCCAAGTTCAGAAGGTAACCTTTTTGAAAAAGGTTACCTTCTGATTTTTTTCATTCATACCGTAACGCTTCGACTGGATTCGCCAGTGCCGCCCGCACCGCCTGTGTGCTCACCGTGAGCAACGCAATCACCAACGCCAGGCCGCCTGCCAGGACAAACACCCACCATGAAATCTCGATGCGGTAAGCAAAGTTCTGCAGCCACTTATTCATGGCCCACCACGCCACCGGCCAGGCGATGACATTCGACAGCAGTACCAGCTTGACGAAATCCTTCGACAGCAGCGCCACCACATTCGCTATCGTAGCTCCCAAGACTTTGCGAATACCGATTTCTTTGGTGCGTTGCTCGGCCATAAAGGACGCCAGTCCGAACAGCCCCAGCACCGCTATGATGATCCCGAGCACGGTGAAAACAGAAAATAATTTACCCATGCGCTCTTCGGAATTATACTGACGATTAAAATCTTCATCCAGGAAAAAATAGCTAAAGGTATTGCCTAATTGCAGTTCCTGCCATTTTCTTTCGATGAATTCCAGAGTCTCCGCCAGGTTCTCCGTATTTACGGTCAGCGTGAGCATTGAAAAACCTTTCCTGCGGAGCTGCATAATGTGGGGCTGGATTTCACTCTGAAAACCTTTGATATGGAAGTTTTTGACCACCCCTACGATGGATCCGTTCTCACCACCCCTTGTTAAGCGCTGGCCTAATGCTTCCTCGGGCGAGGAGAAACCGAAAGTGCTTACCGCGGCCTCATTGAGAACAAAAGCCATAGAAGCATCGGTTGCCATTTCCCTTTGAAAGGCGCGGCCAGCGATCACCTCAAGACCGTATTCTGAGATAAAATCATCGTCCACAAAATTGTACAAGATCGTCCAGCCCTGTTTATTCTCATCACCCAACAATTTTGTGACAAGAGAATTGTTAATCCGGCCAGGCACGTTCGTTGAAGCGGTAGCACCGGTAATAGACGGATGGTTTAAGAACTCTTTTTTTATGGTCTCAAAATTGTCGCCGAGATAGACCGGCAATATGAGCTTTTGATTTTTGTCAAACCCGAGGGGCTCGCTTTTCATAAAATTGATCTGTCGGTAAATCAACAGAGTGCCGATGATGAGTGCACTTGATATCGCAAACTGCCAGATGACAAGCATTTTTCTTACTGCGCCACCGCCAGAGCCGGTCGTGGAAAATCTTTGAACCACCAATACCGGTTTAGATCCCGACAGAAATAAAGCGGGATAGATGCCCGCGATAAGTCCAACAAATAGACTCGTACCGATCAAAGCGACTAAGATAATGGGCTGAAAGATTGAGGAAGTTGTGAAATGCTTCCCGGCCAACTCATTAAAATAAGGCAATACTAATTCGATTATTAAAAGCGCTATAAAAAGGGCTATCAGGGTCATGAAAATAAATTCACCGATAAACTGGAGGACTAACTGAAATCGTTGCGCGCCCATGACCTTGCGAACGCCGATTTCCTTGGCTCTCGTCCCGGAACGCGCCGTGGTCAAATTCATAAAATTGATGCAGGCAACGATCAAAATCAGAATCCCAACAATAGAAAAAATGTAAACATAAATGGCGTCACCGGGCGGTTTAATTTCTCGATGTAAGTTCGAATGCAGGTGAATGTCTTTCAGCGGCTGCAGAAAAAGAATGAATTCGATGCCCAACTCGTCCAACCTGTTGCCAATGTAGTTGTGTGCGATTTTACGGATCTTTTCCTCAAACTGATGTGGATTCACGTTGGGGCGTAATTTCACATAGGAGTAGAAACCGGTCCACCCCCAATTATCGAGATTCATTCTGCTGGCCACCGTTTTTAGTGACAACATGATATCGTATCTTAGATGTGTATTCTCAGGGACATTTTCTACAACGCCGGTAATTTCATAAGCACTCCCATTCACTTTGAGTGTTTTTCCCAGGGGATTTTCATCGCCGAATATCTTATCCATAATTTCCTTCGTAATCACGATGGCTCCGGGCCGGTTCAGGGCTGTGGCTGGGTCTCCGTGTAGAAATGGCATGGTGAATACACGGAACAGATCCGGTTCGGTCACCATAAGCGAGTTTTCAACAAATACCTGATCATTATGCTCAACCTTCACGTTTGAAGTACTCCAATAGTGAAAACGAGCAGCGGCCTCTACTTCCGGGAAATTCTCACGAAGTGTGGGAACTAACGGCGTTAAGCCCCTTGCGAACGGTTTCTCCACGGAACCGGACTTAACGATAGTTGCTATCCGGTAAATCCGGTCAACATCTTTGTGGTAATTGTCGTAGCATAATTCGTGACTGACAAACATGAAGATCAGAATACAGCAAGCGATACCGATGGCAAGCCCGGTAATCGTGATAAAGGAATAACCTTTATGTCTTTTAATATTTCTGAATGTGGTCTTGATGTAATTTTGAAACATCGTGACACTCCGATTTGGGATTTCAGAATAGTTTCAAAAAGTCAATTTGAAATCGGCCTTCGTTAGAAGCCGACTTTTTTGGAAAAAGTCGGTTTCTTTACTCCACTTACTCATATCTCAATGCTTCAACCGGATTCGCCAGCGCCGCCCGGATCGCCTGCGTGCTTACCGTGAGTAGCGCAATCCCCAACGCCAGGCCGCCAGCCAGAGCAAACACCCACCATTCAATATCGATACGATAAGCGAAATTTTGCAGCCACTTGTGCATCGCCCACCACGCCACCGGCCAGGCGATGAGGTTGGCGAGCAAAACAAGTTTGATGAAATCCTTCGACAGCAGAGTCGTCACGCTGGCTACCGTGGCACCGAGCACTTTGCGGATGCCGATTTCTTTGGTGCGTTGCTCATTCGTGAACAACGCAACTCCAAACAAGCCGAGGCAGGCAACGAAAACTGCGATGAAGGTGAAGTAACTGACAATTTTTGCGAGTTTCATTTCAGAGCGATATTGTGCCTGCATTGCATCATCAATGAAGCGGTAATCAAATGGATCGTCTGGGTAAACATTCTTCCACACAGACTTCAGCGCTGCGACGGTACCGGCCAGGTTTTCCGGCCGTATTCGGATAACCATTTCACGAACTCCTTCAGGATTGAGGAGCAGGACCAGGGGGAGTACTTTCTCGTGAAGTGAATGGATGTGAAAATCGTTGACAACGCCGACTATTTGCAGCTTTCTGCCGCTCAGATCGAACACTTTCCCAACCGGCTCGTCAATCCCTTTCCAGCGCACAGTTTCTTCATTTAGAAGACAACTGCTGGAGAGATCAGAGGAAAATTCCTTTGAGAAGCTCCTACCGTGCAAGAGGTCAATTCCCAGCGTTTCGGTAAATCCGTAATCAATATTTACGACTTCGATCTTATCAAATTTGGTTACGACGCCATTTTCGTCCATCTCCACAAAGCCATGATAACTTTTCTTTTCCGATGGCGGCGCGTAACTTGTGCCTGTAACATGTATCACACCGGAAATGCTTTCGAATGCACTTTTTAGTGTTCCATACGTTTTTTGTTTTTGCGCCGGTAGCTTCACGGTTAACAGTTGCTCTTTGTCAAATCCCAGATTTTTCCATTGCAGAAATTGCAGTTGCCTGTTAATTAAAAGTGAAGAAGCGATCAATGCTACGAAGATGGTCACTTGCGCGACAATCAGAATATTTCTGACAGTCTGTTTAGAATCTGTGGTTTTCAATTTGTTCTGGAAAATTTCGATCGGCCTGAGGCCGGAGAGATAGAACGAGATGTAACTCCCCGACAAAACCGCGACGACCAAGGTCAGGCAGACAACTGCCAGGGTGTACTGCCAATTCCGGAGATAATCAATTGTCAGCTCTTTTTCCAGGAGCTGATTGACTGTTGGCAGCAGAAGTTCAGCGATGGCGATAGCAATCGGCAAAGCAATGAGGGTGGCAAAAACAGACTCACCCAGAATTTGCGTGACGATATTGGCTCGATTCGCTCCGAGTACCTTTTTGATGCCAACTTCTTTTGTCCGAGTTGAGTACTGCGCGGTTGCAAGAATGACAAAGTTGAAGACTGAAATGAGTAGGATGAGGATAGCAATAGCAGAGAAAATGTAGATGTTTCTGATGTTGTCCTTGTTTTCTGTCCTCGAGTCCAGATGTATGTCTTTCAGCGACTGTAAATGATATGAAGAAATCTGAAATTCGTCATCTGCCTTATGTTTTTCAGGAAAATCATGAAGTTTTTTCTCAAGCCCGGATGGCGAAGCTCCTTTCTGAAGCAACACATAGGTCATACAAGATAGTCCCTTTGAAGGCGCGGCGGGGTTTTGCTGGGATGCTACTTTTGTTTGCGTAGAAATTGATGCAATCAACTCTGCAGACAAATGTGAATTGGAAGGCAGATCTTCCAGAATGCCCGTCACTTTTAAATCATAAAACTCAGCTCCCTCTTTGATCGACAGAGTTTTCCCAATTGGGTCCTGAGTCACAAAGAATTTGTCGGCGATTTCTCGAGAAATCACCACTGAAAAGGGCTCTTTCAATGCAGTGCCTGGGTCGCCTTTGGCCAGATGAAACGTGAAAAAGCTGAACAGATTGTCATCAGCAAATAGAAAATTACTCTGCTTGAAGAGATCATTTCCGCGTCTTATGATGATCGGATTTTCGTGCTTGACCACTCGAGTGACCTGTTTAACTTCAGGATACCCATTCAGGAGCACGGGAGCAACGGACATGGGAGTGCTCGCGCTGAACCCAAACAACTTGGTGTCTACAATAATTCTATGAATTTGATCGGCATCCTTGTGAAATTCGTCATAGCTCAGCTCATTGAGCACATAAAGAAGAATGAGGAACGAGGTTGCCAGTCCAATCGCCAATCCGGAAATATTGATAATCGAACTTACTTTCATCCTGCGCAAGTTTCTGATCGCAATCCTTAGATAACTCTTCAACATAGTTTGTCCTTTGTTTTTGGTGCTTTGTTCGCTGTCCTTCACAAAGCATAAATTTCTGTCACAGTAACGTTTCCATCTCGATCATTGGGTTAGAATTATCTCACTCATACCGCAAACTCTCCATCCGTCAGGAGCCAGATCTCCGCGCTGCTCATAGCGTAACTCTTCAATCTGATTCGCCAGAACCAAGCGATGAGAAGGCGACCTTTTGAGAAAAAGTCGTCTTCTAAATCTATTCATATCGCAACGAATCCACCGGATTGGCCAGCCCGGTGAGATAGAAGAAAGTTCCATCAAGACCAAAGGGCCTGGCCATATTTAATCACCTTATACTTTTTGAACGCATGTACGATTATCTCACGGGGCCAGCCGCCACCGTTTCGGACACTTCACTCGTATC
>CAYVXE010000040.1:0-4558 GCA_964455375.1 uncultured Calditrichaceae bacterium
TCTGATTTTGCCGATTGATAGAAATGTTTCTTGGTTGGATCGGATTTGATATGTATTTGTTTATCTGGACGGTCGTTAATCTTTCTACTTCTCATTTTTGCAATGAGTACCGAAATCCTTGAAATAATGACACTAGATTCTTTACATTCTTTTAGCTGAACTTGGACAGCGTCACGTTCAAATAACGGGTTTCAGCTTTGGCGCTTTTCCATTGCACTAAAATCGGGCTTTGGTATTTGCCAAAAATAATTTCCCCCTTAGAATTACCTTCATCGGAAATCAACAGACTGACATGACGTTTCATACTCAAAAAATGTTCAGCCGGCCAACGTAAGAATGCGGAGAGCATTTTTTCGATAACCGTCTCGCTGACACCGAGAACATCCATAAGTTCATTGAAGACATGCACCAGATCGTACTTTGCATAATTAATAGTTTTCTCAGGAATCAGTTGCGGTTGTTTGAGGGCATGCTTTCCCTGCATCGCCATATATTTAAGCGGGTTGCGCAAGACTTCCGCCAAATCATGTTTCATCAAGAGTGTTTCATATTCATTCACCGTCAAACCGGCGCCCTGCTCCTCCTCGCACAACTCAATTTCTACTTTGCCGTGCTGAATATCCATCTTTTGCACCAGACAATTCAGTTGCTGTAAAAATTCGTTGGCGGGATCATCCATTTTTATAGAATCCACAGGATGTTTCGATACCGGGAAAGGTACTTTTGCTTTATAGACGGATTTTTCATCATTAAACCCAAGAACTGTGGCGCGACGGCGCCGGCTTTCGGAACCGTTCATACCATCCAAATCGATAAAATAAATCGGATGTTTGGGCTTGTTCGGATACGTCACACAGTTTTTCATACCGGCGCCGATGAAAACCAGATGGGAATCCGCATTTTTGGGTTCAACTTTACGCTGCTCATCGCTGAGTTCTGCTCTTAATTGCAATTGATCATGCCGGTAATCTGCATTTGGTGGAAACAGCACTTTGAAAGCATTAATAAACGGATCAACCGTATCCATATCATCTTTCAGCTTCGTGGAAAGTTCCTCTTCCAAAAAACCTGCAGTTGTATGAAAAGAACAGTACAGCGCTTTACTGAAACGGTTGAGAATATCACCATAGTTTTTATCGATTTCTTTATTTAAATCAATAATATCATAACGCGCCTGCGGCCGCAATTCAAGAGTGACCTGGGTAGGAGATGGTTGCATAGTTGTATTCTTTTCTTTATTAGTCGCCTGAAAGTTTCAAACTAAGAAAACCGAAAGAAAATCGCAAATAAAAAGTTGGTTAAATTATTGTAACGATTATGATTGATGTCAAATGTCAAACAATGATCATATACGCAAATATTCAGAAATTGCAGAAATAATATATTTAAAAAATCGGTTGCCTGCAAAAAAAAACAAAATAATTGAGAAAATGTCAATTATCACATGGGAAAAAATCTGTAAAAGACTACAAAGGAATCTTCAGCCTGGTGGATTGCAGGGAAACAGTTTTTAGGGGCGCATTTTTCGAATAAAGCGTCATCCCGCTTTAATTCCCAATACAGTTAAATCGTCCCAGCGGTATCCTGGCTGACTGAATTGTTTTGCTTCTTCAATCAGAGCATCCAACATGGCAGAAAGTGATTTTCCATTTAGTTGCGTAACCTTATCAACGATTGCATGCTCAAAATGCTGACTACCGTTATTTTCAACTTCACTAAGACCATCTGTGAAGATAATAAGTGATTCATTTTTGCGCAGTTCAAAAGCCATTTCTGTTCCCGGCTTAAAAATGCCATCATCGGCCACACCTAACAGCAGACCATTCACCGGAATATGTTCCGCCGATGTTGCATCGTTTTTTAAAAGAACAGGGTGCGGAATGCCAGCGTTGGCGATGGAACATTTTGTCGTTTGCGTGTCAATGATCACAACGAGGCCGGCAACGAACAGTCCCATGGGTAGATTTCCGTAAATGGCCTTATTCATTCTGGTCAAAATCTCCCCCGGGGTTGCATTTTGTTTTTTGAATGTATTAAACGCAGATTTGATTAAAACAGTAATCAATGCTGCCTGGATTCCATGCCCGGTAACATCGGCGATGAGTACTGCAATCTGATTATCCGCAAGCGGAATGACATCGTAAAAATCACCGCCAATTTCCAAGGCCGGGTGATATTTTGCTTCGAAAGTCAGCTTCCCCAAATCCGGCAATGTTTCGGGCAGCAAACTCTCCTGCACATTACGCGCTAAAAGCAACTCTTCCCTAAACATTTCATTCTGCTCGAACAATTTATCCCGTTCTAACAGGACCTTATCGAGTTCACAGATTTTTTCTCTTAAGATCGAATTCAGATTCTTTGTTTCAATGCCGTTCCGAATAATCAATTTCAGCCGCTCATTGTCCCACGGTTTTTCTAAATACTGATATAATCCGACATCATTGATTCCCTTGATGGCATTTTCCTTGTCGGAGTAACCGGTCAGGAGAATCCGTATGGTGCTGGGATACATTTTTTTTACTTCACTAAGGAACTGCAATCCATCCATTTCCGGCATGAGAAAATCGGATATCACCATGTCTACCGGTTTCTTCTTCAAAGCATTCAAAGCCTCTGCAGGTGACTGAAATGTGGAAATATGGTAGTCGGTCTCCAACTCCAGATAAGCAGCCAACGTTTTGGTTACCATCTCCTCATCATCGACCACCATCACGGAGACAGAGTTACTATTTGTATTTTGGGATAGTCCGTTCATTTCTTAACAAAACTCATTTTTTTCCACCGATTCGCGTATAAATTGGCGGTAATTGGAATTCATTGAATTTGACTTCCAATGGATTTTGATATTTTGAATATTCTTCCGGATTCGATTTTCGGAATCACCCGTTGAAAGGTCTCTCCCTGTTTATCCTGTACGTGACGGTGTTGAAGGCGTTTCTAAGCTCAATATCGTTAAAAAAGACAAACAATCGGTGTGTTTCTTCCAGCTTATATTTTTATAAACAACTTTTTGTAACAAATCCATTGCATTAATTTTAAATGGTTTTCAAGAATCAATAAATGGGTAGAAAAATTTGATAGAATTGGTTACCATTTAAATATACGTTTGTCCTCTGTGAAAATCAATAAGATTTCTTGTCTGCATGCTTTGAAAAACAAAAACCTTCCAGAATCAACATCTGGAAGGTTTGTACATTTACCAAAAGAAGCGTTATTTAAATATCGACGTCCCCGGAAAAACGGCAACATCCCCCAGCATCTCTTCGATGCGCATCAGTTGATTATACTTTGCGATACGATCCGAGCGGGAGGCAGAACCCGTTTTAATCTGACCCACATTCGTGGCAACAGCGATGTCTGCAATCGTCGCATCTTCAGTTTCTCCGGAACGGTGCGAAATCACCGACGTGTAACCGGCACGTTTAGCCATTTCAATTGCATCCAGCGTTTCGGTCAACGTACCGATCTGATTGACTTTGATGAGAATGGAATTGGCAATGCCGCCGTCGATACCCCGTTTAAGACGATCTGTATTGGTAACAAAAATGTCATCTCCCACGAGTTGAACCTTCTGTCCCAACTCACTGGTGAGAATTTTCCAGCCATCCCAATCATCTTCTGCCAGGCCGTCTTCGAGAGACACAATAGGATATTTTTTCAGCAAATCGTCATAGTACGCCACCATCTCTTGCGCCGACAACTCCTTGTTTTCGGATTTGAGCATATATTTCTTCCTGTCCGCATCATAGAATTCACTGGATGCCGGGTCTATAGCGATATATACATCATGACCAGGTTTGTACCCTGCTTTTTCAATAGCCGTCATGATAACCTGCAGCGCTTCTTCGTTGGATTTTAGATTCGGCGCAAAACCGCCTTCATCACCCACTGCGGTGTTGTAACCTTTTCCTTTCAGAACAGATTTCAACGAATGAAAAACTTCCGCTCCTGTGCGTAATGCCTCAGCAAATGTCGAAGCGCCGGCAGGCATGATCATGAATTCCTGCAAGTCGACATTGTTGTCGGCATGTACCCCGCCGTTAAGAATGTTCATCATGGGGACCGGCAGGGTCTTGGCATTGACACCGCCAAGGTACTGGTAGAGGGGTAAATCCATCGCACTGGCTGCCGCTTTGGCCGTTGCCAGGGAAACGCCTAAAATAGCATTGGCGCCGAGATTGCCCTTGTTTTCGGTTCCGTCCAGTTCAATGAGCAGACTGTCGATATAAGCTTGTTCGGTGGCGTCTTCTCCAATAATTTCTTCAGCGATGGTTTCATTTACATTCTTGACCGCGTTCAGGACACCTTTACCGCCAAACCGTTTTTCATCGTGGTCGCGCAGCTCGATAGCTTCGTGCTCGCCGGTGGAGGCGCCGGAAGGCACGGCGGCACGGCCCCAGTCCCCGCTTTCCAGAAATACGTCAACTTCTACAGTAGGATTTCCCCGCGAATCGAGAATTTCACGGGCGAATACTTCAAGAATTGTGGTCATTTAAGACTCCTTTCTACATTATTCAATTAGAATTTATTAAATTACTTGAGCAATAACATTTTGTGC
>CAYVXE010000040.1:4658-11641 GCA_964455375.1 uncultured Calditrichaceae bacterium
TTCTACATTATTCAATTAGAATTTATTAAATTACTTGAGCAATAACATTTTGTGCTTACCTCTGTTAACGGTATCGACGACACGTGTTTCGGTCCAAGTTCCGGGGGTATTTTTACATGCTGAATGACATCCTGAAAACCATTTTTCGCTCTGTAAGCAAATAGTGATTGACCTAAAACACTGTTACTTTATCATTCATCATCACATCCTCCACATGCGAAAATCTTTTAGCCTGCATTATTCATAAGCCTGTAAGATACGCTCAAACCTACCAAAATCGAATTTTGCAGCAGCAGTTGGGTGTTCACGCTTTAGCGTGTTATTTTTGTGGAACTTACAGCCTGAAGGCTGAACACCGGAATTGACCACTTGAATAATGCAGCTTAGAGAACTTAACTTGAATTACTGTAAAACTTCCGCTTTAATTAAATTTGTCGTTCCAGCCATGCCGATGGGCATTCCCGCAGTAATAACGACGACATCGCCAAATTTCACCAGTCCGGATTTGAGCGCTTTGTCTTTGGCCTGCTCAATCATCTCCTCAAAAACCAGATATCCGCTTGAATGCACAGGATAGACCCCCCAGACTAAATTTAAACGCCGGACGATTTTTTCGTCGGGACTTAAAGCAATGATCGTGTGATACGGTCGGTAAGAACTAATAATCCTCGCCGTACTTCCGGATTGCGTGGGCGTCAAAACAGCCGCCGCTTTCAGATCCTTGGCCATTTCGTACGCAGCATGACTCACGGCATGGGCAATGGAAGTTGGTTCTTCGTAACTCTGGCGGATGCGCTGTTTATCCGCAATACGGCTGGACTCCGTAACCTCGATTATCTTAGCCATCGTTTCCACTGCTTTGGCCGGATATTTCCCGATGGTTGTTTCTTCGGACAGCATAACCGCATCGGTGCCGTCGATCACGGCATTTGCCACATCGTTGGCTTCTGCACGGGTGGGCCGTGGATTGTCGACCATGGATTTAAGCATCTGCGTGGCAGTAATGACCGGCTTGCTGGCCTGGTTACTTTTATGAATCAGCATTTTCTGAACCAGAGGCACCCGTTCAAGTGCCGTTTCAACAGCGAGATCGCCGCGCGCTACCATGACGCCATCTACGACTTCGAGAATTTCATCGATATTGTCCAGTGCTTCATGCTTTTCTATTTTTGCGATGACCGGAACGTTCTTACGGTGCTTTTCAATCATCTCCTTGAGCTGGAGAACATCCTCCCGGCGCCGCACAAATGACATGGCAATAAAGTCGACCTCCTGCTCGAGACCAAACTCCAAATCTATTACATCCTTTTCGGTTAATGCGGAAACAGACAGGGTCCGACCCGGAAGATTCACCCCTTTTTTTGAAGACAATTCTCCGCCAACAACGACCTTACAAATGATATCATCTTTTTGAATTTCTGTCACTTCAAGTTCTACGGATCCATCTGCCAGTAAAATAGTGTCATTGATTTGTACCTCTTCCGGCAATTCCGGAAAACTTACTGAAACCCGTTCGTTTGTCCCGACATTGGGCTCTGAGGTCAGAATAAACGTCTCTCCCGCCTTGAGATGAATCGGTTCGTTTTCAATCATACCCACGCGGATTTTCGGACCGGAGAGATCCTGAAGAATAGCGATTGGCACTCGCTTCTTTTCTGCGACTTTCCGAATCCGCTGAATGGTTTTTAAATGCGATTCATGGGTGCCGTGAGAAAAATTTAGGCGGGCAACATTCATCCCGGCGTCGATGAGGTTACCCAGCATTTCTTCCGATTCCGTGGCCGGACCGATGGTGCAAACTATTTTGGTTTTCCGCATATAATATTCATTCCTTCGTTGTAAAATGTTTAGTTTCATGAGTGTCCGGTTAAGTGATAGACATTTTTAGGTAAAATCGTTAAAAAACAATAGTCAAACTTCTCGTTGTGAAAGCATGACCTTGTTTTTATCCTCTGCGCATTGAAAATAGTCCCTCCCTTTGGCCAAAGGGAGGACAGAAGGGATTCGAAAAGAAAATGGTGCAACTATCCTCAAATCCTCCCTGTCCCTCCTTTACGAAAGGAGGGTACTTTCCTAAGCTGATGGTCGATTTTACCTGACATATTCTTTAACCGGACACTCCTGGTTTAGTTCATGAATAAACCAGCCCACCCAAATCTATCTTTCTCTATCCACCATAAGTATCTGCAAGTCCATCACATTGGTGTTGGTCGGACCGGTTATCAATAGATCATCCAATTTCTTAAAAAAAGGATACGAATTGTTCTCTGCTAAATAAGAATCCGCATTCATTCCCAGGAGCGTCGCACGTTCAATGGTTTTGGTATCACAAAATGCTCCCGCCGCATCGGTGGGGCCGTCGGTGCCATCCGTACCGGCACTGAAAATAACAATGTGTTCCAATTGATTGATTTCACGGGCTGCCGCCAGCACAAATTCCTGATTGCGCCCCCCCTTGCCGCTGCCGCGAATTGTCACCGTGGTTTCGCCTCCCGAAATGACACAGGCGGGGGTCTGTACCGGCTGACCGGTTTTGAGTATCTCCTTGCCGATAGCGGCGAACATTTTGGCCACTTCCCTCGCCTCACCTTCCACAAAAGAAGAAAGAACAAGCGTGTGGTAACCTAATCGTTCAGCCTTTTCTTTCGCCGAAGAAACTGCCAGAGAATTGTTGGCGATTATTTTTGTTATAACGTTTGAAAATATGATATCGCCTGATTTTGGCGTTTCCTGAATGTTCCCGGTAATACCGTTTTCAATCGTTTCGTTTACGTTATCCGGCAAACTTTCCCTGATTCCGTAGCGGGTTACAATTTCGAGAACATCCTGGAATGTTGTGGGGTCCGGAACCGTGGGCCCCGACGCGATGGCGTCTAAATGGTCGCCAATCACGTCTGATAAAATCAGTGTGATTAGTGTCGCAGGAAAAGCCATCCTGGCCAATTGTCCCCCTTTAATTTTTGAAATGTGTTTACGGACTGCGTTGATTTCGGAAATATCCGCCCCACACTGCAATAAAAGTTCGGTGACTTGCCGTTTTTCAGCCAGGGAGATCCCTTCAGCAGGAAAAGGCATCAAGGCTGAACCGCCGCCGGAAAGAAGGCAAATCACCAAATCGCTTTTACCGGCCACTGTAAGTAAATCCACAATTGCAGTTGTTCCCCGCACACCGGCACCGTCAGGTACCGGGTGGCCGGCTTCGTGGACATGTATCTTTCTAACTGTGTCCAGATGACCGTATTTTACGTTCACCCAGCCTTTCGTGATTCTATCCTGCAAGACATCTTCCACAGCAGCAGCCATAGAAGCTCCGGCTTTACCACCACCTACCACATAAATATTTTCAAATTCCTTTAAATCATAGTATCTTTCCCCCAGGGATAATTTATCGCCACGGCAGACCAGATGACGGCGCACCGCTTCCTTTGCATCCACGGCACGCAATCCTGCATCGAAAATCTTTTTTGCGTCCTCACGAAGTTTACTTAATTGTCTCACCTTAATCAACCATTTTGAGCTCTGGTGTTCCGGCTGCGGTTTAATTTTCTGGCCTGACCTTTGTACAAAGCCCTGATATGCAAAAAGGTTTCATTATAGATATTTGATTTAAAATCAGGGAAACTGAACGGATATGGTTTGTAGGTTCCTTTTTCATACCACAACGTTGGGTCGGCGTAAATTCCCTGCCCCAAATAAATTTTCTGACCATTGTACTTTGCCGAAGCCAGGACCACTTTCGCATAATCGATATATCCCGGATCCAGGTTCACGGTTCTTTTCCCATGTTTGCGTAAGCTGTCTTCAACTTTGTTGGTAGAGACTTTTAGACCGGCCAACGTACCCGGATCAATCAATTTTGTCAATGAAACAAATTTTCTGAAAATCGGCCAACCGAGTTCTTCTCTGTAATAATCCGTCATGGAAAATTCAAACTCGGAACTTTTGTAATCGATTTTACCGAATAGTTCTTCAATGAATCGCACTGCGCTTTCCAAAGATTGGCTTTCATGGTATAAAATGCCAATAAAAAACTTCACTAAACTCGGCTCACAAGGTTTCATGTTTGCATAAAAAATCTTGAACAAGATAACAAATTAATATTTCAGAAGTTCTCAAGCAGCGAAAATGCTGTTCAGTCGTTCAATCCCAAGTTTTAACCGTTGCGGTGGCTCGCCCGTAAAGCAGAGCCGAATATACGTTTGAAAATCTTTGCCAAAACTGTCACCTGGGGCCACAGAAACACCGCTATCTAAACAGATTTCGATAAGTTGTTCGAAATCCATATTATGTAAATATTTTTCCGCGGAAAAGAAAATAAAGTAGGTCCCCTCCGGTTTTGGAAAATCGATCTCGAGCTGTTGCACAAATAAATCACGCAAATCCTGATAATGTTCCCGCACGTCCGGTTGCCACCGTTCACGCGTTTTTACCGGCTCAATCATCATCTTTTGTGCCAGAGTCGACGGACTGTAAAGCTGGTGCACCATCATCTTGTTCAGGTTTTGGATCACGGATGTATCAGCGACTGCGTAGCCCAAACGCAATCCCGCAAACATAAACGACTTGGAAAAAGTGAAAATAGTAATCGTCTGTTCGAACATGCCGGGCAATGACGCAACGGATACATGCGGACAGTCGTCAAACGTAAGGCCGTCATACGCTTCATCAGAAATGAGCCAGAGACGATGAGATTTAGCAAAATCTGCGATAGCCAGCAACTGCTTTCGGTTCAACACTTTCCCGCTTGGATTATTGGGGGTGTTCACATAAATCGCTACCGTTTTTTTGCTCAGGAATTGTTCGAGATAGTCCTGAATTTGCAGATCCGGTTCATGAAACAGGCGCGCATAAAAGGGAACTTCGATGGTTTTACCACCAGCCACGTTAACCATTCCGAAAAAGAATGGCCACGCCGGAGTCAGGATGAGGACCTCATCACCAGAGTCAATGAGCGACATCATGCTGATACTGAGTGCGTTCGTTGCACCGCAGGTCATCAAAATATTGTCACCAACGACTTGCAAATCATTGTCGGATTTTAGTTTTTCTGCCAATACTGTGCGAAGTGAATCCAACCCAAATGTGTTGCAGTAGCGATTGTATGCCGGCATTTCCCCCAATTCCGATGAAGAAATTGGCAGGTCAAATTGAGGCGGTAAATAAGTATCGCCTATATGCAGCTTGATGAGATTCTCACCCTGAGCAGCCATTTTCGCACGATATTTTTCAAAAACAGATCCGGTAATAAGGGAAACGCGTTTAGAAAAGTCAGGATATTTTGGCATAATCGTTGTCTTTCTATTTCGTGCTTGACCGAAAACTCAATTTGACGATAATGTGGTACTGTCCACCAAAGCGTCATCCTTCACCTTGAGCGTAGTCGAAAGGTAACATAAGTGCTGTAAAATCAAAATGCTTCGACTCCGCTCAGCATGAAAAGTATGAGTCGATATGATACTCTTGGGCAGTCCCTGAGCAGTTTTCGTTCAGACATTAATTAAGTTAAGAAGAAAGAGAAAAAATGCAAGCTCTGAAGCTGGGTTTGATCTTTAAATTTCGTTAAAAAAAATACTGGAAATAAGCAAAATAACTACTGGGAAGCTGGCCGTACTCGCTGTCGTTTGCCCCTGTGGTCAGATAGGCGCTCAAAACAATTTCGACGTTGGTCGCAAGGGAGTAGGAAAACGACGGACCGAGAAGCGTGCTGCCGTCATTCAAATTGAAAATGCTGTAAAAGCTGGTCCGAAATAACGGGGTGACGGATTTATTTACCGAAACAGCCGCATAATTTTTCCCCAAATTGAAAACATCGCCAGAAAACAACTCGGTTAAATCATAATTCTTTTTGTTTGACGCACCCTGACCATTGAAATAAAGTTCCACGAATCCATAAATATCACCGGGGAAGTTGTAGTCCGCATTCAAAAGTGCCCGCAAAAAATTGGCTCCTGCGTCTTTCCAGGTGTAGGCAAACTCACCGCGAAAACCCGCCCCTCCGATGTAACCGGCAAAATCCCCGCCGATGACTTTATCATCCCGAAAATCACCCGCCATAAATGCCACGTCATAGCTGCCAAAATTTGAACTCACACGCAAGGCAGCACTGGATTTAAGTCTTTTGCGCCCGGGGGCAAATGCCGCTTCAATTTTTGACAGCATCCCTAATGGCAGGGTGCCGTAGACTGCATCCACGCCTTGTTTTTCCTCCAATTCAATGGCAGCCGGATTGAAAGGATTGAGGAGATCGGTGGGATTCCAAACAAAACCCGTTCCCCAGGCGACGCGTTGTCGCCCGATAGTCACTTCGGAATCACCCAAATAGACGGTGGTAAATGCCCGGAAAAGTGATTGGCGAACATGGTAATCATCGTTTTTAACAATCTCCATGTCAAGGTCTGCAAACGTAGGGCGCTGAAAACTTTGCCCGAATTTAAAATCCAGGGTTTTTAAAAAATTACCCGTTTGCAATTCGTTGTCAAACCAGACTTCTGTGTGCAGCACACTGCCCGCATCGACGATTCCTTTCAGTCGAAATCTGGTTATATCAAAGAAATATGATTCATCGGTTAAAATAGTCTTCGAGCGAATAGCAAGATTTTTAACATAACCACCCAGGTTCAGAGCGATATCCTGGGCATACAAATGAACGGGAATTAACGTAATGAACAAAAAAGAAAGAAGAAAATATGCGGTTTTTAAATTACGCCAATCCATGATAGTCGGGATAGCTTAACGGTGGTTTCTATCTTCTACAATCTGGCCGTCGCGCAAAAGAATCAGCCGTCGTGCCCGCTCCATAACCATGGGATCATGGGTGGAGAAAAGAAAGGTGACTCCCTTTTTTTCATTCATTTCTTTCATCTTGTCCAGTAAATTCGAGCCTGATTTTGAATCCAGATTCGCCGTTGGCTCATCAGCCAAAATTAATTTCGGACGTGAAACCAGCGCCCGCGCCACCGCCACACGCTGCTGCTGACCACCGC
>CAYVXE010000040.1:11741-32951 GCA_964455375.1 uncultured Calditrichaceae bacterium
TTCGGACGTGAAACCAGCGCCCGCGCCACCGCCACACGCTGCTGCTGACCACCGCTTAAAGCATTGGGACGCCGGTGCATAAGAGATTCATCTATGCCGAGCTCTAAAAACTCCTGCTTCACCCGCTGATGACGCTCTTCTGTGGGCACCCCTTTTAACAGAAGCATGAATTCTGCATTTTCTTCTGCATTGAGTACGGGAATGAGATTGTACGCCTGAAAAATAAAACCGAGCGTCTGTAAACGAAACTCCGCCAGCTCATTGCGATTAAGTTCCGCCAAGTTCTGCCCGCTAACCGCGACGTTCCCGCCGGAAGGTTTGTCGAGACCGCCAATGATATTCAGTAACGTCGTTTTTCCGGAACCGGAGGGCCCGGCGATGGCGGTGAATTCGCCATTCTCAACCGTGAGCGTCACGCCATTCAACGCCTTCACCGGCACTTTGTTTTTGTCTTCATAAATTTTCGTAATGTTTTCGAGTTCAACGATTCTCATCTTCATACTCTAAGGTTTAATGATACAGCAAAAATACGACCGTTATCTAAGGCGTCACCGGTTACTCAAACCGGATGGCATCTACGACCTCAAACCTGCTCGCTTTATGTGCCGGATAAAGAATGGCACAAAACACAATCACGTTAATGACCGCCACACCAATTAAGACGTCGAAGGTCGTTACATCCGGATAGATGATGGCGCCGACCCCAAAGGTGCTCAATCCTTTGGCAAAACTGGAAAGGTCCAGCCCCACGCTCTTCCAGTAGCCTAATATCAAACCGGTAACGATAAACCCCACAACTGTGCCGATAAATGTAATAAAAAACGATTCAATGTAAAGGATATGCCTAATTTTTTTGGGGAAAACCCCATTGGCCATCATCACGCCGAATTCATAAATCCGTTCATAAATCACCATTAAGAACGCATTGGCAATACTGAACGCGATGACTGTAAATAAAATGACAACTGTAATAACAATTGAAAAGTCATAAAACTTAAGTGATAATTCCAAAAGTTTATTGCGGTCCTGCCAGGTAAGGATTTCATATTTCTTGGTATCGAGGTTAGCCTTTAAAGCAGTCACCGTCTGTTCCAATTCATATGGCTTTGCCAGCTTAAGGGTAAACGATGATATTTGTTTTTCATAGCCTGCCAGTTTTTGAGCGGCTTGCAGGTGAATATAAACAAAGGCCTTGTCGAAGTCCGCGCTCGAAGACTTAAACAGTCCGCAAATTCGAAACGCTGCTGAACTGATATTCTTTTCCAGGTCGGAGGTCATGAGGACGACTTTTTCACCAAGGCGTACATGGAGTTTATGCGCTAGTTCCTGTCCAATAATGATTTCATTTTTACTTCCGGAGGTTAAATATTGTCCTTGTACTATGGACTTTGATATCGTCGTGATTCTGACTTCCCTTTGCGGAAGAATACCGTTAACAATGACTCCGGCTGCAGATTCCGTGCTGTTTATCATCCCGTTTAATTCTACCGTCGGTGCTGACGCAATATCCCGAAATGACGATAAAACCCCGGATATTTCCTCGGGTTGTTTAATGGATGAACGTACATTCGGATTTTCATAAAATCCCTTGGCCGAGATCAAAATATGACCGCCGCGCAAATTAATGGCGCTTGCAATCATTTGATTGAGAAATCCGCGGCTGAAGGCTGAGGTCCCCAGATAACCGAACACGCCAACTGCGATGGAGGTTATCAGGACCCACGAGCGGCGCGGGTTGCGCCAGATATTCCGCCAGGCGATTTTTAACAGAATTTTCATTACAGTTTGTTTATCATGTTTATTAAAGTGATTCTCCCATTCTCCAATCTTCCTTCCATTCAAACTTTTCGAAAAGCGTCAACCGGTGTTAGTTTTGACGCTTTCATAAAGGGAAAGACAAAAGCAATCATCCCAATGACGGCAATTGAAATGAGCGGCTCCAGGAATACCCGGGGCCCGTCAGAAAATTCAAGATTCTCAATGACAAAACCGTAAGTGGCATAAGCTTCTCTCAGATCCGCCGGTAACGGAATCGTGTTGTGGGTGAGGATTGAAATAGCCACAAAAGAAATGATCCATCCGATAATAAGTGCCAGCGTAATTTTGAATAAAAATTCAAGAAACAACAGTCCGCTGATCTGGCTGGGCTTCATACCGATGGCCTGAATGACCCCAAACTCCCGGGTCCGTTCCAAAACGTTCATCATCACAGCATTAAAGATTTCAATTCCCACGACAATTAAAATAAATGCTAAATAAATGGCGCCGCTCACATTATCCACAATAATTATCTGCTCTAATTCCGGCATCATCTGTTTCCATGACAGGACTTCATATTTGCCGCCATCCAACTCTTTTGACATTTCTTTGGACAGCGTCGTTGCCTTGCGAAAATCCTCTGTTCGAAAGACGACTTCGGTAATTCCATCGTACAGTGAAAATAGCTCCTGAGCATTTTTAAGCGACATGATCATTAAGCTGCGGTCGAGATCTGTTTGGCCCACACTCACCAAACCTTTGACTAAATATTTGTCTGCGCCGAGTTGATTGTGATACCCCTGGGTCAGCACAACCAATGAATCGCCAATATGTAACTGTAAATTTTTTGCCAGCGTCGTGCCGATGAGGACCCGGTGGTCATCATCGTTGTTGAGCTTTTCTCCGTATCTTACCATGTTTGCAAATTGAGTTAACCGCAATTCCCGTTCCGGCTCAATCCCGACGATTAATGCGCCTGCACTTGCAGAGTCGGACCCCACCAGTCCGAAACCCGTTAGCCGCCGCGCAAATCCGGTGAGACGAGGATCTTTCTCAATCAAAGATTGCCAGTTTTGTTCATTAGAATCGAGGGAATAGGAAAGTGTGTGGTTTTCCTGAAATCCTTTGCGATGAATTTGCAGGTCACCGTTGTATAAACTCACTGCCATGGACTCCATGACATGGTACGAACCGTATTGCATCGAACGCGTGATGGCCGCCATCAAAATTGCGAAGGCAATGGCTGCGATCGTAATAATGCTCCGCCGTTTATTTCGCCAGACATTCCGCCATGCCAAATTTAGAAATACGTGCCTCATTTTGCCCGTTTCAAAAACTGCTTGGTGAAAATCGATTTTTTGATCGGTTTGTCAAAGACCGCATCGTACAATGTTAGAATGGTTTTACGTCCCGGTTTTTTGTCCTCAACCAATTCATACGTCGCCGGTAAAACCCGGTTTCCGAATCGTTTGATATTGGAAAACAGAAGGGTGCGGATTTTTTCATTGCGTTCATTGAAATATTCCGCCTTCACCGGAATATAATCTTTGACCCGTATCCATTCGATAATCTTGTCCCAAACGACGGCAGCATCGGGCTTAGGTTTGAGCTCCAGCTTGTAGAGGTCTGCACCATCGAGCCGCTCCCGGCCAAGCAGTTTGTGGGTATAATCTTTTACAATACTGGACTCTTTCACCAAATCGTCGTTCGTAAAGTCGGAACCCATCCACGATTGCAGCATCATGGACGGCGGAACTTTGATGATGCGGTTGATTTTGGGAATATAATTCCACATTTCTTTATGCCGCTTTAGAAAGGTAACCCCTTTCTCTTTTGCGGGAGCCAGCATTAATATAAACGATTTTTCCGTTCCCTCCGACCAGAATTTGAACTTCATTGACCGTTTCCACTGCGGACGAATGACCGTCATCGCATACATTCCCTGGTGTGTCTTGCCGCGCAGCAAATCATCGGATTTTTTGATAATTTCGGTGGCTGTCTCCTGACTCCAAACCATCCCGACGCCGAATCCCAGGATCAGGAAAACCTGCCAAAAAATTTTACTCATTTTTTCCCCTTTTAGCTCAAGAAGATACTTGCCAAAACAGTTCTTAGACCCCGATTTCTGTTATCTGTTTGCCAATTAAAAGATTAGCCAAAATCTTTTCGGGACAGACTAAACGTGCCTACAATACGCTCACCTTTACGAACACCTTTTTTGAATTTCATCCCCAATTTACTTAACACCCGGACGGAAATTTTATTCGTCATTTCGGCGATAGCTACAATTTTGTCCAATTGCAGGGTTTGGAATGCATACATGAAAATCACATTCGCTGCTTCTGTCGCCAGACCCTTCCCACGAAATTTACGATCGATACCATAAAAAAATTCAATTGCCGTTTGGGGGCTGTTAAAACGCAGGCTGACGAATCCTACGAACACAGGTTTTTCTTTCAAAAAGATGATCCAAAGTCCAAAATCCCGTGCTTGAAATGACTCTAAACTATTTTTGATTTCCAAAAGAACATGCTCCCTGGATACAGGCTGTCCACCCCAGAGATATTTCTGTAGGTCTTTCTGTGTCCAAAGTTTGTACAAATTATCAAGATCTGTTAACTGAACGGGCCGCAGTCTTAGTCTTTGTGTGACGTGTTCAGGCACGGGCATTTTTTTATCCAATTCCTTTGCTTGCAGAAAGACAGACTTTTTTTGCAGAAAAGCAAGTAAATCATTTCAAACATTAAACTGAGAATTTGCAGCCGGAATAGAGTTCTGAAAAGGGATTGAGTTTGCACAGAACCGCACATCGTTCGGTGCGAACGAACAATTTGAGAAAAAAACTAATTTTGTGCAGACTTAACTTTTTGACGCCTCAAACCATTTCGCCATAACTTCCTCAGCAGGCTTGTTTTGCGGCGTAAAATCCTTTTTCTTTACCGACCTGTTTAGACCCGGAAACCATTTCCAGAAATAAACCCCGGCAAACCATTTTTTTTGCCAGAAAACCTGGAAAAAGGCTTCGTAGCAATTGGCCTGCGCTATTAAGTCTGTTTCACTTGAGGTGCCGATAAAACGCCCTGGCCATTCCCATGGACGGGCTGCCGTATCTTTTATACTTTTATAACCAATTTCAGTAAAAATCACCGGTTTATTAAATTTCTTACTTACTTTTTCAATCGCATTTAAATAAGGCTGCCAACTTTTTTTCAATTCGTCGATAGAAGGATTCTCTTTTTCAGTAAGGGGAAAATAACCCTGAATGCCAATATAGTCCAAAGCATCCCAAAATTTTATTTCCTCAAATTCCTTGTACCAGTTCGCTGAATACGTCAACTCACCGTGGTACACCTTACGAACCGTTGCAATAACATCCCTCCAATCCTGCTCTCTTTGTATGGCAGTGACGTATAATTCAGTCCCGATTGCCAGTGCTTCGATGTGATTTTCTTCAGCAAGTTTTGCATAATGGAAAATAAATTTTTTATAGCTTGCAAACCAACGTTGCCAATTTGCCTCATTATCCATGGCAATTTCTCCACGCCATTTCCCGTTTTCACTGTATTGCAACCAGATGTGCGGCTTGAGTAGCGTTTTGATACCGGCAGCTTTCGCCAATTCAGTCGTCGCTTTGAGACCAAGATCTTTCTCACCCCAGAAAACGAATCCATCTGTTACTAATTTTACGTTAGGTGAACGGACCTTTTTCTGCCAGCCAAATGGTGTTTGCACAATCCAGTTGACGTGATTCTTTACTAAAGGGTCGAAGTCTTTTGCAGAAACGGGTTTTGGTCCGGCCACCCAGCTCACTCCACGATGCTTCAAAAGCAACTTATTTGAAAAAAGCTGATGATTTAACAAAACGCCTAAAACGAAACATGACATTAATACAATGATTGTTTTTTTGATCATGCGAAGTCCATTTTGCTGTTGATAATTTTTATAAATCCTAAACACAATTTTGTCGTGTCGAATTCCGACCGGTTAGATACAATTTTTTAATTTCATGATTTTCAAACATTAATGTACGAAAAGATATGTTTTTGAAAAACCGGACATGCTAAATGCTGAAACCCCTACCCACTTCCGTATTAAGTTCACATATTTTTAAATTATTAAAATGTGTACGGATTGAATGAACGTTAGTTGCACCGTTAAACCATTACAAAAAAATTCAGCCGTTGCGCGCTTATTTTAGATTCAATTATCCTGAAAATTCATACCATCAAAATGTGAAATCGCTATTTCACAATTAATTTCTTTAGTAATTCCGGCAAATCATTATTACGAATGTTATTCACGTCAGATGAAACAGGAAAATAGTTCTTTGCTTCTGCTGGGCAGGGTTGAATTAAATCGAAAAGAAGTTTCATATCGGTAACCGTTTTATCAAGCCGGATTTCTTCTTTTACCTTTGTCAAAACAAACGGCATGCACGGATGAACCTTGCCCACTGTTTTATTTGCAGGCAAAGGAATGATTGAAGCAGCAAATAATTAATTTAGACAAAACCTCGACAAAATTCGTTTGGATATAACAATAATTTTACCTATTTTTATTTCACCTTCGCATGACCATTCTTTAACTCATTCGGAAAGAGGGCATTTTGACAAGACATCCTCAGATTTTAGATAGAAATAACAGTGTGCTCCTGATTGTAGATGTTCAGAAAAAAATTAATGCCGTCCAAATGCAAGGTGAGTTGGTGATAGGCAGCATCCTGAAATTGATTCAAACCTGTAAAATATTAAATATTCCCATTTTAATAACAGAACAGTATCCCAAAGGTCTCGGCCCCACAGAACCTAAAATACTGGATGCTCTTAAAGATTTAAACATCGTTCAGAAAATGTCCTTCAGTTGTTGCGGCTCTGACCAATGGATGAACCAGCTCCGGGATTTAAACCGCAAGCAAATCGTTCTTACGGGGATTGAAACGCATGTTTGTGTGCAACAGACTGCTTTGGATTTGTTGGAGATGGGATTCCAGGTTCATCTTCCCAAAGACGCTGTATCATCGCGTAAGCGCCTGGACTATGAAACATCTTTACAACGAATGAGTCTTGCAGGAGCCATTCTGACAACCATTGAATCCGTATTATTTGAACTTTTAGAGGAAGCCGGAACACCGGAATTTAAGCAGATTTCAAATTTGATAAAATAGCAGGCAGCTTTGACAACAAGTTACAATCCTTTAAAGTTTTTGCTTGATTTAAAGCCAATTATTTATTATATTCTTCACGTGAAGTTGAATGATGAAAATCACTCACGACTAGTGCTTCAAACCCTTGCAATTCTATACAAAACTATCCCCACCTTGAATAAGATGTCTGGACATAACTCTTCAACTTTTTTAAGAGGACTCATATGGAGATAAAAAGTAATCAAGTTACAGAACGTAAACTCATCGTGTCTGTAATATTAAGGGCAGTTAAAGATTACATTGACGGAAATAATCCTCATAAAATTCACCGCCTTAAGGAGAAGGGACAGGATCATGAACTAAGTCAATTAGAAAAAAATTTCCGAAGTGCAAAATTTTGGATTTATGAAGAAAGAAAT
This sequence comes from uncultured Calditrichaceae bacterium, assembly GCA_964455375.1. GTDB lineage: Bacteria > Zhuqueibacterota > Zhuqueibacteria > Oceanimicrobiales > Oceanimicrobiaceae > CAYVXE01. Next base: position 19,062 of record CAYVXE010000040.1, read on the forward strand.
GCCGATTATATCTTTTCATTTGAAAAGTGCTGTGAAATTATTTCTATCAGCCCGGAACGAATCCGCCGGGGCTTAAAACAACTTATTCAAACAAATTACGCATCAAAAAACGAAGTCAGTACGGCCGCGTAAAAATTGTTTAGCAATTGAATTTTTTACCTAACGCGACGGTCGAAAAAGTCGAATTTAAATAAATCTTAATGTTGATCGTTATCAAACCTTGATTAAAAAACAATGAGGGTACAGCCTTGACTTCGCTCAGGCTGAAGCAGGAACCTGCTTTTTCGACAGTCGCGGCAGGTAATTAACCAAAAACTTAATAGTTTTCATAAAAGGTGTCATTTCTTATCCGGCTTGCTGCCGAGGGAAAATGACAAAGCAGAAAAAACGATTTCGGTAAATCACTAACTATCCATTTCTTCTACTCTCTTCGGATGCTCAAGAAGCATGGACGAAACTAACTCTTTAAAACAGTTGTTGGAATCCTACACCACGGAGGGAGAGCTTTATAAAGTCAAAGACAATCAAAACGTAATTTGTTATGCATGCGGACATCGATGTTACATTAAAAATGGCCGCAGCGGTATCTGCAAAGTTCGCTACAACCAAAATGGTCACCTCCGGGTTCCTGCCAATTATGCTGCCGGTATTCAGTGTGACCCCATCGAAAAGAAACCATTCTACCATGTTTATCCGGGCACCCCTGCCGTTACATTCGGCATGCTCGGTTGCGACTACCACTGTCCGTTTTGTCAAAACTGGATCACATCACAAGCACTGCGTGACCCCAGTGCCACTGGCGGAATCCGGGAAATCACCCCGATTGACTTAGTCGTCATGGCAAAGAAACAGCGCGCCAAGGCCATCATTAGCAGTTATAATGAACCGCTGATTACCAGCGAATGGGCCGTAACAATCTTTAAAGAAGCTAAAAGGGAGGGGTTGCTTACCGGTTACGTATCCAACGGTAATGCCACACCGGAAGTGCTGGATTACCTGCGCCCTCACACAGATTGCTACAAAGTCGACTTAAAGTCTTTTGATGATGCGTCTTATCGAAAAATGGGAGGAACCCTGAAAAATGTCCTCGATACCATTAAAATGGTGCATGAAAGAGATTTTTGGACAGAAATCGTCACCCTAATTATTCCCGGATTCAATGATTCAGATTCCGAACTGTGTGACATAGCAAATTTTATCGCAGATATCTCGCCCGACATACCATGGCACGTCACCGCCTTTCACCGGGATTATAAAATGACAGACCCCGACAACACACCTGCAGAAACATTGTTGAGAGCTGTTGAACATGGACGTGAGGCCGGGTTACATTTTGTTTATGCCGGCAACCTTCCAGGTCAAGTGGGTTCTATGGAAAACACCGTTTGCTGGAATTGTCAAACTGTCTTAGTAGAAAGAGTGGGCTACCACATTACAAAAAATATCATTAAAAAGGGGGCCTGCCCTGAATGCGGAAATCCTGTTCCCGGTATTTGGTAATCCGTAAAGATAAAAATAAAGGAAGGAAGCTGGCCTTGTTTCAATCGAAAGCCGTTAAATCGCTGTCGCATCTTACCTCGGTTCTCATATTGACCGCGTTGGCTGTCTCAAGCTGTGTGTCCCCCGAAACAGACGGATTAATCGATGGCGCCATTTCAATGGCAACCATCAAGGCGCATATACAAAAGCTTTCCAATGACAGTATCCAAACTTCCGGGACAAAAAAGAATATAGCAAAATACATCGAAAGCCAATTTCGGTCTGCCGGACTGAAACCCGCAGTTGGTGGTTCGTCTTATTTTCAAACCGTTCCGTTAACAGGAATAACGTCCATCACTTCTTTGTTTTTTCGTGGCTCCGGCCATTTTTGGAAAATGGCCGCGGGGGTAGATTTCGCCGGTTGGTCACAACTCCCCCAAAAGAATATTTTACTCAGAAACAAACCGGTCATTTTTTTGGGGTTTGGAATCGACGCGCCGGAATACAATTGGAGCGATTACAAAAACATCGACGTTAGCGGAAAAATATTGATGATTCTGGTCGACGAACCGCAAAGTACCGACACAACTTTTTTTAACGGCAAAGAACCGACCTACTATGGACGATGTACCTACAAATTTGCTGAGGCAGCCCGAAAAGGCGCGGTTGCTGTATTTTTAATTCGTTCTCTGCCAAACAAAAGTACACAAGAAACATTTGTACTTAAAAACTTAGACAACCATCCAGGTTTGAAATTCCAGGGCTTCATTAGCGTCGAAAAAACCACTGAGTTGTTTAATGGTGTTGGTTTAAATCTCGACCGGCTTATTTCAAAAGCTTACTCATCGGGTTTCATACCGGTTGAACTTCCGTTATTTGCTACAGTTTCCGTGCAAAATGAAACCCGATATTTGTCTGTACAAAATATCATTGGTAAGGTATGCGGCTCACGCTCAGATTCAGACGGAGAATGTCTAATCTACACGAGTCTTTATGAGGATTCCGAAAGAGTTGGCGCTGAAACGAATGGCCGTGCTCTCAATGAAATATTTAACCCCGCATCCGGCACAGCGATACTTTTGGAAATAGCCCGCGCAATGGCCAACAGTCCGGTTCAACCGGAGCGAACAATTGTTTTTGCGGCCATCGCAGCAAAGAAAAACGGCTTGCCTGGTTCTGAGTATCTCATTAAACATCCAGCTGTACCTGTATCCCGGATTATAGCCGCTATCAATGTTGCTGTTCCAGAGGTTCTAGGTGAAACTTTGAAATTCAGGTCTTATGGCTTTTCACCAGCCAGCTTCCGTGGTGTTTTCTCAGACATCAGGAAACTTCTGCCACTAAAAATTATTCACAATCCAACAACCATACAAAATTTGTATTTACGTCCGGATCAAAACAATTTTATAAATGCAGGGATTTCCACCGTATTTTTTACAGAAAGCTACCGGACAGAAAAGGGAATCTATCCTGAATTTAAGCTACACAGTACAACGAAATTGGCAACTGCACTATTCAAAGCCGGATTGCGCATGGCAAATGAGAAGGCAAAAAACGGTTTGGTTCAAAAGAACCGTTTCAATAACTAATTTCCGATCTTCACTTCAATCGGCTCAAATGAAGTGAAATTCATGCACTCGGGAAAGAACCACAACATGCCCCTGATAAATATCTTTTGTAAAAAAACGTTCTTACGGCAAATAATCTTATTGAACATTTTTGCCCTTAATTTATTTGCACAAATCCCGTCACCTGAAAAAATCATTGGGTTTCAGCCGGGAGAAGAAAAAAAATTGCTTGGATGGGATAAAGTCACCAAATATTTTAACATTTTAAATGAAAAGTCGGATCGTATCCAAGTGCAAACACTTGGGCAGACAACGTTAGGAAAACCATTTATTTGGGCCTTAATTTCTGCACCCAACAATTTACGCAACCTTGCCCGCTATAAAAATTTGCAAAGACAGGCGGCAAAACCATATCACTTATCAGATGCAGATGCACGGCTGCTGGCCAGTCAGAACAAACTCGTCACCGCCGTTTTTTTCAATATTCAGGGGGACGAAATTGCTTCAAGTCAAGCCGCTGTGCAACTGGCCTACTCGCTTGCTAAAAGTAACTCACCTGAAACAAAATCAATTCTGGATAATGTCATTATCCTGTTCATTCCTTCGTTAAATCCGGACGGAATGCAATTAGTTGTAGATTGGTATGATAAATACGTAAACACGCCATACGAGGGCGCTCCGGTGCCATTTTTAACCCATCATTATGCCGGTCGTGAAAACGATGACGACTGGACGTTAGCCAACCTGGTCGAAACAAGGCTGGTTGCAAAGCAACTTTATCAGGAATGGTTTCCGCAAGTTTTATGGGGAATTAAGAAAGCTGTGGATATGGGGCATAGACTCCGCATTCCATTAACCGACTTTCTACCAAACAGGTACTTAAACCAATTAATTGTCAAAAATAGCAGTGAATTGCAAAGACAAATTATACAGAAAATGCTTCAGAAAAATGTGAACGGTATCACAGATGATGCAAAAAGTTTTACCTGGTCTGCTGGTAAAACCCTGAACATTTGCTGGTGGCATAACATCATGGGCGTCACTGCCGAGGTAGCAAACAGCCGATATGGCTCGCCAATTTTTTTTCCGAAAGGCAGCCTGAAGTTTTTCGATTATAAAGCAAACAATCATCATCTATTAAAATGGAAAGGCGGTTGGTGGCGGTTAAAAGATGCAATGGATTATGAAATTGAAGCAACCATGACCTTTTTACAAACCATCGCCGCCAACAAGGATTCCATTATTTACCATTTCTGTAAGATGAACCGGGAGGAAATCCGCAAAGGCAAAGAGGAAGCTCCATTCGCTTATATCATTCCCGCACAGCAACAAGATCCGGTTGCAACGGTGCAGATGGTGCAGGCACTTATGCTGCATGGCGTGACGGTTCATAAAGTGGATAAAGACATTTTTACAGACGAAATGGATTTAAAGCAAAATGACCTGGTCATTTTACTTTCACAGCCTCTTCGACCTTACATCCAAAATATGCTGGAAAAACAGCAATACGCCCAGGAATTTAATCAAGAAACAAACGCTGCAAGGCCCACACCATCAGGCTGGACTCTACCGTTAATGTTGGATGTTGACGTTTATCCGGCCAATAAACCTTTAAATGCAGCACTGTCAGAATTATCTTCTATAACATATCCACGTGCAAAACTACACCGACAGGAGAAAGGCGATTACATTATTCGCCATGACTCGAACAGAAGCTTTATCGCGGCAAATCGGTTGCTCGACGAAAACAAGAAAGTATATTGGTTGAAAAATGAGATGCAAATCCATGGCGTAACTTATCCACCGGGTACCATTTATGTTCCGCACAAAGAGCTTATCGCGAATAAGATGGATTTCATGTCACAGGAACTATCCTTGCCCATGGAACAGGTTAAAGCAGACTTCTCCGGCCAACCGGCTTTTCAGATAAAGAAATTCAAACTTGCGCTGTATCAACCCTGGAATCCCGCGCCGGATGAAGGCTGGACAAGATTTCTCCTGGAACAATTTTTCTTCAAATTTCAAACGATCTACAGCTCAAATATTCGCAAAAACAATTTGCACAATGCATACGATGTCATTATTATTCCGGACATGCTTTTAGATACGTTGATTTACGGAAACAGTCGAAGCGAAAATTCCATGTATTTACCGAAAATTCCCAAACCATTTTTATATGGTCTCATGGATGATGGAATAGAAAATTTACGACAGTTTGTGTTAAAAGGGGGAACTTTAATCACGCTGAACAGGTCCTGCGATCTGCCAATTAAGCGCTTCGGCATACCGGCAGGAAATATTTTGGATTTTGAACAGACGAAACGTTTCTACTGTCCCGGTTCTTTATTACGGATAATAAATAATAACAAAGAAGCCATTGGATATGGGATGTCTGATAATTCCCCGGCCTTCTTTTTGAATAGCCGGGCATTTAAGCCCAAACCCTGGCAACACAAAACAAATGTGATTGCTTACTATTCAGAAAAGGAGCTTTTACTGAGTGGTTTCATTTCCGGTGGCGATATATTAAAGGGAGCAGCAGCAGTTTTAGACATTCCATTAGGGAAAGGACGTATTGTTTTGATTGGATTTAACTCACAATACCAGGCCAAAACCCCCGTGACTTATAAATTTCTGTTTAACGCCATCCAAATGTCTGCAGCGGAGGCAATCACATTGAAAAAATAATCCTCCACTCATCTTAAATATCGTGAAACCTGCTTCGATAATAGAGCAGTGGTTTTCCGTTCACTGAAAAACCCACATCCTCGACCCGACCGATAAAAATAGTATGGTCGCCACCTGCCAATTGCTCAACGGTTTTACATTCCAACCAGGCCAAATTATCCGTAAAAACAGGGACGCCGCGTCTGTTGATTTCATAACGCACGTTTTCGTAACGTTCCCCGCGACCCAACTTCGGATTTGCAAAATTCAATGCCAAATCCTTCTGCTTATCACTCAAAATATTCACCACAAAGTCGGTGCTTTCGGACATCATGGTGTGACTCGTACTGTTCTTCTTTAAACAAACCAAAATGAAGGGGGGATCAAGGGAAACAGACGAAAACGCATTTACCGTAAGACCATGGATTTCTTCATCGCTTTTTAATGTCACGATGGTGACTCCAGTCGCAAAACTTCCAAGAACTCTCTTAAAATCGTCCTGGTTCAATGCCATCGGTGTTTCCTCTACTCTGATGCAACTTTAGGAATAGATTTTCAATCATTATTGGAACAGTGGTGATACGTGATACGCCTGCAAAGCATATTCCGTGATCATTCGATGCGTGTTAAAATAGGTTGCATTTAAAGCAATGGTACTTTTCATCATCGAAATCCACTTTTCACGGTTATCATAATAGGTGGGAATGATGATATTCTCCAGTTTGTTGTAAAGATCTTCGATATCCAAACGCTCATCATAGTCTGTCAGGTTATCTTCATTGGGTGCCGGCCCGATTGCCCACCCGGTGACGCCTTCCACACAGCCTTCAATCCACCAACCATCGAGAACGCTGAAATTAAGCACACCATTGTGAGCACATTTCATCCCACTGGTGCCGGAAGCTTCCCGTGGCCGTTGCGGGTTGTTTAACCAAATGTCCACACCCGATGTAATCATTGCGCCCAAATGCATACCGTAATTTTGAAGATACGCTACATCCACTTTGTTGCCGAGCTTATGAATGGCCTCAAACACATGTTTTATGATATCTTTACCAATATCATCCTTAGGATGTGCTTTACCGGCAAATACAAACTGGACTTTACCACCGGCGATTTTAATTAATCTCTCTAAATCAGAAAAAATTAAATCCGCTCTCTTGTAACCGGCAGCTCTTCTGGCAAATCCTACGGTTAATCGATCCAGGTGCATTTTCGTACCGGTTTCTTCTTCAACCAATTTTATCAATTTCCCCTTGGCCGACATATGTGCCTTCCAAACATCCTTATCGGGAATGTACATGGCTTGCACAAAATGCGACGGATTGATATCCCAACCTGAAATAAACTGATCAAACAACTTTCTGAAACTCGGAGCCGTCCAACTTGCGGAATGGATGCCGTTGGTAATCCCGATGATACCCGGATTTTGAAACATATTGCGTGAAACTTCTGCGTGCTTTGCCGACACCCCATTTATGAAGCGGCTGAGCTTCAATGAAATGGCCGTTAAATTAACCGGATTCCTACCTTCGAGAAGTTCTATCAAATAATCCAAATAAACCGGGCTCATGACTTGCTCAACCATGTCAAAATCAAACACATCATGGCCGGCCGGCACCGGTGTATGAGTCGTAAAAATACAGTCCTTCTTTATTTTGCTGTAGGAACCATACCCGCTTTCCCGAATGAGTTCCAGAGCCAACAAACTTGCGTGTCCTTCGTTTAGGTGAAAATTCTCAATGTCCCGGTAGCCAAGATCCCGAAGCATGCGTACGCCACCAATTCCCAAAATAATTTCCTGACAGAGCCGAACATATAATCCGCCTCCATACAACTGCTTATTCAAATCACGATCTTTTTGGTCATTCTCTTCAACGTTTACGTCGAGGAAATAGACCGGAACAACGTACCCGAATTTCCCTATGATGTCGTACTCCCACACACACACTTTAACAATACGGCTTTCTATTTTAAGTTCAATATAGTTAGGCAAACGCATAAGTTTTTGTTCGGGATGCCACCTTACTTCAGTTTCAATCTGTTCACCATCCTCCTTTAACCCCTGATGAAAATAACCAAACTGTTGCAATAAGGTAACGCCAACCATAGGAATACCCAGGTCAGCGGCAGAACGCAATGTATCACCCGCAAGGACACCTAAACCACCACTGTATGAAGGGATATCATTTTCAAGAGCGATTTCCATCGTAAAGTATGCTATCTCCCGCTTAGATTTGTCCTGGCTAAGTCTCTTAAAAATCTGACTGGTGTTATTCATAAATCAAATCCTGTTTAATTCGTTAACAAATTTTCGCAATCCCAGTTTTTATATATCGTCAAAATAAAATCATGCTGAATGAATCGTCACAAATTAAGTAAATTTAAAAAATGACCTTCATCCGAATAAATTATCTCAAATTTATCTGAAAGCGCTTCCGCAAACATATAAACAAAAACTTCCGGTAGAAATTTCTGCTTTGCATCACTTTCGTGTGGAATCGTGACCAGGGTGCTGATATCAGGCGAAAAATAGTTAATTAAACTTGGGGAAGTTTTCAACAACATGATTGGTAATCCTTTACATTGCAAAGGTTGAATTTTAGCTATTTTATTTCTAAATGTCAACTCCTAAATCAGGTTCATTTCACCTTTTTTGATAGACTTTTTTTCTTGAAGAATTTATGACCGATGCCTATATTGAAACGCTTATTATCACACACATATCCGATCATTGGTGCCTAATTTGACAAATTACAAAAAGTTGTGGCAAATCTGGATCGATACCGGCGGAACGTTTACCGATGGTCTCGCCACCTCACCTACCGGTAAACAACAGCGATGTAAAATTCTGAGCTCCAGTGCTTTACGCGGGACAATTATCAAACAGCGAAGCGCCAATGGTTTTGCGATTGCACACAATTGGCAGATTCCCGCCCATTTCCTGAACGGTTTTCAGTTTCATTTATTGGGAATTAAACACCAACTCAGGATTGTTCGGTATTTCGACGCAGAAAAAAATATCCTCGAACTTGATCATCCCATGGAGTTGCCGGTTCCCGTGAAGTCATCCTTCGAAGTCGTGTCCCACGAAGAAGCGCCCATCCTCGCAGCCCGCTTACTGACCCAAACGGCTTCCGATAAACCTTTACCCGAGTTAAACATGCGTTTGGCAACTACGCGTGGAACCAATGCTCTTCTGGAACGAAAAGGCGCACCGGTCATCTTATTTATCACAGAAGGCTTCACCGATTTACTTTCGATCGGAACCCAGCAGAGACCGGACATTTTTGCTCTGGAAATCATAAAGCCTTCACCGCTTTACGAATCTGTTGTAGCAGTTGAAGAACGCTTAAACGCGCAGGGTGAGGTGCTCATCCCGTTAAACATAAAAAAAATCAAAGCAGCTTTACAGAAGCTTGTCAAAACCCCAAATACCGTTGCCGCAGTTGCCCTGATGCACAGCTACTTAAACCCCGAACATGAAAATGCTCTGAAACTGTTTCTATCTAAACAAGGTTTCAAACACATTTCCTGTTCATCGGAAATTGCCCCGTTTATTAAAATCGTCCCTCGCGCAGAGACAACGGTCGTGAATGCCTTTCTCACCCCCATCATCAAAAATTACTTAGAAGGCGTGACGTCGGTCATCACAAAAGGCAGCTTACATATCATGACCAGCACGGGCGGGCTGGTAACCGCCGATGACTTTTCAGCCAAAGACTGTCTCCTCAGCGGGCCGGCCGGTGGCGTCGTTGGTGCCGCGATGGCCGGAAAAAAATCCGGCTTTCATAAAATAATCGCTTTCGATATGGGCGGCACCAGTACCGATGTTGCCCGCTTTGACGGAGATTATGACTATGTCTTCGAACATCAAGTCGGCGATGCGCACCTCGTGGGGTCAGCCCTCGCCATTGAGAGCGTCGCTGCCGGCGGTGGCTCCATCTGCCATTTCGATGGATTCCGGTTACAGGTCGGTCCCGAAAGCGGCGGTGCCGATCCGGGACCCGCCTGTTACGGTGCCGGCGGGCCTCTCACACTCACCGATGTCAATCTGCTGCTGGGACGTTTAGACCCGGAACGCTTTCACATTCCAATTTCTAAAACTAACGCAGAGGAGACCTTTCTAAAATTAAAAAAACACATTCAGAAAAAAACCGGGAAACAGGAGTCTGATGACATTCTGCTAAGCGGTTTTCTAAAGATTGCCAATGAATGCATGGCCGATGCCATTCGTAAAATTTCTATCCGCAAAGGAGTCGACCCCAAAGAATACACGATGGTCTCATTTGGCGGTGCCGGTGGTCAGCACGCCTGCAACGTTGCACAATTATTGGATATTTCCCATGTGCTCATTCCACAAGACGCCTCTTTGCTGAGTGCACACGGCATCGGTCACGCCCTGCTGGAACGATTTGCAGAAAAGCAATTATTGAAGCCAATGAACGAGGTCGCAAAACAGCTTCACACTCTTTTTGATGACCTTACAAAAGAAGCGGCCAAGAAACTTCTCGCTGAAGGGGTGCCTGAAGACGAAATGGTCGTTAGAAGAAAAATTATCAATGCCAGATTCCTTGGTCAGGACGCCATTATTCCAATTGACTATGAAGAGGCCATGCCTGCAAATATTGCATTTGAAAAAACCTATCTGAAAACATTCGGCCACCTCCCTGAAGGCCGGGACATAGAAATTGAATCCTTGCGAGTGGTCTGTTCAACAAAACCATTTCCTGCACAAAAAACGGATGACACCTATAAACCCGTAAAGGCAAATCCCCACGGGTTCTGCAGCGTTTTTTTTGAAAAGGACTGGCGGGACGTCCCATTTTTTGAGCGATCACGACTTCAAACAGCGCATTGGTGTCACGGACCCGCGGTCATTTTTGAGCAACATACGACCACCATTGTGGAAACGGGGTGGCAATTTGAGATCGATGCCGCAGCAGCGATTCTCTTAAAAAGAAAGTACTGATAAATTTTCGTACGCCTATGAACCAACTACAAAAAACACATGTCGTTGAGTTAGAATTATTTACCAACCGCTTCAAAGCAATTGCGGAAGAGATGGGGGAAATGTTGCGCAAAACAGCCGTTTCCACAAATGTGAAAGAGCGTTTGGACTTCTCTTGCGCTCTCCTCAATGCCAGCGGTGAATTGGTGGTAAACGCACCCCACATGCCCGTGCATCTGGGCGCCATGGGTTTGTGCGTCCGGCGTCTGACTCAGGTAATTTCTTTTGAACCCGGTGATGTGGTTGTCACCAACCATCCGGCCTTTGGCGGCTCGCATCTGCCGGACATCACGGTTGTGACTCCCGTGTTTTTACCAAACGGCCAGCTTTTGTCTTATGTTGCAAACCGGGCGCACCATGCGGAAATCGGGGGAACGCGTCCTGGCTCCATGCCGCCGTTTGCCACCTGTCTCGCAGAGGAGGGTGTGGTTATCCCACCTTTTCATCTGATTAAAGCCGGAAAACCAAACTGGCGTAACATGCAAGACCTTCTCACGAAAGGTAAGTATCCCAGCAGAACACCGGCTGATAATCTGGCTGACCTACGCGCCGCAGTTGCAGCCAACCAGCGCGGGTTGAGCGCTCTGACCGCTCTCGCTGAAAAAGAAAGCACTGAAAAAGTTCACTTTTATATGACTGCACTGAAAAAACTCGCCGACATGCAAATCAGAGAAGCGCTGCAGCAATTCCCGGATGGGGCGTATCATGCACAGGAAATGCTCGATGACGGCTCCCTGCTCTCGGTAAAAATTGCCATTTCTGGACAGACTGCCGAAGTGGATTTTTCCGGTTCCGCCGATGTGCACCCCGGCAACCTGAATGCCACGGAAGCCATCGTCCGAAGTGTGGTCATTTATATTTTGCGTCTCCTGCTCAACAAACCGCTTCCGCTCAACGAAGGCTTGATGGAACCGGTAAACGTCATTGTACCAAAAGGAATGCTCAACCCTCCCTTTCCGGCAAACACGGAAGAAGCACCGGCTGTGGTCGGAGGTAACATCGAAACCAGCCAGCGGTTGGTTAACCTGCTGCTAAAGGCGCTCAAACTCTGCGCTGCAAGTCAGGGCACCATGAACAACACCTTATTTGGCACTGAACAGTTCGGCTACTACGAAACCGTGTGCGGTGGTTGCGGCGCCGGTCCAGGATTTCATGGGGTAAGCGCCACGCACAGTCATATGACCAACACCCGCATCACGGATCCGGAGATCCTGGAACATCGGTATCCCGTACGAATTGAACGGTTTGCCATTCGTCAAAATTCGGGAGGAGATGGTAAATTTCACGGCGGAAACGGCGCTATTCGGGAAATAACATTCCTGCAGAAGATGGAGCTGTCCATTTTAAGTCAAAACCGCAAGCATGGCCCTTTCGGCCTCGACGGAGGAAAACCCGGAAAACCGGGTAAGCAGTACCTGATTCGGGCTTCAGGTGAAATTGAACATCTGCAGGCTATCGACGGACGCACGGTTTATCCCGGCGATCGTTTTGTTCTGGAAACACCGGGCGGGGGCGGCTATGGGAAGTGTAAATGAAGAAAGTCAACCTTTTTGAAGTGTCATTCCGACCTAGCAGCCGTCTTTGTACCTCAACTGAGGGAGCCTTCATTTTTATCTTGTCACCTTGAGCGCAGCAAAGCGGAGTCGAAAGGTCTGACACCAGCAAAGACCAGATTTCTCTTCAGACTTTGACCTGACTCTAAATGACAATTCTGAACATAAGTTGACGCTTATTGGCAACCGCCGGAGAGGAATCTGAGTTTTGGCAAGCAAAGCATGGTTTGAAAACAATGGGTTACAGCCTTCGACTCCGCTCAGACTGAAGTAGAAGATGTTTTCCCAACAGACTCAATACGTTATTTTTAAAGCATACTAAAATGAAAAAATTTCTTTCTATCCTTATCTGGTCGGTTATTTCAGCAGCTTTTATCGGGCCGGGAACAGTGACAACCGCGGCTGCTGCGGGATCAAGGTTTAACCTTACACTACTCTGGGCACTGCTCTTTTCCACCATCGCCACACTCGTTCTGCAGGAAGCCAGCGCCCGCATAACCGTGGCTTCCGGGTTAAATCTGGGACAGGCACTCCGGCAGCGTTTTTCCGGCGGTACCTCAGGCGTGCTCATCCTTTTGCTGGTTTTCGGCGCCATCGTGCTTGGCTGCGCCGCTTACGAAGCCGGTAATATTTTAGGTGGCGCGGCAGGCGCGGTTCTCGGTATCAACATTAGCGCAAAATGGGTGACGTTAGCCATTGGACTGTGTGCCGGTGCGCTTCTCTGGATGGGTACCATCCGGGTCGTCTCTTATGTTTTAAGCAGCATCGTTGCACTCATGGGGATCGGTTTCTTAATGACCGCTGTCTTCCTCAAACCGGATGTCCCGGTTCTCATGAAGGGACTGCTTTACCCTACAGTACCATCCGGTTCCGGCCTGCTCATTCTCGGACTCATCGGAACGACGGTGGTGCCGTACAATCTTTTTTTAGGCTCAGGATTGGCAAAAGGCCAGGACATGCAGGACATGCGGTTCGGCCTGACATTTTCGATTCTCATAGGCGGGATAATTTCCATGGGCGTCCTGATCGTGGGAAGCGCGGTGAGTGCATCTTTTTCATTTCAGGCGTTGGCGGAGACTTTAAGAACAAAGATCGGATTTTGGGCCGGCGGACTCTTTGCACTGGGGCTGTTTTCAGCCGGATTTTCCTCCGCAGTCACGGCTCCACTGGCAGCGGCGGTTACCGCAAAAAGCCTTTTCGAAAAATCCGGCAAAGACCACTGGAACGAAAATAGTCTGCGCTACCGCAGCGTCTGGGGCGGCGTTTTGCTCATTGGGCTGATCTTTGGGCTCACCGACATCCGCCCGATTCCGGCGATTATCCTGGCACAGGCGCTCAATGGAATCGTCCTGCCCTTTGTGGCGATATTTCTCCTTTTGGTTGTAAACGATCGTCAGTTGCTTGGCAAAACGCATGTGAATGGAATGCTGTCCAACAGTCTCATGCTCATCATCGTTCTGGTGACCATTATTTTAGGAATGTCAAATATCCTAAAAGCCGGTACCTTGCTGTTGCGCCTGCCAACCCCGGGAGAAAATCTCATCCTCAGTTTCTCTTCTGTTGTGGCGATATTCATTTTTCTGGTTCTGGCTAAAATCCATTTTAAAAAGAG
>CAYVXE010000041.1:0-20967 GCA_964455375.1 uncultured Calditrichaceae bacterium
CTGTGTCGAGGTGCCATTGACGCAGTCAATGGACTCCAAAACTGAAGCTGTAATTGCCATACTTTTGTGTTGCAAGACTGGGTTGCTGAGAGCAATTTTGCTGAACCGGGGTTGAATCGTGACCTGCAGTGGCGTAATGCGGACCCTCTTACGGAAGGTTTGCGTTTGAATATATTTGAAGAGCCTGTAAATAATTTTGTGTAAATTGATTTATTCACAGTTCCTACATTTCATCATCACCCCCCATATGTCCGATAGGTTTTTTATACCCCATCGAAGTCTATTTTTGAGAAAAGTTGAAATACGTATAATATGTAAATAATACTGACATGTTCACGGTGGGTAAACCTCCGAAAGGCAGGCAACATACAGGCGATAGCTTCGTTTCCTGGAACAGATGCTCTATTTGTTTGCGAAGAGATACTTTACTATGTACCACAGTCATATAAATCACAAAACTGTTGTAGATTCGATACCCCTTTTTTTACGTTATATTTACGTTAAAATCTGTCAAAAGGTGGGTAAATATGAGAATATACAAACAAAAGAAGCTCTCAATTTCTTGGGAGCTTCTTATTGTTTTTATTAAATCTACCGTAGTAGCGGGGGAAGGATTCGAACCTCCGACCTTTGGGTTATGAGCCCAACGAGCTGCCAGACTGCTCCACCCCGCGATGTCAGCAACATAATTTAAAAAAATTATATCGAATGTCAAGTCTTTTCTATCATTCAGAAATAAAACAAGAAATTAAATTGCTAAAGTTTCCGTCAAGAAAAATCGACCAACCGCCGATAATTAAATTAACCTCGCGAAGTCAGGTGTTAACAAAATATAATAAATTTTAACCATTGGAGTCCAGGATGGAAAATGTATTAATTGTTGACGATGAAGAAGATATTGTCAATCTAATGTCTGAAACTCTGGATCACTGGGGATATCATCCGGTCACTGCCATGGACGGCGAGGAAGCATTGGAGAAATTTCATGACACTCCAATTGATTTGATCATTACTGATCTGAAATTACCCAAAATGGATGGGGTAGAATTACTGAATAAAGTGAAAGACGAGGATGAATCCACAGAAGTGATTCTGTTTACCGGTTACCCGGAAGTCAACTCTGCCATCGATGCCATGAAAAACGGTGCTTACGATTATCTGGTAAAACCGGTGGATCTTTCAGAGCTCAAATTGAAAGTCGACCGTGCAATTGAACGGAAAAACATGGGTAAATCCATCTCCACATTGAAAGGTATGAATATCGCAATGATGGTGTCTATTCCGTTTTGGCTGATCCTCGGGATCATTTTAACGTATCTGATCAAAATGTAATTCGGTACTAAAAATACAAAAAAGGGGTAAAATGACATTTTATGATTTTATCCCTTTTTTTATGCAGAAACTGTCTTATTTTTTCTGGTAACAAATCCGCCTGAATCCATTGCATCCATCAAATCTGTATCCAATACATTTGCAGCTTCGCTGCACCGAATTATGAACCGATTTCTGAATTCATCTTATTTCAAAATCCCACTGGCTTTTTTTCTTTTTTGCAAACACATGAACCAGGAGCATACCGGCAACAAAGCCGCCGATATGAGCCCAGAATGCTACACCACCGCTGTCAGATTGCTGCACCCCCGAAACAACAAATCCACTAAACAACTGCAACAAAAACCAAAATCCCAGAACAAATAATGCCGGAATTTGTTTGAAAATGATGAACCAAAATAGCGGTATCAGAACCAACACTTTTGCTCTTGGAAATTTCACCACATAAGCGCCAAGCACTCCGGCTATAGCGCCACTTGCACCCACCATCGGAACTTGAGACGAGCCACTCATAATAATGTGCGTAAATGCGGCGATGAGTCCGCACAAGACATAAAAAGCCAAAAATTTGCCACGCCCCATAATATTTTCAACATTATCGCCAAATATCCATAGATACAGCATGTTTCCGCCCACATGGAGAAAACCACCATGTAAAAACATCGAGGTGAATAAGGTGGGCAGAGCCTGACCGTGGAGGATATTCATTGGAATCGCTCCAAATCGCAAAACAAATGTTTGCACCCCAAATTTGATCTCAAAATAAAAGACCAGAATATTTATGACGATCAAACCAATTGTAACAACGGGTGTTTTTGATCGGGGATTGTCGTCTTTTAAAGGAATCATGGGCAGTTAATTAACCGTAAAGACCGAACGTTCTGAAGCGCTGTTTTTTACCTTGTCCCGAACGATGACCTTCAATTCATGTGGCCCGGGTTTTAATCGGTTCTGCACCTGGTAGGTCACACGATTTCGTTCCGGGTCATACTCGGAAATCAATTTTCTGCCGTCCAACCAGAGTTCCACATCATTTTCACTGCCGATGCCGGAGAGTTTATCGCGTATATGTGCTGACAAAACAGGACGCCGGCTATTTATCTTTTGACTGTTGCGAGGATAAAGGTTTGTAATCGACGGCGGCTCATCATCCCGTATCAATGCAAATTTCTCAAAACTCAGCACTTTAGCCGACATTGCCCTGTCCGTTTCATTATATTGATTGTCAATAAAAATCCATTTCCCTCTTTTGGTTTGGTAATATACGCCTAATTGGGACGGGTTTTCCTCTGTTTCGGAAAGGTGCAATTTTACGTAAGCGCCTTTATTCAACAGGACATCCTGCGGTTCTACCGAATAGATTAAACCGGCAAATTTCAAATTCTTTGCCGAATTCATCTTGTCAACGACGATTTTACCATAAAATGGATCATATAAAGAAGTAGACCGGAACTTGAGCTGCAAACGACCATCATCAGAAATCAACTTGGCCTTTGTTCCCGGTCTGATGGGTGTGGCGATAAATTGATGCAAGACAGTGTTCGTTCGTCCGTTTATGTCTATATATGTACACTTCAGTAAATGGAATTTTCCCTGTAAAGTCTTCAGCGGAAATTCACCAATATAGGTTTTTAAATCGATTTGGTGCAGTATAATTCGCAGTGAATCGTTTTTCCCCGTGTAAAGTTTCAAGCGGGGAACGTTTTTTAAATAAAAATCTGTGTTAATTTTCAGGCGGGCGTAATCACGATAATAATCAATCGCAAAATCAAATGCAGTTTGGACGGCGGTTGTATCAGACATGGATTTAGATTCGATGAAAAAATATGGGTAAGACCTGGCGGAAAATTGGTCACTACCAATAAATTTCAGGAGATGTGGCTGTGCAGCAACTCTTGCAACAAACCGGGGATGTCCGGTAGCCCCGTCGTCATCCGGCATACCCTCACCGCCCTTTTCCGATTCAGGAGACATCGTTTCCAGGACTAATGGACGCCAACCGGCATTGGTAAAATAGTATGCTTCCAAATCTTCCACATCCCGCAGATCATACGCACGTGTGTCGGTAACTACAATTCGTCCATTGTCCATTTTTTCGATTTGCGGCTCAATATCGTAGGCTGCCCCAACAATTATTTTCCCGGAAATTGTCGACGTGTTTGCAAAATAATCCGCTACTTCAATTCGGAATTCATGTTCTCCGGGAAACAACGTTCCACTTACAGAATTTGTTTTTCGTCCAGACTTATTCTCACCGGTCTTTGCAGACAGACGTGGCTGAGAACTTAAAGGCGAACAGCGCAGCACGCCTGCCCAGATTTTATCAGGTTTGTAAATTGTTCTCGTATTGTGTTTATCTTTGTACAATTTGTAAAATCGGCCATAATTTCGCCTGCCCAGTAGATAGTCCCGCTCCAATTCAACCATCGGGTTCTTGCTGAAAGACATTCGATCGTACGCATATTGAAATCGCAAAACGTCATCTACGTAAAGCTTTAAACTGTACACGCCGTATCGACCTGACGAATTCACGCCTTTATCGAAACAGGAAACCCCCAACCCGACATCTCCCCAAACGGTAACCGGTTTTTCCACAATATAGCTGCCTGCTTTCAGCCGGGTTGGCTCCACAATTAAAGGCTGAAAATCTCCATTCACCTGCGAGCCCAGGTCCAGCGGACTGACACTGATTTTGCGAACAACAGGACTCAGATTGTCAGGCAGAATGTACCCCTTGGAAAGAGGATTCACCGGATTACTATTTGCGTCACGAATTTCAAAATGCAGATGCGGCGCCCCGATTCCCGTTTGCCCCGTGTAAGCGATAACCTCTCCCTGTTCTACGGGTAATTGCCAACGTTTCAGATACATATTCACACGATATCTTCCACTGCGTTGCTGTTTTGCCGCAACAACTTTCTGTATTCTGGAATTAAACTTCAACAAATGAGCAAAAACAGCCGTTTCACCTGTGTCCAGTTTCACATAAAGAACTTTGCCATATCCATACGGGGAAACACCGATGCGCCAAACGTAACCCGGACGTACTGCAAACACTTTGTAGCCGGTCTTACCCCAGGTGCGAATATCGACGCCGGCATGAAACCGGCGGGCACGATACTCCCCGAACGACGACGTTAAATACTTGCTCGCATCCGTGGGCCATAAATATTTTTCCGAGGGAGGATTTTGCGGCCGGGCAAAAAGTTGAGAAAGAAGACTAAAACAAATCACTGCTGTAGATAAAATTCGGTTCAATTTCATATTAAATCTTACGTTAGAGGTTTCAGTAAATCCGGTCGATCGCTTATGATGCCGTTTACGTTTAAGTTTATTAAAGATTGCATGTCAGATTTTTCATTGACCGTCCATATCATACTGTAAAATCCGAACTCGTGCATTTTTTTGAGAAGCGCTTCTCTGGCAAGAGATTTTTCCAGGTGAATCGCTTTCGCTCCCGTGAGTTTCGACAGGAAAATTTCCGTGTTTTTTATTTTGATTTTTTTATCGATTAAGTATCCGGTTAAAAGGGTCGCATCGATTTTTTTCATTCTCCGCACCACCAGCGGGTTGAACGATGAAATAATGACCTCGCGTTCCACACCACAACGATAGAGAAGATCCACCAATTTTTCTTCAATGTTGCTTCCCGGCAGTCCGTTGGTTTTGATTTCAATGTTTAAAAACATCTTGCCTTTCGTCAACCCAATCACCTCTTCCAGTGTAGGAATTTGCTCTCGAGTTTCCTGTTTCTGAAACAGCAATCTTTGCCGTTTTAATTCAGAAAGCCTTCTGTTTTTGATAAATCCTTTTCCGGAGGTCATGCGCGACAAATAGGAATCATGGAAGACCACAATTTCACCCGACTTGCAGGTGCGTATATCCAACTCAATGCCGTCGACGCCTAACTCCATGGCATTTTTAAAAGCAGCCAGACTGTTTTCCGGGGCACTTTTGGTGAAACCGCGATGAGCAAAATTTAGCGGTCGCTTATGAAATAACTCATTTGCATGCATAAATGTCCCATTTCTTGCATCGGTCAGACGACCGACTGATAAACGTACTAAACAAAATCAGAACACTGAATTACACAGATACAAACGGAAAAGACAATTGGTCTTTCCACCATTTGCGCCAGCGCTCTTTCAGGAAATTGCTGTATCTAAAATACTTGCCAACTTCCGTGTAAGGGTTTTTCGTTCAAATCTCTCCAATGTCTTTCCTTTAGATGAGTTTTGCGACATCCCCCATTCACCTTCGATTCTCGCCTCTAACAGATCAACGATTTTCGAAATATCTTTATGCCCGGCATGATCCACATCGGCAACATTTTTCAACAAGCGTACGCCCTCGACATTGGGACCGAGGGCAAGCACCGGTTTTTGTGCCGCCATATATTCAAATGTTTTTCCGGGGACAAAGTCATCGTTGGCCCAATCTGCAACGGGATAAAGCAAAAGGTGACTTTTCAGCAAAAAACCCACTGCCTCCGTGTGTGGACGATAGCCACAGAAAGTGACTAATTCCTTTAAACCGGCATCGGTAACGAACCTTTGCATCTGACCTTCCATATCCAGACCCACCAAACGAACCCCTAATTTCTTCCGTAAATCGGGTTGCGATTTAAGCAATTCCGACAATGCGGTGAAGAATCCCTGCAACGGTGCAATGTTTGACATAGCCCCCGAATAGGTAATAGTAAAGACATCATCCTCGGATTGCGGTTTTTGTTCGGAAAAATCCTGCCGGTCAAACCCGTTGGTAATCGTATAAAATCGACCTCTGTTTTCTAAATCACATTGCTGCAGTTTCTCCGTTAACGGTGCAGAAACCGAAATCACCTGATCCGCCTGCTTCAGAATATGTTCTTCCAATAAATTATTTAAACGTCGGTGCAATTTTGTCGGCTCATACTGAAAATTTCCCGATGCCCATCCGTCCCTGAAATCCGCCACCCACGGTATTTTATACATTTTATGCAGCAGACTTCCCGCCAAATGTACCGAATGCGGCGGAGATGTGGTCAGTAAACAGTCTATTTTCCCGGCCCGGATAATGTCCATTGCTGCTTTGTAGGCAAAAGGCTGCCACAACAACTTTGTGTCCGGCAGCAACATCCAGGACAATAATCGGTTGACTTTGTGAGTCCACGACGGTTCATTTGAATGAGCGACTTTCTGTCGTGGCGCCCTGACGTTCGAAAACAGCTCCAGTAAACGCTGCGGGTCAAGCGATCCGGTTCGACGAACCTGTGCATCTTTTACGTCCTCCAGAAGGGAGCGATCTTCCGCATAATAAAAAATATCCTTCACCGTCACCACAACGGGCTTCCAGCCAAACTCTGGCAAATATTTCACAAATTTTGCCACCCTCTGCGTGCCCCCCATGCCCAATGGCGGAAAATAGTAAGCTAAAATTAATACTTTCTTCACAATTTTAACCGTATTTTTTCAACCGTTTTCGACACCCCCCACCGCAGGCGGCAGGTAGGTCGTTTTAAATAGGTTTGCCATTTTTTTGCGGTTTTAAGAAAATACTGCTCCCCCGTCAACTCAGATAAAATCGTCAGCAACTGCACGTGAACCTTTATATACATGGGAGAGGCCAGGCGTCTGCTCGGATGCAGATCATACAAATTCCAGAATCCGGTATCATACAAATGCAGGTTGTTTTTCAACCCCGTCACCGCCAGATCAAATAATTCCACAGCCCGTTTTTCTCGAAACGTAGCGGCAAAATCATGAATACCGATCATAGCGAACATGTGCCCATTCAATACCTGTGATTGCGGCGTGGTTGGGAATTCTTCAAAACTGATACCGCCGTCCCGGAAATGGGTAACCACCCCCTGCTCATGAACCGGATGGTAAAAAACGTTCATGGCCTTTTCCGCACACTCAGTAATATTTGCATCGGTTAAATACGGCTGCATCCGCAGTAAAAAGGATATGGCGACACCCTGTGCCATGCCTGAAATCCACGGTGCTATCGGCCCGTAAAAAGGCAACGTGAAATGATGCACCCAGGCAAGGCTGTCTTTTCCCCAGGGTTGTACATTTTTAAGCAGCCAGAGCGCATTGCTTTTAGCGATTTGCAAGTCAGCCTCTCTTCCGGTCTCGGCGTACTTTTGCAGTTGAAACAATCCAAACTGTGCAATTGTAATCGGGTAATAGTGCAATCCAATCTTTTTTGAGATTTCAGTCTGCGGCACCTGTTTATCATCAAGCGGGTATCGAAACGACTCCAGTCCCTCCCATGAAAAAGGGTATTTTAAATCCAGACGAGGTTCTGATACTTTATTCATTTTCAGCATTCGCAGCACCGTCCAAAACCTGATAAAATTTAATCACCGGGCCCAAATTCCAGAACATCGGTCGAAACTCCTGCATCAAACGCAACTGCTTGGAGGTAAATATATTTTGATAAAACAGCTTTCCCGTATGAAAACTGTACCACGATGGCTGGTTCCTTGCAGGCTCTTTCTGCGAAAAATAGCGGCCATAATTAAAACTTGAAGCGATCAAATACTTTACATGATTTCTTTGCATTGTGGACACATCCGGCAAGAAACTCTGTAAATAAGCTTTACGTTTCTCAAACCGGTCATCACCGGCTATCTTTTCTTCAATTTTGGCTAGTACCGGCGGTTTGAAGTCCTTGCGAAAATTCACCAGTTGATAATGTTTTCGCAGGCGTCTTTCCTGCAGCAATCGTTCCTTTAAGGCCGCAGGCAACACTTGTTTTTCTGTGTCATATTTCAAAAATCGCATGGGGTCAAAAAGATTGGGCCCGTACGCATAATTTTCATAACCGATGACGGCGCCATCGGAAATCGTTGTGTCGACCCAGCGTTTGGCCAACGTCCGGGTATCAGGCCTGGTCAATTGAATATCGTAATGAATTATTTTCACCAGTGGAGCAACAAAGATGAGCACCATGACAGCACTCCAGACAACCCGGTTTTTAACATATTGGGAAATGTCGCTTAAAAACAGAGCACCTAAAAGTACCAGCGCCGGATAAACAGGCATGATGTAATGCAGGTCGCCCCTATCCCAGGACCCCACAAAAAGAAGTGTAGGCACCACAAAACTCAAGAGAATGTTCTGCTTCTTCCCGTGTTGAAAAAAGGCGTAAAAGAATCCCAGAATCATCAGGACGCCGACAGTCCAGTCGATGAACATCATCTCAAAAAAAGGCCAGATATATGGCACCGAACGGTAATGGCCGGCAACCCCGTAATGCGCCTGAAAATAACTCCAATGAAAAACTTGCATAAATGAATCAGGTTCAAGAAGCCAGTACGGCGTGGCGATTAAGAATCCCACCAGCATAGAAAACCCAGTGAGTACTAAAGCTTGAAATAATTTTCCAGGATTTTTCTTAAACGTGACGAGACAAACCGTTAGCAGCGGCACAAATATGAAACCGGCATTATATTTCGTCGAAACCGCCAATCCTGCCACAAGACCGGCCACTACTGTATTTTTCAGGGTAGGCGATTGGTTTAATTTAAAGATAAAATACAACGCCAGTGCGCAGAGCAGTACCAGAGGAGATTCCAGCAATCCCCAGTGTGACTTGTCAACATGGATAAAACTTAACGCCAGCATCAGCGCAGCAAAGAGGCCAACCTTTTCAGAGAAAAATCGCCGGCCGGTTTTGTAAACAACATAAACTGCGAGGACGCCCCAGAGCACACTCAACAGTCTGGCAATGAGATAAAATGCCGACGGATCGAGAAAATAAGTCGATGCGAATTCAACCGGTGAGTCATATGAACCAGTAACTTTTCCAGCTAAAAAATAGCCGCCGTAAACGCTGAATAAAACGTACGAATAAAGTGTGGGATAATCGAAATAGCTGGGCTCCAGACTTTTTTTCGCACCGTAACTCAAAGCATTGTTGACAATGAATGGCTCATCCGGGTCGTACAGCGCCGGTAATCCGTACCAGATGCCGGTGAATCTTATGAAAAAAGTTAACAGTAAAACCAAAAAGAGATTTTTATTCCACTTACCCATGAACCAGAGCCTTCAATTTTGCGAGTTCACGTTTATCGAAAAATCCGCTGAGAAACAGCAAGACCGGAAATGCTAAAACAAACAGGAGTTTCATGAAAGCATGCCAATCTGTTTTAAATATGTAGCCGAAATAAAATATACCCGCCGTAACCAATGCGAGCTTGAGAAGCCTTACAAATTCATAACGTATGGCATATATTCGCTGATTAAAGAGAAACATCACCACGCTCATGACAACATAACCACAAACTTTCGCCAACGCGGCACCCATCATGCCAATTATCGGGATCAGAGCGAAATTCAAAATTATATTTACCAGTACGCCGGCCCCGGTAACCAGAGGTAAATATTTTGTTTTTTCTCTTAAATAAACCCCAATAATGAAATTCACATAAATACCATAAAAAACATAAGATAGTAAAATAGCAGGAACAACTTTGGTACCCTGCCAATACTCACTGCCGATAAGCGTGTGTCCGAAAAACTTGAACTGCACAATTTCATTAATATATAATGATATGATGAGAAAGATTCCCATACCGATAGTGGTAAAATAGGTCAGGACTTTCGAGAAGACCTCTTTCGCATCCTTTTGTTTTGATGTGGACAAAAAGAACGGGTGCCAGGCGAATCGAAAGGCGGTGACGAAAAGCGACATGAACATTCCGAGTTTCAACCCGGCACTGTAAATACCGGTCTGCTCCAGGCCGAGCAGGCGTTCCAGGATCGGTCGGTCGACGAGATCCAGCACGACCACAGAAAGCACCGATGGCAGATAAGGAAGTCCGAACTTACACAGTTCGACAAAATCATTTTTATTAAATGAAAACGACACTTCTTTTATCAGAATGAACAAAATCACGAGGAAGGTCAATCCCGAAGCCAAGACATTCGCCAGAAAAATTCCTTCCACACCCTTATCCAAATAAACAAGAAAATAGATATTAAAACTGACGTTGATAATAACATTAAAGAATTTGAACACCGTGAAAAGAATTGATTTTTCTTCTGCTCGGAGATAGAGGAAAGGCAAAAAGGTCATGACGTCAAAAAAGAGAATCGCGCTTGCCAACCGAATCAAATGGTGGTAATTGCCGTGGCTGAACAGTAACCCTGAAAAAAAATCGGCAAACACATAGATCAAAATGGTAAAAATGCAGCCGGCGGTAAACACCGCCCAAAACGCCGTACTGAATACTCGCCTTTTCCGTACCGGATCATCACTGAGAATAAAATAACGCAGAAACGCAGCATCGATGCCATAAGTGTAAATTGGCGTCATAACGGCAAGAAAAGCAAAGATAAGCGCAGACACTCCGTACTCATCCGCAGGCAAACGGTTGGTGTACAACGGCAGCAGTAAAAAATTTACCATGCGGGTAAAGATATGCCCGAACCCATAAACCGCCGAATGTTTTGTGAGACGTTTGAGACTCTTTAGCATCTAATGGAAATGGCTTTTTTGAAGAATGTAAGTTGTTAAATCTTCAAAATATAGGTAAGCTGCAATGAAAAAGCAAGCCATTTTGCTACCCAGAGCACAAACAGGTGTAGCGAAAGAAAAAGATCGGGCAATGAAATGCACAGGAAAATGCAAACAACATCACTTTTTTGACGATAATAAGAATACAAGGTCGTCTTTCCTTAGTAAAATGCAATAGGACAAAGGCTATAATTGTTGATCTTTTTATAACTGAAGCAAAGAGGTGATACATCATGATCAGAGCAAACTGCCGAAACAGCCTTACAGCCGATGACTTTCAATTTATTGCCGACGTTCTGGCAAAATCGTCCCGGCAAAAAAATGTTTTGACAGATTTACTCAGCGATGAAGATATGAGAGATACCATTCTGGACGATGAACAGCTTTTGCAGGCTGTTTTGAGTCATTCAGAACTGGAAGGTTTTTCAGCCTATCTTTACTTTTATCTGCTTACCCGCAGAACTTTTTTAGAAAAAGGTATGGATAACCGCGAGATGACGGACTATGTGGCGAGTTTGCTGGTTAAATTTTGCAGCAGCCAGCGGCTGCACAACCCCACAAAGTACCATGATGAAAATTACCACTACTTAGTCGATATGATGTCGGACTATGTCGAAGCGTCTCCCATTCAGGCATTTTATATTCGCAGTCATGTAGGAAATTATGCGTTGTTTATCACGGGGATTTTCCCGGATTACATTTACCGGAAATCAACTTATGGCCGAAAAGCGCCCGGATTCGAATACTATGAAAAAATGGGAAGAAGCAGTTACCAGTGGGCGGCTCAACATCGTTTAGCATTGGAATACCGTTTAAACGACATTTTAATTGAACTCGCTGACAATTTCACACAAATACGTTTGGCATTAAACCATTTGGTTGATCAATATCTGAATCTGGATACCAGGGAAAATAGTCTCGACAAAATGCTTCGTCAAATATTCTATGGCCGGGACAATGACGCAAATCTTGATGCATAAAATCAAAAATTAAAATATGTCTTGAAAAAAAACGGCATGCATAGACTGATTCACAATTGCAATACGATACCAATATTGTTCCTTAAAACAAGCCCATAAACAACATTGAGCAACCCCAGTGTCAGATAAGCCGCCGGTTTATTCCTGACTTTCACTTTTGCAAGCGTAAAAAGAACGGCGCCTGTTGCCCCTCCTTTCAATAAAATCGTCAACGGCTTATTTTTTACAATATGCTTTGCTACAGGATTGGCTTCCGCTGCACCTTTATCGAGGCCATAGAATGTCGTGATTAAGTCGGCTGTATTTAACAAAATATAATTCACTTCTAATCCTAAATAGAACCAGTCTCTTCCGGGCTTCAATGATTGATACTCGTTAAATCCATCGAGTTGTTTCATGAGGGCAGCTTTTTCATCTTCACCGGACAACGCAAATCCATTAGAAACAAAGATAAAAAAAACCACACTTAAAACCAATCTTCTAAACAGCACTTTATTACTCCAACTATTCCCGATTACAGTTCTGCTTTATAGATTCATCGGAAACGAATCGAAATAATTAAATTCTGTAACAATTATTGAGAATAGATTTTAGGAAAATCCCTTGAGGATGAACAAAATTAACCGGGTGTATTTAGACAATCTTCCGGCTGTTTAAAGAGATTCGATTAAATAAAAACGGGCTGTCCGTGTAGCCGTCTGCCTGCTTACCGTATCTTTAAACTCTATTACCAGTTCATAGTGACCGGATTTCAAATGGGAAACATTCAGGGTAAACGATTTTTTGATGTTTGAGCGGGAAGATTCAAAAGTGAACTTTTTTTGCAGGCGTTCTCTTTTTTTATCGATTTTTTTCGAGGAAAGTTTCTTTAGCTTACAGGTGAGCTGCACTGTAGCTTTTGCATTTCCGCCAGCTTTTACATGATAAGCCTCAAAATAGACATTTAATGGTTTACTGTTTTTCACAGGGTCATGAATTAGCACGGGAAAAGGATAATCGGCATTTTGCTGTAAACCAGATTTTGCTGTAACACCCGTCAGGATGTCGCTCACATCGAATCGGGTAGAATCCGTATGTAATGCTTCAAAACCATCTAAGGCCTTCGACGCTAAACCAATGACTTTTGCAGTGTCGGGTATGTCAGCTTCAGTGATACCGGACTTACGTAAATGCAAAATAACTTTCTCGGCAGCAAGAATAGCATGGGCCGGCCTTTCAAGTCGAAACTTAAAGATCGACGTATTTGATTTATGAAGGGCCGGATAAACAACCGTTTGCTTTTGCCGCTCCCAGTTCTTATCATATTCGATTAATACATGCCTATTTTTAAACCTTGTTTTTTCAGCTTTTTTGAAAAATTGGGGTGAAAAACTTTGCTCTTCCGCTATGTCTCCGGAAACTGCAAAAATCACCAGTCTATTTTTTCCGTAAATATCTAAGTAGCGAAATGTTTTTGTATTCAAATAAATTTTTTCTAATCCCTCCAACGCATTGGTGCGGTCGGTTTCGAGATAATTGAAATTTACTTTTCGTTGGTCCACACTTTTAAAATGACTCAAAAGTCCCAGCAAAACATTATAATCGGGGTTGTATGCACCGCTTGCCCGGGCATTGGTCCAACGGGCCTCTAATTCTCTGTACCGATCCAGAAAAAAATCGCTCACATTTATCAGCTCACGGTAGTACATGAGCTGCAACATTGTTCCGGGCAAAATTCCTCCTGTATTCTTTACACTACTACGGGTGAATGCCCGTGATGGAATAAAATCTTCAACCCCGTAACGCAGGCCATATTTCCCATACCCGGCTATCTTACCAAAAAAGAAATTTAGTGGCCAATGACCATGAGCAGTATGGTACATCCACAATTCAAATTCAGGATCATTGTTATAGCGCTGGATTTCCTGTCGTATGAGGAAACTGTCGATCCAGCGAATAATTTCCTGCTGATCGATACCAAACTTGCCGGAATACGTCTGATCCGGAGAACCGAATTTCACCAGTACGGTACCACGATCATCAGTACCGTATACCGATTCTTTATTCATTTTGAAATTCTTTTTAGCATAAGCAATTCTCTGCCAATGCTCCAGTAAACGCTCATTTATTTTCGTTGTGGGGATAACATCTTTTTTTGCCCAGAACTCCTTCATTTCTCTGGTCAAATGAGGATTGTTTTTCTTAAGCAGATCCTCCCACTGTGCCCGCACTTTCTTATTCAAAATCGGAGAAATCCAGGCGACTTCCCGTTTGAGTACATCATGGTATCTTTTGACATTTTCCGTGGATAATCCCCAAAAATACAGGTCACTGGCCTGTGGATAAAGACTTTCCGCCTGCTTTTCTGTTGCCAGTTTGATAAACCCAAATCCAATCCGGGGATCAGCATCAGCCTCACTGAGGGAATCTTTAGCACTGAGCCAAATTTTCAGCGCCTGCTCCCAATGACCTTCCTCTCTCTCATGAAGTCCCTGCTCAAAGAGGCTATTTTGTGCCCTGGCATACGCGACCATTCCACAAAACATCACGATTACAAGAAAAAATATCCGGCGCTTCAAACAAATAGATTTAAAAAATATTAGATTCATCTTGACTGTAGGATAAAACCAAAGGACAAACAATTTCCAAACACAAAATACCAAATTTAAAGACAACAAAGACTTATGTCACACTCTGTCTCAAGCTCAGATTTCTCGTCAGGCAACCGCCTGATTCGAAATGACAACATTTTTTTACTTTTTGGACAACCCCAACAAAATCGCCTTAGAAACTGTATTTCGTCTATCTACTTTCGTTAATCAAAACAGAGTTTCTCTGCAATTCCATTCCAAAATAGAAATTTTGGAACGAATATGGGGCGGTGTTTTGCGTGCACTGTCCTTGCACCTCTGCTGTGCTAAAAGGAATCACAAAACAAGCGCCTTTCCGTAAAAAGAAAAGCCCACCCGTGATTTCGCACGGATGGACTTTACACATCAACTGATGAAATTATTGTCCGGCAATCTCATCCGAAGGAATTTCCATGTGGGTAATCACTTTATCCCCACGTTCAGGGCGGTCGATCGGCAATTCATTCAGTTTACCGTAACGCCGCATGTCGATCCAACGATGGCCTTCGCCGAACAGCGAATAGCGTTTCTCATGCAGTACACGATCCAAGCCATTCGTTGCGTCCGTACCGGCATAACCGGGAAGCCCGGCAGCGGCACGAACGATATTCATATCGGCTTCAGCGTCGCTGAAGTTCCCTAATCCCACATTTGCTTCTGCCCGGAGCAGAATCAGTTCTTCATTGCGAATGATAGGATATCTCGATGTAGAGCCATAGTCGCCGTCACCGAAAGTCAGAATGACCGCCAAATCCGACTCTAAACCGTCAAATTTGTCCACAGCATTGCGTTTAAATGTTTTACTGGAAACACGCAAATCTCCCGGTTCAGCATCTGCAGTAAAGCTCATATGCGCATGCAGCTTCAACCCTGGCGTCGTGGGAGATTCAAAAACCGCACTCGTTTGGTCATTTGCCGCGGTACTGTAAGCATGGTAGACACCGTCATTGAGATCGCCACCAGGGTTCAGGAAGGATTGCCCAAGCGCGGTCAAGGCACCGTTGAAATTCCCGGTATAAATCTGAGCACGCGCCATAATTGCCCGGTTAAACTTTGCAAATGTAGACGGTGTGTCGAAACCGGAAAATCCACCTGACAATTTAAAACTAAAGGCAGAACCGGCATTGTTGAGAGCAGTTAAAGCAGCGTCCAGATCGTTTTTGATGAACTCGAACGCGTCGGATCTCGAGGCAAAAGGTTTCGACAAATCGCCGTCAAAATTCAGGCGAATCGATCTGCCCTGCGCATCTTCATCCACGTAACCGACGATTTGCATGAGTTGGTAGGCACGAATGGTTTTAGCATAGCCTTCTATCCCTGCGGCTTGTTCGCCGGATAAATTGGCCGCGCGCTTTAACAATTCGTTACAGTTAAAAACGACCTGGTAGCCGGAGTTCCATGGTCGTTGCGAGAGAAAACCGCCCGGATCGACTGGGCCAAAAATCAACTCACCGGTGAACCGGGGATCGGCTGGTTCAAAAAAGTAGCCTTCACGGCCGAGGGTCATGGTGGCTTGAATAAAAATATCCAGGTCATTCCGCAGAAAACCCTCCGCCCCACTCGCCAGCGCCTGAACGCTGGTACTGGTCAAATCAGGAGAGTTTGGATTTGAAAAATTCAACTTTTCGCATGCCATCAAGGCACATACACTTACTACGACAGCCAAAGCACGAAAAGTCGTGTTCCGGTTGTACAACATCATTTTCTTTATTTTTTTCATCTTATTCTTTCCTTTCATTTCTCAATTAAAGACCAAATGCGACGTTAAAATAAAATGATCTTGAGGATGGGAATGGCAACGTATCAACACCACGTCCCACAGCCACGTTACCAAACTGGCTCACTTCAGGATCATAGCCGTCATAACCCGTAAACATCAGTAAGTTACGGCCGGCAATTCCCAAACGTAAATAAGACACCTGGCCGTTGAACAACCGGTTCACCATCGCGCTGGGAAATGAATAAGATAAGCTGAGCTCTCTCAATTTCAAAAATGTACCGTTTTCAATATAGTTCGATGTCTTTGTGCCGAGTTCATTTAACCGTCTGACACTATTTTGATCAAAATCCGGGGAGGTACCGCCAAGGTCCATCAACAGTTTCCCCAGGTTGATGATGTCGCCACCCTGCTGCCAGTCCCACAGAAAAGACAACTCAAAGTTACCAAAATTTATATCGTTGTTGACGGCAAGATTAAAATCCGGATTCGTGTTACCAAGCGTGTTCGTCAGCGATCCGTCTGCATTAATCACAGTTTCAGAGCCGATAATGGTGGTCGGTGAATACCCTTCCTGAATCCGCATGGTGCCTAGGAATGTAGCGAATCCGCCGAGATTGAAAGGATCCACACGCAGCTTGGTCACTTTGGAATCCGTGGTAAAGAAATTAAATCTGGTGGTCCAGTTAAGTTTGCTGGATCTGATAGGCGTCAAGCCCAGAGACACTTCCCAGCCTGTGGTGCGCATCTCACCGGCATTGGTCTCCAAAAGCGTAAAACCACTGGAACCAGGCTGTTGCGCCTCGAGAATTAAGTCTTTAATGGTTTGACGATAATACGAGAGTTCCAGCGTTCCATTGCCATTTAAAATGGTTGCATCCGCGCCGATTTCAAGTTCTTTTGTGCGTTCCGGTTTAATATTGGGATCGCCGCGACGGGCAGCAGGTCTTAACCCGGAGATACCGCCAATATTTTCGGGAACCAGGTTGGTGAATTTCCGATTGACTCTGGGTAAATTACCGGTTTCCCCATAAGCAGTCCGCAGCTTAAATTCTGACGACAGGCCTCTGAAAGCATCCCATAAACCGAACTGCGAAAGCCGGATAGACCCGGATACTTTTGGGAAAAAATAGAGTTTATTAGGATCACCATTCCGGCTGCTGGCATCACCGCGAAGAGATGTCGTCAGATAGATTTTCTCGTTCAGGTCGGCTTCCTGCTGAACAAAAAATCCACGTTCCCGGCCGATATTCCGTGTCTGAAAAACATCCACCTGCGTCGCTTGATCAGCGTTAGATTGCGAAGGTACCAAACCATTGGAATCTATGAGCTGATTGTTAACATTACGATTTTCAAACTGCACGCCGGCCGTGGTTCTGAAGACTAAATTCGATTGCGTGGTATAACTATTGGTAAAATGTGCATAAAGGTTTGAAAATGTACTCCTGGTTTGTCCGTGGACAGCTTCTCCGGGTAAATCTGAACTTGACTCAAATTGCAGTTCATTGGGAGCAAAAACAAAGTTTTCCATGGAAAAGAAATCGACGCCACCCTGCACAATTAAATCAAGTGCGTCTGACTGCGAACGAATGATACCCCAGCTTCCCCGTAATGATCCGATGGTCCGAAAAACTTTTTCATTGTTTTTAAACAAATCTCTGGTTTGTACCGGATTTGACGGATTAAACGGATGTATCGGATAAACACCATTTTTATCCGGGTTAAGATTTAAAAAACTGGGAGTAAACGCCATGGAAAAACCAAGCGTCGTATTGGTATTGTCATTACCGGTAATGGACCGGTTTGACTCAGTGCGCGAAAATGTCGTAAACGCGGCAATTTTTATGCGATTACTGAAACTGTGATTCACATTGAGTTTGGCGGAGTATTTTTTATAATCCGTCTTTTTCACAATGCTGTTTTCGTCTTGCACATAGCCGCTCACATAAAATTGAGTTCGTTCGTTGCCGCCGCGGGCACTAAGGCCTGTTTCGGAAATGAACCCGTTGTTGCCAAAAAGCACGTCTTCCTGGTCGATAAATTTACCGCCATTGGCATTAAATGCATCCAATCCCTGCTGACCATATTGGGCAAAAGCAGTTTCAGCGGTGAATCTTCTCGTACCTATTTTATTTAAAATGTGTGAAAAACCGAATTGCTGGGTCACATCTATTTTGGTTTTGCCGGCGTATCCTTGTTTGGTGGTGATGATAACCACACCGTTGGACGCTTTGGAACCGTAAATGGCTGCAGCGCTTGACCCCTTCAACACTTCAATATTCTGGATATCGTTGGGGTTAAGATCGGCAATGCGATTCGTGGGCTGACCTTGCGGGCGGGCACTTCCGGCGCCCGTTGCTTCCGAAACAACATCGATACCGGACTGAATGTCATCATCGCTGACAATAACGCCGTCCACGACATATAACGGTTGTGTATTCCCCTGAATTGTGGACAGGCCGCGCAAGTTCACGTTGATACCGCCACCCGGAGCGCCTGTATTCTGAGTGATCGTAATACCGGCCATTTTACCGCTCAAAGCGCGCTCAAGCGTTTGCGCCGGTGCCGGCACCAACTCTTTTGCACTGACCGTACCCACAGAATTAGCAAGGTTGCGCCTCTTAACCGAGGTTGCTAAACCGGTTACGACAATTTCAGACACCTTCAGGACGTCTTCTTTCATAACGATATTTAAATCGTTGGTACTGCCGGTCACCTCGATATCTTGCGTAATATATCCAATAAAACTCACTTCCAGTGTGGCCTTATTGGAGTTGGGTAAAATAATTTTAAACTGACCGTTTACACTGGTCGCGGTACCCAGATTCGTTCCTCTGACCTGGATATTTGCACCGGGAAGTGGCTGTTCCGATTCATCGGTTACAAAACCTGAGATTTCCAATGATTGTGCCTGCAGCATAGTAACGCAGAAAACACTCATAACAAATGAATAAATAAGTTTTTTAAATTTTTCCATTACAACACCCTCTCTTAATTGTTCATAAAACATCTTCAGTAGATTTCGAAACTCCAACTCTTAGTAGAATTTCAGTCATTTCTTTGCAATCAAGTCGTATTCATTATTCTTACCCCTCCTTTGAACATTATTTGATCTGAATTCAGTTAACTCCAAATATCGTTAAATGACACGTATCCGGCTTTGGTATAATAACTTAATAAATCCCCTTAACAAACGAACGAATGCGCACTCTCGAAGTGTTTTTTTAACTGCTGAAAGAATAGAAATATTAAAGAATGGAAAATAATCTTAGATGAGTTAAAACTCTCATCGTGGTTCAAAAGCTCAATATGTTACAACCATTAAACAAAAATTAATAAATTTACGCTAAAAGTCAATATATTTTTATGAGATGCACAATTTAATTTCAATTTGCAACACGGCTCTGAATTCAGGGAAATAACAAAACTTGAGAATATCATACGAGACTGTCGAAAAGATCAAAATCAAATTAATCTTCATGTTGAGCGTAGTCGAAGCATGATTTAAAACAATAGATTACAGCCTTCGACTCCGCTCAGGCTGAAGAAAAAACTACTTTTTCAACAGTCGCAGCATCATTATTGCAATAAATCAGAATATGAGGAAGGGATTAAAGATTCACCGGTAATGCCTAAAGCCTTTGAAAGCCAGGCAACTTTTTTCTGAGTTTGAATTTCAAATGTTGCATCTGTAACGACCCCTTCAAGCTCTACAAAACAGCCTAATTGCTCCACCGTATCTAAATGGATTCTCACTTCGTCAAAAAGGAACAAAAGACGTTGCTTTTTCACAACCTTCCACACACCGAGGGAGAGACGTAAAATTTCTTTTAATTTCTGCGGATTTTCGACTGAACAAATTTCATATTTACTGATTTTCGGTGCGGTCTGATCGGGACGTTCATAAAATATCAACTGACTAACCCGGTCCTCAATTTCCCGCAATTTCAAACGACCGGCTTGACTATGAAAATAGGTATCTGTTTGAAGTAATGTGCCTTCAAAACTGCAACCAATTTTTTTGCAAATTTTTTCTGCTTTTCGCAGGTCAGGGTAATTTGCCTTGATTTCAATATTTTCCATTATGAGCTGCGATTATTTTAAACACCCTTTGTTTCCGGCTTCCAGATAATTTTGTGCATCTGAATTTGTACTCTCGCCTGAAGGTGATCGTCCAATACCCACCCGGTCAATTGCTGTAAATCCAGCGAACCAAAAACCGGTGAAATGAGAATTTGCACCAGATCTTCAAGTTGATGTTTGTGGATTACATCGAAAGCCCAGTCATAATCCGTACGATCTTTTATAACAAACTTTACCTGGTCCTGCATCGTTAGATGCCTGAGATTGTCCCAGCGATTACGCTGACTTTCGCCACTTCCGGGGCACTTCAAATCCATAATCTTAATGACGTGTTCAGGAAGCAGCGAAATGTCACGTTCGCCGGATGTTTCAACCAAAACGGTGTATTTTTTTTCAAGCAACTGCTCAGCTAATTCCGGAACGTCCTTTTGCAGAAGCGGTTCACCGCCGGTGATTTCCACTAAGTTGGTCTGCAACGCTTCAACGTCTGTCAGAATGTCCTCAACAGACATTTTGCGGCCGCCATAAAAGGCGTACTCCGTGTCGCACCAGGTGCAACGTAAATTACACCCGGTTGTACGTATGAACACGCACGGCAGCCCTGCATACGTGGACTCCCCTTGAATGGAACGATAAATTTCGGTTATTTGCAGCATTTTGAATTAAAAGCGTTAATGTCAAATGGCAAAGCCCAAATGCCAAACAAGGTCCAAACTACCTTCGTTGGGCATTGGGACTT
>CAYVXE010000041.1:21067-32918 GCA_964455375.1 uncultured Calditrichaceae bacterium
ACTTGGGCTTTTAATATTTATTTTACCCGACGACGCATTTAGCAACTCTTTCTTGAAAGCATCCTCGTCACTTCTTTTCAACGAAACAATGTACGTCGTTTTCACATCAAACGTAGAGTCTAAAATATCTGCATGAAATTTATTCAGATAATGATGCACCGGATTCGCAAATTCATAATCAAACTCAAGCTGTAAATTCACTTTAACAAAATGTTTGATGATAGGCGCAGAATTCAAAGCCTGTAAAGCAACGCCGCTATAGGCCCGAATGAGTCCTCCTGTACCGAGTTTCGTACCACCGAAATAGCGGGTCACAACCACAGAGAGGTTGGTTAAATCCCTGGTTTCAATAGCTTGAAAAATTGGCTTACCGGCTGTACCGGAAGGTTCGCCGTCATCACTGAATCTGAAATCAGCCTGATCGCCCATACCGATTTTGTAAGCGAAACAGTTATGCGTGGCATCATGAAATTTTGCGGCTATATTACGAATCACCAGTTCCGCTTCTTCCTTTGCACTAACCGGACAGGCGTGTGCGATAAACCGTGACCCCTTAACGGTTAGTTCTGCTGTTCCCTCGCTTTTAATGGAATAATAGTCGTCCGCATGCATAGATGAATATTTCAAAATTTTAAATTGCGTTAAATTACCAAAGCCCGACTGTAAAGTCAACGGTTTTTGATCCGTAATTTCGAGAAAGGACTTTGACTGTAAAAAGTGATTTTTACAGTCAAATATTTTTGTGGATTTTTGAATTGATATAATAGTGAGGCACCCGATTGCGTCGTCAAACAAGAACGGATTTGACAAAGGACGAGGAATGTCTACCTACCCATCTTTTAGTAACTCGGGAACGACTATGGAAAATAATTCCATGCATACTGCTTCACTTTTGTGATCACAATCCAGAATCGGATTCCAGCTCGACATGGACAGCGCACATATTTGTGCTGTATTTTTAAGGAAGTGAAAGATTTCACTCAGTACATCCGGAGACGTACCTCCTTTTACCGGATAATTCATCGCCGGAGCGGCAGTGGGATCGATTATGTCGGTATCAAAATGAATATAGAGTGCATGAGCAGAGAAGTCAATTTCGAACAGCCTGTTGATATCAGGTATATGCTGTATGTTACTTTGCCCGACCAATTCGAATTCACCCGGGTCCAAATCACGTGCATCGGTGAGAATGACCTGTTCTTCCGGAATCGGCCGAAGACCGATATTTCTTAACAGCGTCTGTTCCCCGCGCCCCACAAGCATTGCCAGCGGCATACCACCAAGAAATCCGCCTGGCGAGGTCTCCCATGTGTTGAAATCGCCGTGTGCATCAAACCAGAGTAAAGTCGGATGAACGTCAGCTCGCTGCAAGCCTGCCAAAACACCGATGGCGGCACAGCAGTCACCGGCAATACTTACTGGCAGGTCACCTTGCGAGACAATCTTCTCTGTGAACCTGGCAATCTGACCATGCAGCACCGACATCCGGGATTGCTTATCATCCCCTTGCAGTTGCGGTTCATTCAACTTCCAATCCGGTTTCGCCAATGGTTTGAGACCAGGCAGCGGTTCATCCAAAAAAAAGGGGGTTAAAATGAATTTGCTTTGCATGATTTCATTAAACCGTCGTACGAAAATAAGGAATTTTTCTTATGATAAATGCTGAAAACAGCGCTAAAATCCAGCCACCCGCCGTAATAAGCAAAAACTTACTTACTGAATCCACTTTAACAATCGGATAGGTAAACAAAAAGAATTTCACAAAAACCGGATGAATAATATAAATCCCCAAACCCAAACCGTCAATCGTTTTGATGAGGGCAGATTTCTTAAAGGTATGCTCGTAGCTCATAAATAAAGCAAATAAACTTCCCGAAATAAATAACACAGGAAGACTTAACCTGAACGGACTCAGCAATAGTATGTCGACATTATTAACCTCAAATGTGGTGATGATAGCCAATGAAATAATTATAACAATTAAGAGAGCCCCTCTGTGCTTAATATGTTCACTTTCCATGTATTGAAAAAGCAAGTAGCCCAGAAAAAAATAACCGATATAGTCAAGGAATTCAAACAGGAAAAATCCCGGGGGCACGCCGATTGCCACTTTTATCAAAATAAATATATTGATAGAGATCGTCAAAAAAACGAGGTCATTTTTCGAACAGTTTTTGATCATCTTTCTAAAAAAAGGAGTGAAAAAGTAAAGCGAAACGATCATATAAAGATACCACAAATGAATGACCGGACGGCCATGAAAAATATCGATGAAGAGTTGTTTTGTTCCGGGATAAACTTTAATGGCGACATACGGCAATCGAACCAGAGCAAAAGTCCAGAAAATAATCGCCGGACCGATTCGCAATAGACGTTTTTTGTAAAATTCCTTGAGGGTAAACTGCTTTTGAGGATTTAAAAGCAGTAAACCGCTGGCCATGATAAAAATGGGAACGGCGCAGACAGAGAGGTCTTTCAAAATATGAATCATATACCAATCTATTGATCCCGGCACAGCTTTATTGGGTACATGATCCATGACAACCATGATTGCGGCAAACGCTCTTAAATAGTGCAGGAATACTAACATGCAAACCTTCCCTGGTAATGATTAAATAACGAACATTCTTCGTGTCAGAATCTTTTCCAGATTATCGACAAGATTTTCAACTTTCGTGACCCATTCCAAACAATTTTATGCCTCCCCATGGCAATGAGATAACAACAGTCACATCCGGGTTAATATCCTGTAGAGGATAACCTTTTCTGTACGGGCAACAAAGAAAACCATCAAAACAGACACCTCTCAATCATGTACTTAAAAAAATAGCATCTGCGGATTTTATTCTCAGAATTGATGCCTGCGTCTGAGGGCATCCTGTAAACCGGAAGAACGCCGAATATTCCGCTGAACAGCAGAACGGAAAATTTCTTCACTTCCCCAAATTTCGATTTTGCGCACGGCCCGCGTTATTGCTGTATAAACCAGTTCCCTGGTGACGATTGGATTGTCATTTTCGGGCAAAACCAGGAGCACCTGTTCAAACTCCGACCCCTGGCTTTTATGCACAGTCATCGCAAAAGCGCTTTCATAGTCAGGCAGTCGTATGGGTTGAACTTTTCTGAATGTCCCTTTTTCATCCCAAAAATAAACCTTTAAATGACCGGCACTCCCCGGGTCAGGTAAAACAATACCCAAGTCGCCGTTAAATAATTTTAAGGAATAATCGTTCTCTGTAATCAGAATGGGTTGTCCCGGATACCAGGAAGCATCTGATTTTATTCCCAACTGTTTTTTGACAAAACGTTCAATTTGCCGGTTCAATTCCCGGACACCGTACGGTCCTTCCCGCAGTGCACACAAAATCCGCGCTTTTGAAAACTGCTCAAAAACTTTTGCCGGATCATCCGAGATGATGTAGCCGCTAAATATCTCATGAATCCGCTGCAAAAGGGATGCTGACTGCAACGGTTGCCAGGAGACATCCTGGAATTCACCATTTTTTATAATTTCCAAAGCCGCATCGACTTCTCCTGAATTGACAGATTCACTCAGCGCACCGATGCCTTTTTGGGCGGCAAAACGATAGCTGTACTGAAGCTCAACAAGGCAATCTTGCATCTTATCCGGAATTTTTACGGTACGATCCAGCTTTTGCTCGGTTAGTTTTTCCAGGGTGTTCGTAAATTCTTTTGAGAAAAATTGCAACTCCCCCGGGCCGCAAATATCGGCTAACACCGCCCCTGCTTCCACCGACGCCAGTTGATGATTGTCTCCCAGTAATATTAATTTTGCCTGCGGCGGCAATGCATCCATCAATTTTGCCATGAGTGCTAAATCGACCATCGAGGCCTCGTCTATAATCACCACATCCACATCGAGGGGATTCTCTGCATGATGACGGAATTTTGGTGAGTGCCGGATGAAACCGAGCATGCGGTGAATGGTCAATGCTTCTTTCGGGAAAGCCGCACTGATGGCATCCGGCAAGTTGAGTGTTTCCATTACCTGTTGAATGGATTCCAGCAGCCGGTTGGCTGCTTTCCCGGTGGGGGCACCTAACTTAATCCGGAGGCTCACATCTGTTTCCAAAAGCAGGGCGATGATTTTTGCAACCGTGAAGGTCTTACCGGTGCCGGGGCCTCCTGTTATCACACAGACTTTTTTTAACAAAGCCACGGCCGCTGCTATTTTCTGCCAGTCAGGTTCTACAGTCGCCCTCTCAGGAAAATATTTAGCCAACAAATGTCTGACTTTCTGTATATCGGACACCGGTTTTTCCCCCGACATCCGTCGGCGGATATAAGCTGCTAATTTTTCCTGATACTGCCAGTAACGGTTGAGATAAAGCCGGTTTTGCGTATCGAGGATCATGGGTTTAAACGATCCCGGTTCCCCCACCACTTCAGAGTGGTTTAACGCATCCCGCACTGTTTCCAGTGGTAAAACCGGAACAGATTCATTGAACGCCTCTTCGAATTTTGCTTTTAAAAAATCTGTATCACTCAGGTCTGAAAGATTAAGACAGATATGCCCCTCTCTTGTGTGACTGCTGAGAATGGCGGCCGTCCAATAAATTTCATAGCTTTCACTGCCGGACAATCGCTGCATAAAGGACGCAAAATGATGATCTATATTTTTGAAGCAGCCGGAACCGTGTAGCACTTTTTTGATCATGTCAATCATCTACCAATTTTGCGGCCAACCTGCTGATGATTTGCTCTGACGGTCGATCATAAAAAACGCCAAATTGCGAACCACGGGTTGGGTCAATTCCGCGCAAAAAAAAGTAAAATACGCCGCCAAAATGCTGTCCATAATCATAATCCGGCTTACGCAGCTTTAAATATAGGTGCAGCGCCACGGTGTAAATATGATACTGCAACAGATAAAAATGTTCAATCATTGCTTCCTGCAATGAGCTTTGCCCGTATTTTTTAATATCATTACCAAGGTAATTCGATTTCCAATCCACAATATAAAACCGTCCATTTGTTTCAAATACCAGATCGATGAACCCTTTCATAAATCCTTTAAAAGGTTGAAACGTCAGGTCCCGAACTTTTTCTGCAAACCCTGCAAACCTTTCAGTCAGGGTCGCGTCTGAAAAAATCGTGCTTAATTCATTGGCAGAAAAAGATTGCAAAGGAAAGTAAAATTCTAGTTCATTGATCCTATCATTCCCGCTGATGTCAGACAGCCTGAACGGTGCATTACCCGGGACTACAAGCTCAACAGCGAGGACGTTCTTTATCATTTTCGTGACGGCGTCAGACCATTCCGAGCGGAACCCAAATGCTTGTAATTTCATTTTCAGCCAATCGTCATCCGGCTGCGAAGAAAATGTTGTGTAATCAATCGTCTGCAGAATGGCATGAATAAAGGTTCCTGCTTTCGTTCCGCGCGGAAAATTCAGAAAATCAGAAAATTCACTGACCGGTATTTTTTCCTGTTCCGAAGAAACGCGTGTGGGAGACAAAAACAGTGTGTCATAATCAGCAAATTCGGGACTGTACGGTTGCTTTGATATCAGCGAAGAATAACTGGATATGCCCATTGACCTTTCAATTTCAGTCGCAAAAGAACGGCAAGAGAGCTTTTGATTAAGATTCATTTCCCGCTTCAATTCCTCGTTGCCAGGTTGTGGTATCTCCACAAAATTAACCACATCCGGTGCCTTTTTCATAACCGTAACCAGATCATTCCGGTACTGTTCAGACGAATAACGCTGCAAATAATTTTTTAGGGATTCGATGGGATTTGACTCGTCAAACGGTTTGGGCCGATGGAACACATAGGCCGGTGCCGAACTTTTTGCAGTCGTCAGGTTACACAAAACCAAGTAGCAGCGATTCTGTGCCCGGGTCAGCGCCACGTAAAGCAAGCGTAGTTTCTCAGCTAAATTCTCCTTGCCAGCATAAATTTTATTCTGTTCAGACTTTTCGGAACTGAGATCAATTGTGTGCATCATGTCATTGTTCTCATCGTGAAACTCCAGCAAGCCCTTCCTCGAAACCTCGGAACCGTGCCATGTAAAGGGGCAGAACACAATGGGATATTGCAACCCTTTGCTCATGTGCATCGTCATGAGGGTCACAGCGTTGTCATCACTTTCCAGGCGGATTTGATATTCTTCCGCTGATTTATCCGCGAGCGACTTCTGCTCCGACAGCCAGCTCAGCAATCCGGACATCCCGAGTTTTCGGCTCATCGCAGCCTTATTCAAAATCTCAGATAGATGCAACAGGTTCGTAATCCGCCTTTCCCCATCGGGAAAGTTCAGGAGTTTCGCGAAGACTTGCTCTTCCCGCAAAAATTCTTTGAACATGCGGATAAATCCGGATTGCAGCCACACGTTGTGATATTGTAAGAATCGCTCAAAAAATGAATCCAGTTTTTCGCTGTTATCTCTGAACTCAAGTAATTCATCCGCGGAGATTCCCATGATTTCCGTTGCCAGGGCTGCCTTTACCAGACCCGTTCTCCTGGGTTCGGCGATAGCCGTGAGAATGCGCTGGAAATCCGTCGCCTCTGCGGAAACAAACAAACTCTCCGTACTGCGCAACACACTGTTGACGCCACGTTTTTTCAAAGTATGCTGCATCAGCCGGGCCTCTGCATTTGAACGCACCAGAACAGCGATGTGCTTTTCTTGCACGCGACGACCGGCTTTCTTTTCACGACCGAGCCGGAGTAACCGGACAATTTCCGTGGCGACAGCATCTTCAATGATCTTCTTTGCATCCTGTGTTGCTAACCTGGTCCCTGTATAGATGGGATTGTCTTTATCGAGATACCATAATTGAAACGGTTTTTCATCTTTGTCGATTTGTAGTTGTGGGATGTCAGCCTCTGCTGCAGGCTCTGCGGGCAGAAAGGGAATATCATGGTACAGGAAAACGTTAGAGCCTTTACCAAAGACAGCATTCACAGCATCCACGAGTTTCGCACTTGAACGGTAATTGGTCGTGAGAGTAAAACGCATCTCCGGCTTCGTTTGTTCTTTCGCTTTCATGTAAGCGAAAATATCTGCACCACGAAAGCCGTACACAGCCTGCTTGGGATCCCCGATAAGAAACAGAGACGCACCGGGATGATCGAAAATCTTTGTAAAAATATCGTACTGAACAGGATCGGTGTCCTGAAATTCATCGATGAGCGCGGCTTCATATTGACGGCGAACCTGCACAGCCAAATCGTATTGGCTATCATGTAAAGCATCCCGCAGATTTATCAGCAAATCATCAAAAAAATAAATATTGCGCTGTTCCTTTAATTTGGGAAGCTCCGCCCGCACATATCCGACGAGGGATTTTCTAAGCCAGATAAGCCTGGCATCATAACATGTTTTTAGATTTTCATGGTTCTCCCAGTGTTGCTGGCACAAATCAAAAAAAGGATATTCAGGCGGCTCATAGCCTTTGTTCGTTTTGGTTCCTAAATTTCCAGAAGTAAGGTACTTGAAATTGTCAAACAAATCGAACGCAAGATTCCTGCAGCCGTAGGCATCGAAATCCTTGATAATCGCAGGTAGTTTTTTTGAAACACCTTTATTCCAACCTTTGTGAGCTTTTAATGCGGAAATCACCTCGCTGCGGTGAAGATGCCAGGCGGATTTCACCTTTTCAAAAGAATGCGCAAACGCCGCTTCTTCTGCGCGGCAATCAAGCGGTTCTATTTCCGGGATGATACGCATATACGGTTTGCCGACGACCTGCTCGATGAGACGAAACAGCTTTTCCGGCGAACCCAACCGGGGCAAAGCATAACCCAAAAATAGACCCGATTCACTGTAAAAAGCGCGCCGCCAAAAATCTTCTACAATCTGCAGAAGCAGACTCCTCTGCTCAGTCACCAGTTCAGCATCGAAGGGACTGCCGCTTTCAAATGCCTGCTCCCGTAAAATCCGGTTACAAAATTTGTGAATAGTAAAAATGGCAGCTTCGTCAAAATTTTGGATGGCAGCGGTCAATCTACTTTTAGCCGCTTCAAGATCGGTAAATTTTTTCAGGAACACTGTTAAAAAAGGATCCTTTGTCGCCAGTCCGGCAAACACACTACGTGCTTCAATCAACTCCTTCAGTATGCGCTCTTTTAGTTCATTGGTTGCTGCTTCGGTAAAAGAGACCACAAGAATTTTTTGAACGGGAATATTTTTCTCCAGCAGCAAGCGCAGAAAAATCCGGGTGATGGTAAATGTTTTCCCGGTTCCGGCACTGGCCTCGATGAGAATCTTACCGGTCAATGGACCATTTGTTAAATCAAAGGGTTTGAACATCTTCATTCCCCTGCCTCGCTGCGGTTTTCCAGCAACGGCGCATAAATTTGTCGCGCCAGAACTTTGAATTCTTCGGTAAACGGATTTTCTTCCCTACCGAAACAGCGGTTAAAATAAGGGTCGCCGCTTTCCTTAAAGGGCTGTTCATTACTGGTAAACCACTCTTTAGCTGCCGCCGATAAAGCTGCGGCCTCATCATCCGGTTTTTTCTTCAATGCTAACAAAAACTGCAACGCGGAATCAGGGAAGAAACGAATCGGCGCACAAAGTCCCTGCCGGTAAATCTCCAACAATTGCTGTAAACACACATAGCAGTTCTGAACAGGGGAAAATTTCCAGGCCGTCCACAGCCCGTCAGCCGGTTTGTTAACCCCAACCAGAAAACTCTTAGCAGGGTATCCGTCAGTACCGAGGCAGTTAAACACCAGATGGTACACCCAGGCCTTTAAATAATCCTTGGCTTTTAAACGTGCATATCGGGCAAACACCAAACCATCACCATAAATATTTTTTATCTTTCCGGTCATGGTAAAATCACCTAAGGTCAAATGAACCGTTAAATCCGGCAGCTTATTTGATTGCTTAAACTGATTTGTTTGCTCAGAAAAATGTTTGACCTTTTCCACCAGGCTTCCGTACTCACATTCTCCCACAGCTCCCAGAGGCAATTTTCCCGCAGCAAAATTTGCTTTCCTGAATGACTCTAAATCAATTGTGTCAGATTCTTTACTCAAAATCGCATCTGCAATACTGTAACGATCGAGGCCGCTAAGTTTAAATATTTCCGCGTCCTCTAAAATTTCCTCATCTGCATAAAAGCCGACGCCTAACCTTCTATTTAAAAAAAACTCCACCGGATTTT
This sequence comes from uncultured Calditrichaceae bacterium, assembly GCA_964455375.1. Classification (GTDB taxonomy): domain Bacteria; phylum Zhuqueibacterota; class Zhuqueibacteria; order Oceanimicrobiales; family Oceanimicrobiaceae; genus CAYVXE01. Next base: position 30,209 of record CAYVXE010000041.1, read on the forward strand.
TAAAAAATTTGTACAGGTCGTCTACGGTCACAGTGAAAAATTCTTCACCGGGATCGGGAAGTGGCTGGTTAAAAAATGCCGGTGGTGCGTCATTGCCGGTGAACAGTTTTTTGGCAACACGCAAATTATCTTCTGAATAACTAAAGTAACCCGGTGTTTCATTTGCGGTTTCATCCCCATAAAAATAAACCGGGTTAAATGCCTGCAGTTTATGCGTTACAGTAAAATGCTCAAGAATGTCCCGGTTGTCCTGCAGCGCAAAATTTTGTTGAATATTCTCCTGCAACTCGCTCACCAGCACCGAAGGTGGAATCACGCTGTTATCTTTCATACTCTGCCCGAGGTAGCTGATATAAAGCACGTCCCGTGCCGACAGGATCGCTTCCAGAAACAGGTAACGGTCATCAAGACGCCTGGAACGGTCGCCTTTTCGGGGATGCTGCGCGATGAGATCGAAACCCAGCGGTTTGTTTGTCCGGGGGTAGGCATCGTAATTCATACCGATAAGACAGATGACTTTTGCCGGGATACTTCGCATGGGCAGCATGGAACAAAAGGTTACGCCACCCGTCAAAAATCCAAAACCGGACCCTTTTGTACGCATTGCATTTTCAAGGTGTCGCTTAATCACGTCCAAATTGATTGCTGCATTAAAAGCGCTAAGTTCCTGGCAGGTCATTAATTCTGCAAGCGCATCACGAATCGCTTGTAAATGCCTTTCGTATTCTTCGCTCGCCTTAAAAAAAACAGCCAGAAGTTCGGTGAGCGTTCGGCCCCACTCTTTTAACGGTCGGGCTGTCTTAAGCGAGTTGGTCCAATAAAAGAGTTTTTCCAGAAATTCGAGAAAATCCCCCAGAACCTCCGCCTGACCGCCTTCAATTTTGTCGTAAGGGAGAATCCGGTCATGGAACAACTGCTCCCCCTGCACCGGAAGCGCATAGCCTAACAGCATCCGCTCGACGCCTGCCTGCCAGGTATTTTGCGGTAATGCAGGGAGGCCAAGATTCGCCCGCTGGTGAGCATCGATGCCCCAACGGATACGGCTGTCACTGACCCAGAACTGGATGAGTTCCAGGTCCGTTTCATCGAGAGCAAACTGTGACAAAACCGGCGTAGATTCAAGAATCGTCATGACCGACGGTGCATCAAACCGGCTACCGCACAAATTCAGAATGGCAAAAAACGTTTCAACAATGTCGCTCTCCCTACCGAAAGATCGGTCAGCGACACTAAATGGAATGCGTTTTGGATCGCCATGCGGCAGATCGAAGACGGCCTGAATAAACGGCGCGTAGGGCTCGATGTCCGGCGCCATCACCAAAATTTCAGATGGATTGAGGCCGGGTACATTTTCGAATAGATTTAGCAGATTATCATGCAGCACTTCAATCTCCCGGCGTTCACTATGACAGGCATGAAATTGAATGGAAAAATCCGAATCCTTAACAACCCTCTTTTTTCCATTCGCCTGGACGAAATCACGCATATTCAAAATATCCGACTGCAGGGCAAGAAGCAGCGACTCCTCAGACGACTCCCTGAAATGTTCTTCCTGGTGATAATCGATATCCTCGATTAATGAAATAAAATCACGTCCCAGTTTCCCCATGGAAGCAAGTAAACTGTTTCCCGCTTCAAAATGCTGTTCCTCTCTTGAAAAATCTATGGGAATTTGCGCACTCTTTTCCACGGCTTTGCTGATTTCTTTTTCCGTTTTGATATGCGCCCAGAACTCCCGGCATGGATTCATTAAAAAAAGGTTCACCTGACAAATCCCGGACAACGCGTTCAGTACATGTAAATGGAAAACGGGTAACGCAGAAATTCCAAAAACCGCAATCCGTTGCGGTAAAGAGAACGTACCGGGTTGAGCAGATTCTAACATTTGCACCACTTGTTTACCCATCGCTGCCCGGTGCGGTTCTTTTATTCCCAGGCTCAATTTCCGCCACAACTGCGCCTGCCAGTGATTTTCATCTCCCTTTTCCCATTTAAAAATCATCTCGGGTCGAAAAAGCAGATACTGATCAAATAAATCTGCAATACGCACGCATAGCTGTAACCATTTTAAATTGTAATCAGCGCCTTCTAAATACGACTTCAACTGTTTAAATGCCTTCTGCTCAAGCAGTTGCGGCAGCAGGTTCATGATTCGCCAGGTCATCACTTCCGGCTCGTAAACCGATCTGTCAGGTAAAACAAATCCGGATTCCAAGCCGTTTCCAGAGACCTTCGTTTGTACAGATTCCAACTCAGGTGTGGACGATGCAAAAACATGCTTCACAATTTCACGGACAAATCCGTTGGGAAACGGAAACCGTACATTTGCACAGATGCCTAACTCACCGGCGATATTCAAAGACAACCAGCGCTGCATGCCACGGCTCTGTACGACAACGATTTCCTGCGGTAGCGGTGACGCCAGCGGCTGACGAAAAGTGTCGATGAGTTTATGTGAAAGGACTTCCAGACGATTACTGGTAAAAAGCGTAAAAGGCATTGTTTCTCAACTAAAGGTGAGACAAATATAATGAGAATTATTAATTTCATAAAATAGAAGCTCTTTGTCAAGAGAATTAGTGTTTAATAATTGAATTAATTGCATGGATTGTTTATTTTCATTTCATTAGTGCTGACCGAAAACTCAATTTGACGATAATGCAGGACTCCAAAAGTGCTATCCTTCACCTTGAGCGGAGTCGAAAGGTGA
>CAYVXE010000042.1:0-32537 GCA_964455375.1 uncultured Calditrichaceae bacterium
GGTTTCAGAGAAAATATTTTAAAAATGTGGAGCCGGGCACGGTAACTGCACCGGACGTATGTCCGAGGTAATTCCGGTTTTTGTGAAAAAATGTGTTCAGAGTACTTAAATTGAACAGGAAATTCACGTGCTGATTTGTTCGTGAAGCATATCTGTGGTACGCTGGTAATCATTGGCAGTCTGTATCTGATTCATCAAACGCTTTCACCTGCCAGACCGAAAGCCGTGTCTGCTCTGAAAAGGAATAGTCCATTTCGTTCATGTGGCTCGCAAAAGCTGCAACTTTTCCCCCCATTTCGCATTTTATCCTAATCGCGATTCACCTTGATTTTCTCCATTGCATTTCTTAAGAAAACTTAATATTATTAACAGCGGAATACTTGGCGTAAACAGTGCGTCCGCAGAACAAGAAATTCGTTAACATCAACACAATAACGGAGGTAGTTGCATGAGTGTCTTCCAAAATTTATTTATCCGTTCGCCGTTTTCACCGCTGCAATCGCACATGGAAAAAGTCGCAAGTTGTGTGGCAAAAGTTGAAGATATTTTTCTTGCTTACTCGAAAAAGGATTATGCCGGATTGAACAAATTGGCTGATGAAATTTCCAAACTCGAACATGCCGCGGATATGACGAAGAATGAAATTCGTAATAATCTTCCTAAAGGGCTGTTTCTGGCGATTAATCGGTCCGACTTACTTGAAATCTTGTCGTTGCAGGATTCCATTGCAGACAAAGCCGAGGACATCGGTATCTTAATGACACTTAAGAAATTAGAGCCTCTAGATAATTTAATGCAGGATTTACAAAAGTTCATTGATAAAAATCTAAAATTAGTTTACCGTGTGCACCAAATTATTCGGGAAATTGATGAATTGCTGCAGGTTTCTTTTGGGGGAAAGGAGGCGGAAAAGGTACAAACGATGGTGGATGAAGTCGCTTATATGGAGCATGAAGCCGACATATTGCAGCGTGAGTTGTTGAAAAAACTGTACGGCATGGATGATTCCATCCCTTACAGCAGTTTTTCCCTTTGGATTAATATCTTGCAAACCATCGCTGCATTGGGAAACCTTGCTGAAAAGCTGGCGAATCGTGTGCGAATGCTGCTTGAAACGAAATAAAAGGAACCTTACTGAGCCTAAATTTGTAGAGGAGAGAGATGGGAATAGAGACAATAATTTTGATTATAGCGATTATTAGTGGTTTTTATATGGCCTGGAGCATAGGTGCAAACGATGTTGCAAATGCAATGGGTACATCTGTGGGTTCCGGAGCATTAACCATTAAACAGGCAGTTCTTGTTGCCGCAGTTTTGGAATTTATGGGTGCTTTTTTTGTGGGGTCGCATGTTTCGAATACGATCCGGAAGGGGATTATCAGTCCGGTTTTATTTCAGGGGCACTCGTTGGACCTCGTTTTCGGAATGATTGGGGCTCTGCTGGCAGCTGCTATCTGGTTGCAGATTGCATCTTACTATGGATGGCCGGTTTCAACGACCCACTCGATAGTCGGGTCGGTGTTAGGTTTTGGCGTCATGTATGGCGGTTTGCAAGCCGCAGACTGGGGGCAAGTTGCTTCCATCGTAGTGAGCTGGGTCGTGTCACCGCTTCTGTGCGGGTCAATTTCATTTTTAATCTTCACATTCCTACGCCGGTTCATTTATTTTAGCGATGATCCGGTGGGAAAAGCCAAACAATTGACACCGTATCTGGTCTTTCTGGTGTTTTTTGTTTTGAGCCTCGCAATGGTATTTAAAGGGTTGAAAAACTTAAAATTGGATCTAAATTTCTCCGAAGCGTCTGCGGTTGCCGGAGGTGTTGGTGTATTCGCATCCATCATAAGTTATTTTTTAGTTAGACGGATTACACCGGTTGAAGTTAAAAAAAGAGTTGTCCTGCGGCAGCCTGCTGCTGTCGAAAAGAGAATTGAAAAGGCTCTGAATCAGTTGGAGAAAGTTTCAAACAAAGCGATTGGTGAAATTAAGGATCATGTGAAGACCATTATCTTCGACTTGAAAACTGTAGAAAAAGAAGTCGCTGTGGGAACCACCGTGGAAAAAGGCAGCACCGAATATAAAACCGTGGAACAGATATTTGTTTATCTGCAGATATTGAGCGCCGGATTTGTAGCCTTTGCTCATGGCGCAAATGATGTTGCGAACGCGGTTGGTCCACTCGCTGCAGTTGTTTCAATTCTTAAAACCGGCGAGCTTTCAATGAAAACAGATGTCCCTGTTTGGCTTTTGGGTTTAGGTGGAATTGGGATTGTTGTGGGACTCGCTACCTGGGGATGGCGGGTTATGATTACCATCGGTAAAAAAATAACCGAATTAACACCGACGCGCGGTTTTTCCGCCGAGTTTGCAGCAGCAATTACCATCGTAGTAGCGTCAAAAATGGGATTACCTGTAAGTACGACGCATACGCTGGTCGGAGGAGTTCTGGGTGTTGGATTAGCCCGCGGTATCTCGGCATTGAATTTACGTGTCGTAACTAATATAGTTATTTCCTGGGTTGTAACGCTTCCCATCGGAGCGCTTGGCGCAATGCTTTTTTATTATTTGTTAAAAACAATTTTTAGTTAAAGACCAATTTTTTAAAAATCGTTTGATGAGAAACGAAAGAGGATAAATTGAGTAACATAAATATGACCGATCCTGTAATCAATAAAAATTAAGGGAGGATTTAATCTAAGGATAGAAGGATTAAAAACGACGAGGGAGGTGTGTTAACATGAAAAAAAAACTCCACAGGTTCCTTTTAGACTTAAAGCAAAATGTCCCGGATGTTTCTTTCCAAATAGATCTGTGGAATGGTGACAGAGTAAAATTTGGCTCCGGTAAACCTGAGTTCAAACTTATTGTAAAAACCGAGAAATGTGCGGAAAATATTTTAATGAATGGGGAATTTGGGTTTTGCCAGGCGTATATGGCTGGAAACATTGTCGTCGAGGGAGATTTTCGGCAGTTGATGCGGGTTGGCATTTTAACCTTACCTCAAAAATTACAATTGTCCCTGAGGTTTAAAATTGATTTTTTGTTTCGTTATATGACTTATCTCAACTTTCCAAGACGTGCCCAAAAAAATATTTCTCACCACTACAATTTAGGTAATAATTTTTATAGACTTTGGCTGGATAAAAGCATGGCCTATTCCTGTGCTTACTTTCATCATGTGGATGACTCGCTCGAACAGGCGCAACAGCAAAAGTATGACTATATTTGCCGGAAGCTAAGACTTGCGGAGGGTGAAACGCTTCTTGATGTTGGTTGCGGCTGGGGGGGAATGCTTATTTATGCAGCAAAACATTATGGAATTAAGGGCGTGGGTTGTACGCTGTCAAAACAGCAGGTTAAGTTTTCACAACAAAAAATCAGAGATGCCGGTCTCGAAGCCCAAATTTCGATTCAGTACATGGACTATCGCGACCTGACGGGACAATTTGATAAATTTGTTTCCATCGGTATGTTTGAACATGTCGGCAGAGAATTTATTCCTCTGTTTATGAAGAAAATCAAGACTTTGCTGAAACCGGGGGGACTCGGGCTTCTGCACACAATTGGTAAGGAAAAAAAGAGTTCTGTTAATCTATGGACAATGAAATATATCTTCCCTGGCGGCTACCTGCCAAGTTTGGATGAAATTGTGCGCGCGATGGGGAAAATCGGACTTGTCCCCGTCGATATTGAGAATCTGCGTCTGCATTATGCAATGACACTGGATAAGTGGAGTGAAAGATTTGAGGCACATACCGATGAAATTAAGCAGATGTTCGATGAAACCTTTGTAAGGATGTGGCGGCTGTTTTTGAACGGCAGTGCGGCAAGTTTTCGCTACGGTACGATACGATTGTATCATGTGGCTTTCACTAACGGACTCAATAACGCGTTACCGTTAACGCGCAGTGAGCTATACGGAGAATTTCATGAGGGAAGCAAATACCCAAATTCAAAATAAATCTCAATTTTCAATGTCTGAAGTCGGAGCAGCTATCATTTGAATTATGCACGGAGTTGTCTTTTCGGGTCATGCGAATGCCTTTGTGCATTAACTTAAGCGCTAAACTTGCAACCCCGTTCCAAAATAGAAATTTTGGAACCAGTATGTGGTGTTTTTTTGCTCGGTCCCACTTTGGAAAAAATCTTTACGTTGACAAACAAGGGAGAGTGCGTGGTCGAAATGATCATAAAATTGACGATTTCGTTCAGTCCCTAAACAGTATGATTTTTTCATGAAAATTTTTCTTGCAAAGCAGGATAACCGCTCCAGGGATGGCATGTTAACTGTTTAGGGGTTGCTCGGCGTTGCATTATTCCTCATCCTCATCAAAATCATATGTGGAAATCAGGTAGGCTATGACCCAGTTGATGTCCTCAGTGGGGATACTTTTTTTCCAGGAAGGCATATTAAAAGGTGAAGGACCTTCCGGGTCCTTTTTGGCCGCGGGATTGCCGTTACTTATCACCTGGCGAATGGCGTTATATTGGGCCAGGACCAGCAGAAAGCGTGGAATATCGGGTTGTGGAACAGCCAGATTCAGATCTCCGAATTTTTCAATGGCCTCAATGATAACGTCGGCATCTTCTTTCTCAAATAAAAACAACCGTTCAGCCAGCAAATCCAATTCCGGGATTTCATCTTTCAAATAATTTGGATTATGAACACCTCCTTCGCCATTCTTTCCGTGACAGGCACGACAGTAAAGTTGAAAGGTCTTTTTTCCTCTCTCAAGAGTCGTGAGTGGTTTTTCAGATGTTTTAGGAAGTTTCTGAACACCCGGTTCCGGATTTACCAGGCTTTTTAAATAAACTGAGATTGCAATAGCCTTATCTTGAGAAAAACCATAATCCAACATGACGGAATTAGGCGGTTGTGCTGTGGGGTAGCGCACGGATTCATAAATATAAGCAAGATTCCGATTGTTATTAAATTGTGCTAAAAGTTCTGTACGCAAACTGTCCGTGGGGTATTTGAGTTCAAAGCTGACGTCTCCGAGACCGCGATATTCCGGTGCCAGATAACCGCCTTTGCCGTCACGCTGGTGACATCCAAGACAGCCGCTGGTTTCAAAGAGACGTTTCCCACGGTTGTATGTTGGGGTTTGTGCAAGCGTGTCTGAATGACAACGGTAACAGTTGGCTTCAAGAAAGGGTGGCATTAAGACGGGTTTTTCCCAATGTTTACCATCGGCGGCGGCGAGGGCATCTTCCCAGACTGTTGCGCGTCCCTGCCCGTCATGACAAATTGTGCAACCGAATTTTTCGGGATCGTGGATTTCCAGATAGTTGCCGGGGTGTGTTTTAAATGGATTTTTTTGATCGGAAAATCGAGGATCCTCGATTACTACGTGGCAGGTGACACAGCGGTCAACTCGATTCATTTTGGGGAGGTAGATTTGATGCAATTCAATCTTGGGTAAATCGCTTGTGTTGTCGCCACTCGCAATTAATTTCTCTTTCAGAATGTGTCGGTATTGCTTCTGATACCCCCGCCATTCTGCTGAAACATTTTCATCAACAAAATAAAGTATGGAGAATAAGACAATCACAAAGGAGGAAATATATAAAATCGCTTTCATCTAACGATCCTTTTTGATTAAGATAAGCATTTTGGCTCAATGAACCGGCCAGAGTGATGGCCACCAGTAAAAGTGCCAGTTAGGTCCACGGTGTACGGTTGCGAAGTAAGTTAAAATAATAAACGCTATGAAAAAGCAGGTAAACAACGCGATGGCGCCGATTCTGATGGAGTCCAGACGTTTTATCACGACCAATGACCAGATAGCAAACAACATTACCAGCAGTGTCCCAGGATTGATGAATGTGATGATAATCTGCGGGATGTCCGGAAACCAATTGCGCAACCAACCAAAATTAACCGTCAGTGCCAGCATTAAAACACAAACAACTGTAGAGAATACAACTGACCAGATGGCTACCCGTCGTCCGGCTTCGTTCTCAAACCATCTGCCTATTCCTTTAGGGTCACGGTCGAGATAAGGAATAAGCCCCAGTCCAATGAGCGCAATGGTGGGGATACCAATGCCCCCCATGAAGGCAGAATAAGAGACCAATTCCTGCAGACCGAGAAAATACCAGGGCGCTTTTGCCGGATTCTCAGGAACCGCAGGGTTCGCCGGTTCTTTTAGCGGTGCATTAAAGAAATAGGCTAACAACATGGTAATGGCGAGTATGAACATGAAGGCAGTAAATTCCCGTACAAATGCATGCGGCATGGAATCGACCGTGTCTTCCGGCGTGCCATCGGAGAAATGTTGTTTGCCTTTAACCACCGCAACAAGGCTGTATGTTTTCACGGACTTAGCCCCAAAGGTCTTGTCGTTCATGGTATTTTTGGGTAAGCCCTCCAACAAAGCAGGGTCAATGGTATCGGGTCGGGAAAGGCCACCGTCTTTTCGGATACGCCAGATATGAACCGCTACAAACGTGATAAGCATCATAGGCAAAAAAATGCAATGCAGGAAATAAAACCGTACCAGCGCTGTGTTGCCAATCTGGTCGGCGCCGATGAGCAGGTGCTTTTGCAGAGCACCGATATCGATTTTTTGGGTGATGCCCAGAGCATCCGTGACTTCTTGTGGTGAGGATGCGATGTTGGTGCCGATAGTTACCGCCCAGTAGGCCAACTGATCCCAGGGCAGGAGGTAGCCGGTGAAACTCAATGCCAGGGTCAAAACCAGCAGAGCCAGGCCAACGAGCCAATTGAATTCTCTTCCGCGTTTGTATGACGCGGTGAAAAAAACCCGTGCCATGTGAAGAAAGACACAAATCACCATTAAATGCGCCGCCCAACGATGAACGTTACGCACCAGACGCCCGGAGGGTACAATATAGATGATGTCTTTCATGGAATTATAAGCATGTAATGTGCTGGGTTCGTAATAGAGCATGAGCAAAAGGCCGGTAAAGGACAGCACAAAAAAGAGCCCGGCGCTCATAATGCCGAGACCAAACGTGTAATTCCAGCGCAAAGAAAACCGGTGAACTTTCACAGAATGAATATGCAGGAAAATGTTACTGAAAATTGTCTGGGCTCGTGCTCTACTGGTTTCCGCTGCCCCGTGCCGGACGATGGAACGCTTCAAATTACCCGGCAACTGCTTTATGTGCGTCAGGTATTGACCCAAAGCTCCTGATTGTTCGGACGTTTTATTCATAGGGCCTCAAGTTTAAATCGATACGATTAGTTTGTATTTCCACTGCTCTTTTGTTAAGATGACGTTCAGCCACTAAGACTCAAAGGCTCCAAGTTAATAGAACAAATCTTTTAATATTTCTTTTGATTATTCGTTCATGTCAAATGATTCAGTGTTTGAGAAGCTACATCTACAATTTTTTTTACCTAATTCTTCTGTTTGACCTGAAATTATAGTTGCGATTTATGACACAAGAAACTTGGTGCCTGGCTTAACCGGCTTGTTGCGGTTAACGATGAGCCGTCCACTGGGGAGTCGTTCCACTTTAAACCACGGTAGATTTTTTGGCGCCGGTCCCCGTGTCACCTTCCCGGTTAAATCATATTGAGAACCGTGACAGGGACAGGAAAACTTCTTTTCTTCTTTGTTAACAATGCAACCGAGATGGGTACAAACCGATGACATGGCGTAGATACCATCCTGGTCGGCGAAGACAAACGTTCTTTCATTTTCAAAATATTTTACAGTCCCTGGTGGATAGTCCTCTTTGTGTCCGATTTTGAATTTGCCTGACCGCCCGGGCAGGAGCGAAGGCAGGGGCATTCTCAGCGCCGTTAAGAAAAAGACAAACAATGCACCCACACCGGTGAATACCGACATCCCCCAGCCCAAAAAACCTCGGCGGCTCATCGGTCCATTTTGAAGTTCTATTTTCATACTGCTAATTCCTCCAGACAAAATTTTTCCATGCTGACAGCCAAAACCGGGCAACGCATGGCACACAACCCACAACGAATGCAGGTGTCATCATCTTTTATGATAACAGACAAATCTTCCTGAGTGTCCCAGGGAAGCTCATATTCAGGTTCCAGATTCAAGTTTATCTGGTTCAGGTCGACAATTTTGAGACAAACAGTGGGGCAGATATCCACGCAACCACCACAAAGGATGCATTTTTCACCATCAAAAATCGTGTTGATGCCGCAGTTCAGACATCGACTCGCCTCGTATCTGGCCTGTTTTTCACTCATGCCGAGTTCAACCTGGGTGTTCAGGTTTGCAATCCTCTTCTCTACGGGTTGTACTGAAAGCTGTAATTGTTGCCGCATTTCATAATCAAATTCTCTTGAGTAGCTCGGTAGCGGGATGTGCAGCTCGACTGCCTGTGGAGAAATTTCCGCACCGACAAATTTTCGGAAAATGGAACGTGCAGCCTGCTTACCGGATGCAACTGCGTGAATGAGCAGTTTTGTGCCGTAAGCCAGATCTCCCGCCACATAAACATTTTCAGCACTGGTTTCTAAGGTGTCCGGATTGTTTTTAGGCGCGCCATTTGGCAGCAGTTCTATGCCATCTTTGCCCGCATCGATAAAAGACAGATCAAACCCCTGTCCCACTGCCAAAAGGACGGTATCACATTCAATGGTTGTCTGATCGGTTTCGTCAAACAGCGGGCTGAATTTTTGCTGTGCATCGAAGACACGCGTACAGCGCACAAATGTCACGCCGGTTACGTTGCCGTTTTTCACGATCATTTCTTTTGGTCCCAGACTGGTATGCAGTCGAATGCCTTCTTCGCTGCCTTCGATGATTTCCACTTCGTCAGCTGGCATTTCAGCTTGGCTTTCGAGACAGCAGATATGCGTTTCACCCACAGATGACAGATGCGCGGCAACCGTGGCGACGTCCCGCTGTGTGCTGCGAATGACGGAACGGCCGACGTCAAAGGCAACATTACCGCCTCCGATGACGACCACCCGTTTACCCAAATCCACCGGCTTTCCAAGTGCGATTTCACGTAAAAATTCGACGCCTCCAAAGACGCCTTGGGCATCTGCGCCGGGAATGGGCAGCATGCGGCTTTTTTTTGCCCCCACCGCCAGGATAACCGCAGCAAATTCGTCGCGCAGCTGCTGCAGCGAAATGTCTTTGCCAATGGCCGTATTACAGTGAATTTCCACACCAAGCATTTCGATGAGTTTTACTTCGGCATGAATGATGTCGCGCGGTAGTCTGTACTCCGGGACGCCGAGATAAAGCATGCCGGCTGGTACAGGTTCCATTTCAAAAATCACCGGTGAGAATCCCATCAGTGCCAGATCATGCGCTGCTGCCAGCCCTGCCGGTCCGGAACCAATGATGGCGATGCGCTGCCCTGACGCTTTCTGAAATGTGCCGCGGGTATTTAAGTCTAGTAGAGGGCGGCTGCGTCCATTTTGTGGAGATGTGAGTGTGCCGCCCAAACGTTCGAAGAGCCACTTCACCATGTCTTCGACCCGTTTTTGTCCTGCTTCCGCTCCAAACTTTTCCGTGACAAATCTCTTTAAGGCACGAATTTGAATGGGGCTGTCAATTTCACCACGACGGCAGGCGGTTTCACACGGTGCACCGCAAATCCGTCCGCAAATCGAAGCTAACGGATTTGGCGCCCGCGAAATTAAGTACGCTTGTTCAAAGTCACCATTTGCAATAGCCTGAATGTAGCCCCGGGCATCGGTATATACAGGACAGGCCGCCTGACATTTTATTTGTTCGAACCAGTGATTTTCGGATGGTAATTCCGCTTTGAGTTTTTGCAAATTGAACCTTTTGTTTAGACTTTCCAGGTTTTTAAAAACTGGAAAGTCTAATTAATCTGATCTAATTTACCGGTGTAGTTTGATAACAATCTCGGAGGTTTTTCCCTCCTTTACGACAATTTCTACCGGGTCTGCTTTGTAACGTTCATTCCATGTTAGCAGTTTGTATTTTCCCGGAGGGACATTTTCAATGGTAAAGTTTCCCTGCTTGTCACTCATGCCATAAAACGGATTTTGCAGCACCATAATATAGGCAAGCATTGTCGGGTGCAGTTTGCATAGTTGTGTATAAACACCCAGGTTTTTAAACGTGTGGACAAGTTTACCCCCTTGCATAGTCGTACCGAGGTCGTATTTCTCGTGGTCTGGTGAATAAACATTGTGTTTTGTGGGGTCGGAATTCAAAAAAGTAACCGCAGAACCTTTGATAATCGCCGTGTATTTTGGAATGAACGTGCTGCCTTTCTGATCGATTTCAACCTGGGCCGGTTTCCAATCACCTTTCACATTCTCGATATAAACCGCTGTGTTCCGTACCCAACGTTTTTTCTTGTAAACAATTTTGCCTTTAATGGTGCCGCTGGCAAAAACATTGGCAAAAAGCAACAGCAGAATGGTTGTTATTTTAAGTGTAAGTTTCATGTTGTCTCCTTGTGTCATTACAGAAGGCAACCTTTTTCAAAAAGGTTACCTTCTAATTCATCCTTATGCTTCAGTTGTGATCGATCGTGGTCTGAATGTCATTTGTGTAAATGAATGTTTGTACGGCGATTCACCGATTTTATGGATTTTACCGACGCCGAGTTTAAACCGGTAATTATCAGTAATGGGGTCCGGGACTCTTGGCGATAAAGAGTTCGCAGGATTGTCCGGATTCAGGAAATACATAAACGACACACCGGCTTTGGGAACGTCCATAACCATGGCCACCGCTTTAACTTTGGCAGAGACGAATTTAATATGTCCGTTTTTTAGAAGATTTTTGAACAGCAAATCATCGGTGTCCCGGCCGTAAAAACCTGAAACCTGAACTGGTACGCGGTCGCTTTCAACCGAGACATAATCGCCACTCTCAATGCCCAATTTCTTAGCGTCTACCGGATTGATTTCGATGAAATTCTCCGGGAAACGACTGGTGATGTAAGGTCTGCGTTTTACGTCATCAAAGCAAGACTGCCAGATTTCGTTGATACGGCCGTTCAGCACCCAGAGTTCATCTTCTCGCGGTTTGATATGGTCATAGAAATCACCAAACAGGAACCAGGGTGATTTCATGAAATTCGCTTTCCCTGTCTGACTTTTAAATTGGGTAAGCCATTTCTGCCAGACGGTTTCTTTTTCAGGGCCGGTTTCCGGCAGCTTCAATGTGGAATCGTGTAAACGTTTGGTTCCAACGAGTTTGCCATTTTCCAATCTGATGGGGCCCTGGATGCCCGTTGTACCGTACTCGCGCAATAATTCATGACCCTTTTTACCCTGCTTCTTGGCCATTTTCACTAATGGGTGGTAGTTTTTTCTACTGCCGCGGGAAAAGCGTGCCGATTCTTCGAACACGTCGTTGGAATCCTGCCAATCATAGCCTTTGAAGCCCATCTTCCCGGCTATCTGAGCAACAATCCACCAATCCGGTTTTGCATCACCGGGAGGATCATAGAATTTTGAATAAAGGCGAATGCGGCGTTCACCGTTTGCGCGCGTAAAGTCGCACTCACCCCAGGTGGCTGCAGGTAAAACAATGTCGGCAATTTCCGACCCGATGGGTTTGCGGAGGTAGATATCTTGATCGACCAGTACCATCCCGCCGCTATCCACGCGTTTTTTGAAAACGTCGATGACATGTGCCACATCTGCGCTCTGAGCTTGATTGGGATTTCGTGTGACCTGGTTACGAAATGACTCAGCTAATTCTCCGGAACCGGCCATCCCAGCGGTCCAGGTTGTACCCACAACATAGGCAAATCGTACTTTACCGGCCGTTACCCAGCGATCGAGGTCCAGTGGTTTTCTGCGACGGCCGCCAAATTTTTCCGGAGAACGCCCCACTTCATAGCGACCACCTTTTACACCACCACGCTGATGGCCGCCAAAACGCGAGATCATTTGTCCCGGACGATTACCGGAGCCGCACAGCAGGCCCAGAGAGGCAAAAGACGCGGTGTTGGTATAATTATTCGACCAGTAATTTCCCTTTTCCAGACCGAATGATGTTTTTGGCCGCGTGCCGTCCGCTTTCGGTTTCGCCATGAGTTCCGCCGCCCATTCGATATCTTCAGCATCCAGGCCGCAAACCTCTGCAGCGTACTTGAGGTCAGATTCTTTCTGGCTGAGAATCCATTTTTTGTAGTCTTCGTAGCCTTTTGTCTCAAATGTACCCCAGGTGGTACGCCATTGCCAGTCGGTATTACGTGTTCCCTGGCCAAAACCTGAGTCGGTTTCCCATTTATTGTTGGTGTATTTTTTAATCCATTCTTTATCTTCCCAGCCGTTTTCGAGAATGACTCTGGCCAGCGCCATTTGCAGGATTGTGTCTGTACCCGGGTTGAGCTGAAGATGCAATCCACCGTGTTCTTCTGCGAATGCGACACCGGTCGTTTTACGAGGATTGATATAAATTACTTTTTGCTGATGTTCAGTGATCGCCTTCATGATCCATTCATTCCAGATAATCGTCTTGGTTTCAAATGGATCGGTGCCTGAAATGACGAGTGTGTCGGCCAGGTACCAGTCTTCATATGCGGCTGAGAAATTGTCGATGCCAACATCGCGAAAACCAGGTGTTGCAGGGGCAACCGTTGGATTGTCATGCCAGGCAAATGCGGTCGTACCAATACTCTGCAACGCAAATTTTGTGAGGGCGTACGTGTTCTCAAAATATTGATAGGAATACATCTTCTGCGCCCATGAGTGGATACCGAATTTATCGATGACATATTTCGAAATTTCAGCGAAAATAGTGACAGCGTCATCCCAGGTTACCTTTTGCAGTTTACCGTTGACACGTAACTGCGGGTATTGCAAACGGTCACTTGTGGGCTTGTTCGGGTTGTAACACTTTTGTGCAATGGCGCCGCCGCGAATGGAGTGGTCACCACCTTTGTTTACAACTTGTATTTCGCTATCCGGCGCCACAACCACATGGTGCGGTTTGCCATTATGCAATACAATATTGTGCATGTTGGGGCTAACCCAGCCGCCTTTGTCCAGCGCAATTGGTAAATCATGGCCAAATGCATTATCCTTAGCCTTTACGCCGCCTTCTTTACCCACCGGCCAGCGGTAGATTTTATAGCCACATGCAACGATACAGTAATCGCAACATGTGGTCAAAACGTCCGCGCTCTTCGGGGGCAGAGGAACGGAATCTATGGTCTTTTGTGTTTTCATTTATATTCTCCTACATACCGTTGAAAAATGTAAAGTTGTGCGATAATAGTTTATTCTTTCTAAAATCCGGAATCATTTCATTCCGGGATTCCGTGAACCACCGAAAATAAGACCGGCAACTCCAGTTGCATAAATGTTGTTTCCACTTACTTCAAGTACAATTTGCGGTAAGCTTTCCACCGCGTGCCCTGCGACGACCATGCCATGCCGCGTTAAGTCAAATGTGGTTAAATGCGAAGGACAGGGGCCTGCCACTTTATGTTCCGCATTGTACGATCGGTTCAGCAAACCACCCATGTGCGTACACAGACTGCTGAACGCCACAATATCTTGATCTTTCCCCACACCGCCTCCGGCTTTTTCGCCTAATTTAACCAGAAAACACTGTGCGTAAGTGGGGTCGTCGTTGGGGTAGAAAAAATCGATGGGTTGATCTGCTTGTAAATCTGAAAGAGTTGCGACTTTCTTTCTTGGATATTTCGCGTATTTTGCCTCGGAGGCAAATGCTGCTGCCGGGCCAAAGATAGAGCTGAGCGCCACAGTTGACACGGCTCCGGCGCTGTAAAAAAGGAACTGCCGACGATTGATGCAGCCGATACCACCGGACTCAGAAACATGCTTTTGATTTTGTGCTTTCATTGTGACACCTCCACTTTTAGGCCATCGCCCCGGTCGACCCCGTAGGGTGGCAGCTCAGGGATATCCAGTAAAATTTCATCGCCGGTGAGGCTTTCAAGAAAGGCTACTAACTGTGCTTTCTCGTCATCGGTTAACCCGAGTTGCTTCAGCAAATTTGTTTTTGTACTGTATCCAAAATTTTCGACGATCGCATCATCTCCGCCACCTTGATTATAGAAATCGATGACTTCGTCAAGAGACCAGAACGTTCCATTATGCATATAAGGCGGTGTGTATGTCAGGTAGCGCAGCGTTGGCGTACGGAATTTTCCCATATCCGTTTTGCGCTTAGAGCGGTAATATAACCCGAGGTCGGTTTTGGTTTTACGATAAACGTCCTCTGGGACACCCTTGGCATACTGTTCATATCTAAAGGTGATCTGTTTGAGGGCGTCTTCTTCAAAGACGGGATTTTCCGGTACACCGAGATTGTAGTATCTCTGATCTGTGAGCATGGGGCCATTGTGGCATTGAATGCAACCTGCTTTGCCTTTAAACAATTCCATACCTTTAACGGCATCTTCCGACATAGCGGTTTTATCGCCCAACATGTATTTGTCGAAAGGCGTATCCCGTTGCACCAGTGTCCTTTCAAAGGCTGCGATTGCCCGCCAGGCATCCTGCATGAGCGGTTCAGCACCACCGAATGCTTCTTTAAACAGCTCAACATATTGGGGTATTTGCCGAAGCCGTTCCTCCATCAGGTCCCGTTCACCATTACCGGCAACACCACCTCTTGCAGCACTGGGAGCTTGCATTTCAAGACTGCGTGCGGCGCCGGCCCAGAAAAGCTTGTCAAAATAAGCTGAATTGACAATGGTTTGGCAATTACGCCAATGAGATGTTCCCGGATACCCGCGGCAGATATCGGCGCCATCCTGCCAGCCGATGCTCGGACTGTGACAACTGCTGCAGGCTGTGGAAACATCACCGCCCAAACGGGCATCAAAAAACAAAAGTTTTCCGAGCTCTATTTTGGCTGGATTTTGCTGATTATCCGCCGGAATAGGCGGTGCCGGTAAAGCAGATAAAGCAGGGAATTCCATTTGATCTTTCTCTGATGGCTGACCTTTCATGGCGATGAAACCTGTAACCGCTACCAGAAAGAATGCTGCCAGGAGAAAGTGTAAAAGCAATTTTGTTCTCATAATTTATTTCTCCAAAAAGTTCTCTGTTGTGTCTTTATGATCCTGATTTATTTAATACCAGATTAATTTTTTACATTTCGCCAGTTTTCGATGACCTGATATTCCGGAATGATAGGCGCCTCGATTTCCGTGTCATCGCCGCTCAGACTTTCTAAAAATGCAACCAATGCGGCCTTTTCTTTTTTGGAAAGATTCAGGGGTTTCAGTTCAGAGTCTTTGCCACCTCCCCGGTTGTAAAAATCGATGACACCTTCAAGTGTTTTCATGGTGCCGTTGTGCATGTAAGGGTCTGTTTTACTCACTTCCCGCAATGAAGGTGTAACAAATGCACCAAAATCTGTATCCATTTTACTCACACAAAAAAATCCGGGGTCACCAGAAAGGTTCTCGAAATTCGGGACGCCCATATATTTCATAACTGAACGAAAGGTGGTCGCGCGTTCCGGATCGGTGAACAATTCAGGATGCTCGGGAACCCCAATTTTATGTGCTTTGAAATCAGAGAACATCGGGCCATTGTGGCATTTTATACAGCCGGCTTTACCTTTAAACAGCTTGAGTCCTTTTTTCGCCTGTTTGGAGAGTTTTCCTGAATCGAAAGGAACGTTTTTCGAAACCAACGTTTTTTCAAATGCGGCAATAGCATTTAGCGTGCGTCCAAAATTTGGCTCGGCTCCAAAGGCTTTCTGAAACATGTCCACGTATTCAGGTACTTGTTTCAGCCGTTCCTGCATGAGGCGGCCGTCGAGATTCATGAAATGCGTTTCGGTGATTTTATCCCTGACTTCGGTGGCGGCATCTTTGCCGGAAAGCCTGCCGTCCCAATAGAAATAACGGTCGTAGGCCATGTTTAGAATCGTCTTGGTATTTCGAAAATATTTTGATCCTGGGTAGGCGGCTGACAGGTCATGAGCATCTGTCCAGGCATTCTCCGGTTGGTGGCATGTGGCGCAACTCATACTTGCGTCGCCGCTGAGCCGGACATCGAAGAATAATAATTTTCCCAGAGCAACCTGGTCAGGATTTGGCACTTCTAAGTGCGGCAGCGGACCGATTTCCGGGAAACTCGTTTCATTCTTTGCTTCAGGTTTGCTGAAGGCCATAAGAAAAAATATGGCGATCAATCCTGAGAGCGTCAATGAGAATTTCACTATGGATTTCATTTAGAGCCTCCATCGCCTTTAAATGTGAAATCATGCGTTGATTTTTGTCCGGCATCTACAGTAATTTTTGTTTCTTGAGTCCCTGAATCCGGGTGCCAGACGATCAATGTGTAGGTGCCGGCAGGAACGTCTGTAATATTGAAGGCGCCATCTTTACCGGTCACACTAAAATACGGGTTACTTGCGACGAAGAGATAATCATGCATGAAGTTATGCGCGTCACATTCCAATTTCACATACGGCGTCCGTCTGGTATCAAATTTCATGTGGAATGTTTTACCTTTTATTTGTCCCCGGTTGAAGATAGTGCGGCGTCCGCGCCCGATGAGCTCATAAGCATGAATGTTGTGCATGACCGGGTCGCTGTTTTTAATCGGTACCGGCACATCTTTGTAAACAACTTTGCTGTGCAGAATGAAGCGGGCGCCTTTCTGGTCAATTAATCCGTCATCGGGAAGCTTTGGCCAATCTTTACCGGCTGCCACCTTTTTAAGGTAAACCACGGCGTCTGCTAATTTGCCATCGTTAACAGAAACAACGTCTACCATGCGTTTTGCGTCTTTTGCGATTTCTTTGTCCTTGGTAACGGTGATAACGCGTGGTTTCGGTAAAGTACCCTCAAAAAATACGGTGCCGGAAACAGTGGCGCCGTTGGTAACCGGTTTCACCGTATATTTTTGCGCCCAAACATTTAAGGGCATTGTCAAAAAAACCGTGAGTGTTAAAAAGGCACTCACTTTCCATACTTTGAACATAATTCCTCCTGATAATAATTTGATTCTTCAATAGAATTTAATGATTCGTTGTATTAATATTTTATGTTAAAATCGAGTCGAAAACGATTGGCATCTTTGCTGCCGACGATCATGTCGGTCACATAGTGCCGGGCTACAAGGTTCATTTTTTGGCCGATTTGATAAGCAAATCGCAGTTCAAATCCTTTCAGGTCTGATGAATCTGTGTGCCCGTTGCCAAAGCGCCACCAATCGTCCTGAGCAAAATTCGCAACCACCGCGTATTTTTCAATGCGGACATAATAGCCGGCCAGCAGCCAATCCCCGGGCTTTTTCAATTTTCCGAGTACAAGCTGTACAACGAGTCCGTTTGTCTCATCTTTAAAAGCGGCAACTGTGGGATCTTCGAAGTTTTTCATATAATCCGCTCCCAACGTTACCGGTAAATCGGGATTCACGTTGAACTTGACCTGCCCGCTGACAACCAGAATTTTGTGATTCATGTCATCCAGCGGATTGTAAGAAACGGTGTCTTTACTGGTGTTGTTGAAGTAGTAATAACCCGCGGCAGCGGTAAAATTTGCTGCATCCGTTTTTTTGTTCAGGCTAACTTGCGCGGCTGTGAGTGAACTCTTAAATAGGGTATTGAAATCATCTAAGATGTATTGTCCGCCGGTGAGTGTGAGTTTGCTGTCCGGTCCGGCAAAATTTTTGGTGTTGTATGAAACGGAAGCGCCTTCGGGGTTTACATCGCTATCCCAGAACATTTCGTTCTGTTTCCAAAAGGGAAAGGAATTTTTGCCTAACCAGAACCAGCCGGATTTAAAATAATATTTAAAATACACTTTGTCCATAAAAAAGTTCTTCTTGCTCAAATCATTGCCAAAAGTCTGGTGGGGAGATTGCTGATCCAGCGGATTACCAGAGCTTAACCTGGCGCCAACTTCGATGTTGTCCCCTCGCTTGTGTACAATGCCGAATCTAAAGCGGTAGCGTGTCCGGTCACGATCGCTTTTACCGGTGACGCTGTAATCTTTTTCAAAACGAAGGCGTAAATCACCGGAAAATTTGAGTTTTTCGTCAGCTTGCGTTTTTTTAATTGCACCTGCGCCAAAGAGTAAGCATAGTATTAGCAGGTAAATTAAACGTGGAAATGGTTTCATGATGTGCTCCTTCCTCGCTTCATAAATAGAGTACTTTTAGAAAAGTATGTGTATGTTCCTAAAATGTGGGAAAATCACATTTCATTTAGCAAAAAGAGTACCAATAAATGACAGTGAAAATAAGATACATTTTAGGTGCTATATATTTAATAGTTGAGGGCGTCGAAAAAGCAGAAATTAATTAACTCTTCATGTTGAGCGGAGTCGAAGCATGAGTTAAAAACAATGGTTTACAACCTTCGACTCCGTTCAGGCTGAAGTGGAATACCAATTTTAGGGCACTCGCAAAAATTAAAAAATATTCCTGGGAGTAATTGGCAGAGAGTGGCGCGGGGTTACCGAAAATCGGGAAGGCTTCCCATATTTCGGTAAGTTTGGTTATGTGCGTTGATACTTTTTCATCTTTTCATCAAAAGTAGACCGTGCTATTCCCAACCGCCTGGTAGCTTCCGACTTGTTGCCACCGACTTGCTCTAGGACCCAGAGGATGTGCCGGCGTTCAATTTCAGCCAGGATCCAGTTCTCTGATGCGGCGGATGGGCTGGGATTTGTGTATTTGTCCGGATACAACTGAACCGGAAGATGTTCCGGGGTGATCTCGCGGTCATCACAAAGAATGACTGCCCGCTCAATGATATTACGAAGTTCGCGCACGTTCCCCGGCCATGGGTATTTTTTGAGAATGCTAATTGCAGGTTTGGAAATTCCGGTTATTTGTTTGCGCATTTTAACAGAACATTTCCTCAGGAAATGGTTGACGAAGAGTAGGACGTCCTCCGGTCGTTCTTGTAAGGTTGGCATTTCAATCACGAACGCACTCAAACGGTAAAACAGGTCCTCACGGAATGTTCCTGCCTGCACCATTTGCTGTAAATTTTTGTTACTGGCTGCAACGACACGCACATCGACGCTTAGGTCCCTTGTGCCTCCCAGACGTTTGAACGGATGCCCTTCAATAACTCGCAATAATTTCGGCTGCATGTTGATTTGCATTTCTGAAATTTCATCGAGGAAAAGCGTACCGCCGTTTGCCAGTTCAAAAAGACCCGGTTTGTGTTGTGTGGCTCCGGTAAACGCACTCTTTTCGAAACCAAAGAGTTCACTTTCTAATAAATTTTCCGGCAGAGCACTGCAATTGATTTTGACCAGGGATTTTTCGTGTCTGTCGCTGAAGGCATGAACGGCATTTGCGGTCAGCTCCTTGCCCGTACCACTGGGTCCGGTAATAAGAACCGGGGTGTTGGCAGCCTTTGCGACTTTAGCAATCATATCTTTTACTTTTTTAATCGCCGGACTTTCACCCAATATTTCGGGAAAATAGTCGTCCGGCAGTTCCCGTTGCAAGCGCAGAACTTCGCTTTTGAGATTACGAATTTCCAGTGCTCTGTTGATGGTTTGCCGTAGTTCTTCCACTTCAAATGGTTTGACCACATAGTCAAAAGCACCTTTTTTGATGGTTTCTACCGCGGATTTAACGTCCGGGAACGCGGTCATCATAATGACCGCCATGTCTTCATCGATATCCTGAATGGCCTGAAGGAGATCCATGCCGTTTGCATCCGGCAGTCGCATATCCAGCAGAACCGCATCAAAGTTTTGCTTTTTAAAAAGGTCGAGTCCCTGCGCGCCATTTTCTGCAAGCTGAGCCTGAAGAGAATTCTGTTTGCAAAAAATTGCCAGAGATTTGCGCATAAGTACATCGTCTTCTATGACTAAAATGGCTGGTGTCATATTGATTCCCCAATATTTTTATCTTGATAATTATTGTTACACGATATCATGAATGTCGATCACCGTTAAGATGATGAATGTACAGGCAACGTAAAAATAAACTGTGTGCCCGTTGTTTTTCCGGATTTTACCTGAATGTTACCGTCATGGTTTTCAATAATTTGCCGCACAATTGTCAGTCCAAGCCCGGTTCCATCTGACTTGTCGGAGTAGAATGGGTCAAAGATTTTCGCGAGTTTTTCCTTGGCAATACCCGAGCCGCTGTCTGAAATGGTCACCTGGACGTGTTGTTTGTTTTTTCCTGCTACGGTTGCAGATATTTGAAGTTTTCCTCCCTGCGGCATAGCCTCGAAAGCATTTATGCAAATATTTAGAAGCGCTTGTTGCAACTGAATAGAGTCAAGTTTCATTTCCGGCAGAGAGTCTAAACCGCTGATTTGCAGCTCAATATTACGATGGTGGGCATCTTTTTCGATAAGGATTTTGACTTGATTCACGACATGGGCAAGGTGACATGTTTCTAATTGCAGCGGCCGCGGCCGGGCATACTTTGAAAACGTTTTCAGAAATCCACTAAGTTGATCGATCTCTTTTTCGACGCCGTCGAAATACATGCGTTGTTCATCGTTTTCCATTTCCTGATTCAAAACCTGAATGGTTGTTTTTATAGAGGCTAAGGGTTTGGCGACTTCATGAATGACACCGGCAGCCATTTGCACCTGACTCGCCAAATGTACTTTTTCGGATTTCTGTTTCTCCAGCGCTCTTTCTTTTAAAACGGACTCCGTAATGTCCAGATGCATTTCGAGAATTTGGCTGACCTGGTTATCGACATCGATCACAGGTGTGGAGACGACCTGGTAGATTTTTTCTTCATCCTTTGCATGTCGTCGACTCATTACCATTTTACTCGGACGTCTTTTTTGAAAATTCACCTCGCAACGGCAATTTGTGCACTCTTTTCCATTGTTATTGAAGAGTTCATGACAAGGTTTTCCTATTGCCAAAGATTCCCCGCCGCAACGGTCAGCTAATACTTTGTTCACCCAGACAACGCTTTTCTGACGATCGATGAGGCACAATTCAGCGCCGATACTGCTGATGATGTCGTCAAGCTTCTGTTTTTCGATTTTCAACTGTTCCTCGGAAAGGACAAGCTCTGCTGTTCGCTTAGCGACTTCATTTTGAAGGTTTTCATTCCATCGCTGCATTTTTGTGTGCGAATCTCCAAGTTGTTTAGCCATCTGGTTGAAATGGCCTGCGAGATCTTCTAACTCATCATTTGTTTGAACCAGAATGTTGTGACCAAATTCACCACGTGCGATCAAGTCTGCGCCATGGGTCAGCCTATAAATTGGGCGGGTAAATTGACGGGCTGCAATTAAGCCCAGAAAACTCGCGGAAATCACCAAAATAATCAAGATGCCAACCAGGCCGGTTTTTAGCTTGTACACAGCTGCAAATACAACATCCTTTGGCATGGAGACTAAAAGCAGCCAGGTTTCCGCGGCGTGTTTTGATAGTGTGATCCGGGAATGGGCCAAAATGAGATTCTGTGTATGAATGAGGCCGCGATCAGTATGCAGGATTTGTTTTGCCACATTTTCAGAATAATCGTCGTAAAGACTACGATTGCGAAAGTAGTTAAAGCCGGTTGAACCTGAGGATTGATATAGATATAACCCTCCCTTGTCCGTGAGATATGAGCCGGCTTCTTCGGGAACTCCTCCAATGATTTCAAAGATACTTTTTGCAAACAGATTGATGACCAAAATGCCCTGTTTAATGTCATTTTTGTCCGTTATCACGATGGCATAACGCACCACCGGTTTGAGGGGTATTTCTACGATTCCTCTTTCCACATTCAGGTCCATGGGCGAAACATAGATTTGGTCAGGTGGGGTTTGCAGAGCTTCCTGAATGTAGTACCGACTGCTCTTATTCTGTAAATGTGATTGTGCCACAACGTAGGCTCCTGTTTTACCACGATTCAATCGTACAATCTCTTGCCCGGAGGCGCTGATGTAGCGAATTTGGTAATACGTCCGCTTACCCTTTGAGAACTGTAAAAAATCCCGCTCAACCACCGATTTTTTTGTTTTAAATAAATTTGATTTGACCCGTCCGTTCGATTGAATTTTCGCAAACTCTTTTAACGAAGATAATGAAGCCAGGTAACGTAAATCCTGTTGAACATTACCCAGAAAGTCACTCATATCTCTGCTGATGGTGTCTATTTGAAATTGCAGTTTACGCAAAGCCTGGTCTTCAAACGAGCGGCTCATGGATATGATGCTATAGATGCCGTATGTGACCAGAGGTAAAATAACCAGTGCCAGAAACGCGATGATCAATTTGGTGGAAATACTTAAACGAGGAAAAAGTTT
Organism: uncultured Calditrichaceae bacterium; assembly: GCA_964455375.1. Taxonomy (GTDB): domain Bacteria; phylum Zhuqueibacterota; class Zhuqueibacteria; order Oceanimicrobiales; family Oceanimicrobiaceae; genus CAYVXE01. The sequence goes on from CAYVXE010000042.1 coordinate 22,125, forward strand.
ATTCAGATTTAACATGCGGTTAGAAATGGTTTTGGTATGCATTTATTGTTCAAACATACGAACTGTTTTTTGATTTTTCAACGTTAAAGTTGTCGTAAATAAAAAAAACTCCAAGACATTGCTTGGAGTTTCTGTGGCTTTTCCCGAATGATAAAACAATTTGCTTTTAGGAGTCTCCCTGCAGTAATTGGGTCATGGCTATATCCAAAATCCTTTTTTCTTTATAACCGACAAATTTTTTCGTTACCTGTCCGTTCCGGTCTAAAAAAAAGGTAGACGGAACCATTCTGCTTTTATATGCTTTGGAGACAGTTTTGTCTTCCGAAACGATGAAGGGGAGGCTCAAGTTCATTTCCGCACTCCAACTCAGGATGTCTTCGACTGAGCCGCTGTTTACATACACCGGCAAAATTTCCAAATCTGTCGTTGCGTATTTTTTATACAAAGCATTTAGGATTGGTAGTGTGTCGAAACTGTGCGAGCAGTGACCGGACAAAAACACCAGAACGACTGGTTTACCGTAATAATCGGACAAACTGATGCTGCGACCATCCGTTGTCGGTAAGGTGAAATTCGGAGCTGTCCAGTCTGTAAATGTCTCACCATCCTGTGATTTCTCGAAACTGTAACGCTGCAACTCTTCTCCCGAGGCACCACTGAGATCACGGTTTACTGAACAAGCACTGAATTTGGAACAATTGCCGCACGCTTGTCCGTCTAAACCCGATAATTTGAAATCTCTCTTGTTCAGTTCAGCAATGACACCTGCCTGCAGTTTTCCTGCATTCATGTTTTCCATGGAGACACCTAAGGCATTTTCAATCTCCATCGCATCAAATTGTACGGTGCCTTTTGTCTCAACCTGATCGGTTATGTAACTGATTACCTTTTGTTCGTCCGGCGTGTAACTCGCCGAATTTGTCTCTGTATTGACTGAACAGGAAGAATTGTTAGCGCAAGCTGCAGCTTTAGTGTCTTTTTTGTCCACAAAACTTGCTGCAGCATCACAATTACAAAAGCCGAAATCGTGCACTTTTATATGCAAATTAGTCAGCCAGTCCCCATCGGTAGCAAAAAGCACCACGGATGTGGTAACTAATAGGGCTGTGATGCCTATTATATATTTTCTGTTCATGGTCTTTCTCCTTTAATTTAGTTAAAATAATTAGTGGTTTTATGTTAATCATACATCGTAATTGATCGAAAACATTCTTTTTTACCATGTTAGTGCAGCGCACAGTTGCACGCATTAAGTGAAAGCACATATACTACAATTGGTAGTAGGAAAGGTCAAAAAAAATTAGGGTTTACATACTTCGCCCATTGAGTAAATAAAAGATGTGGCCGCCGCCGAGTTGTTTTGATTGTAACCGTTTGTATAAAATCGCCACAAAAAAATGCTGCTGACAATGATAAAAAGTGTGCCTGTGACTTTCAAAACTTTTGCAAAGAAAAATTTAAACCATGGTCTGCGGTAGTTTGTCAGGCGTTTTATCCTCGCATGAAGGGTCATGAAAGAGGGTAGAAGCGTTTGAGAAAAGGCGAGACCATGTCGCCAGCGGTAGTTGGGCAAATCTTTGCTGAGACGCCAGACGTTCACGAGAGAGGCAGCGAGAATCAGAGGGTCTTTTATTTTTTCGACGGAAAGATCGTCGCAGGAAAGTTCGCGTAGAAATATCATTCGTTTCCAAAGAAATGCTTTAAAGACTACCAGCATCAACAAGGCGCCAAGAAGTGCATAAGATGAATTCTCAATACTAAAAATAAAACTGATGGCAAACACCTGGATGATCAACAGGGGAATGGCAAAGAAAAAAATCTCAGCGAACCAGATTAGCAAATTGTCCCGGCGTTTTATATGAATGAGTTCATGGATAAAGGTTGCCTGCAATTCATTTGCAGCCAGGTTTTGTGAAACCACCGGTGCTAAAAAAATCGTCGGCTGTAGCGAGCCGATGGTGAAAACAAGTGGTTTGGCATCGGGGAATTCGAAAAGTTTCGGTAATCTTTTGAGTCCGACTTTGTGAGCGGATGATTTATATATTTTGAATATATCGGGATGTGAATTCTCCGTTATTGCTACGAATTTAGTTTTGAGATATCTGAAAGTAAACACATGTATCAAAAATTTCAGGACGAAAACAATAAGCAGCGTATAGCTGAAAAGCCGCAGCAGTTCAACCGCACTGCAACTGGTGGGATTGGCTACCAGGATGTTAAAATTAGCCAGCAGTGCGACGTATTTGTGAACAAACCAATTAAACATGTTTATCTTTACGTTTTTTTTCGATTAACCGGGAGAGTTCTTCCATCTTCTCCGGATTTACTTTTTCTACTGAGTCAAGAAATTGACTAATCGCAGGCGTACTAAAATCTTCGATAAGTTCATTGATGACCTTTTTCAAGGTTGATTGGGTGAATTGCTCCCGTGACGAGGTTGGTCTGTAAACAAACGCATTTCCTTCTTTGAATTTATCCAACAAACCTTTTTCTGATAAACGGGACATCACCGTCATGATGGTTGTGTAGGCGATTTTGCGTTCCCGCTTAAGTATCTCGTAAACCTGGCGTACTGAGGTTTCACCTTTACGCCAGAGGATTTCCATAATATCCGTTTCGAGATCACCAAGAATTTTGCGAAGTCCTTTTTTGTTCGGATTAAATGTAAAGGAATAGTCTTTAAGAGTCATATTAGTCCCAGTCGGTTTGTGTTTAACCGTCTACTACGGTTTATAGTAGAAAAAAGTTTCAAACTAAAATCATTGCTAATGTTTTCTTGAAATCGTCTACTATATAGTGTAGTAACATAGCTGAAAAGAAATTTATTCCTGTCATTTAGTTCATGTAATAATAGGAGATTTGCATAAAAGAGGACTATCTTTTGGAGGACTTCATCAGTCTCGCAGCCCGGGCAAGTTCGCTTGGTGTGTTGACATTAAAGAAAGGGTCTTTACCGTATGGCGTTAAACCCGGTTCCAGTCGCATAATTTGAGTACGGAGTTTACCGAAAATATCAGAGACCTTGAACTGCCGTTTTTTAATTTGTGTTTCGATAACCGGCAGACAGGATTTCCTGTAGACTGCACACAACGGTTCAACACCGATTTCGGATTCAAAAGCAAAAATATCGTAGGGTGTACATTTTTCACAAAGAAACTTTATTAACTGGCTGGACAAAAACGGTAAATCGCAGGCAACCACCAAGCAATACTCTTGCCGACTCTTTGTCAAAGCTGTGTAGATGCCGGCCAGCGGGCCAACGCTTTCAACAATATCTTCGTAGAGCGGCCTTTTAAGAAAACGAAATTTTTCAGGCGAATTGCTGATGATCATGATCTCCTGAGTGCATGCTTGAAGACTCTCAAGTACATATTCAATCATCTTTTTGCCGTCAAATTCCACAAGAGCTTTGTTCTGACCCATTCGCTTTGACTTACCGCCGGCAAGAATAGCAGCACTTATTTTAGGTTGTTTAATATTTACAGAGAGTATTTCGGGGGAGCACATAATAATATATCGAGCTTTCGGTTTGTTACTAAATCGCGACTCCAAACAATTTGCCGAGAAAAAAAGTAAATAACGCCACGCCCATACCCACAAGAAACATCTCGAAGCCGCTGCGAAGCGCCGGGCGGCCGGTGAACAGAGCCCGACTGGCTCCGACGCCGAAATGAGCCAGCATACTGAAAACAACGGATGTCCAGATGGCTGTTTCCCGGTCAAAAAACATAAACGGGACGATGGGAATCGCGGCACCGATGGCTGTGGCAATGCCGGTGGTAATGCCTTCCTGCAACGCGTCGGGCGGCGTCTCCGGGTCGAGTCCCAGTTCTTCACGCGCTAACTGGGCCAATGCAATATTAGGGTCTTCCATGAGTTTTTTGGCGATGAGTCCGGCGGTCTCTGCATCGAGGCCTTTGGCCTGGTACATGAGTTTTAGTTCATGCTCTTCTTCCTCCGGCATCATTTCAATTTCCATTTTTTCCAGTGCCAGATGATGTTCCCGCACCTCCTGTTCGGATTTTGCTGCTAAAAAACCACTGGATGCCATGGAAAGTGCGTCGGCGATGGTACCAGCCCAGCCTGCAAGTAAAATAATTTCGTTGGATGTCTCAGCGCCGACGATCCCCATGACCAGACCAAAATTCGCGGTCAACCCGTCATTAAATCCGTAAACAATGTCGCGGAGTAAGCCGCCTGCAGAAGCACCGCGATGCCAGATTTCCGGTTCGCCAACCTGTGCTTTTTTACCGGATTTTAACGATTGCAATGCTCTGGCGTGCGTTGCTTCATCGGCGATGACCTGCTTTAGCGCTGATGATGTATCCGATTTTGACTGTGCATGGTAGTCTCCCATATCGCGCACTTCTTCGCTCGCCAGCAAATTGTTAATCGTCATGGGGCCGAAGCGCCGGGCAATCCAGGCCAGCAGCCGCGTGCGCGTTGACGGGCGGTTTGTCACCGGAAGGATGACATCGTGCTCACGCAAATATTTTGACCAGATTTCTGCATGCTGTTTTTCCATGTCAGCCATTTCTTCGTAGGCTTTTCGGCGGTTGGGGTCATCAACAAGACCGGCAAGACGGCGGTAAAGAAATTCGCCATCAACTTCCTTTTGCCAGTTTTCTTTCCACATCCTGATTTTATCTTGGTTCACCTTTGACATGTTTTCTCCTTACCGTTTTAATGGATGTCATCTCCTTTTTCAATTTACTGCTGGCTAAATATAAAAATTCCCTGTGACAGGATTATAAGCAACAGGAAAATGACTGCAAGCAATCGCCAATCGTGATCAAGTGTTGCCCCGATTGCGGCACTGATCAGAGCTAAAATTGGGGTTAGGATCAGCAGCCAGGTACCACTATATAACCATGCTGACGGTTGTAGGCGCAGAACCCCGGATATGAGCAAGGTCAATGACGCAGCACCATGTGTAATGGAGGTATGGTTTTTGTGCGCCAACATGATGCCAATGACCATCATGGAAATCGCTAAAAGTCCACTGATCAGCAAAACTCCTGACACTAATTTGTTACTCATGGAACGATCCGGAACAGGTGTCGAATTAAGAAATTTCATCAATGCGTATTAATTAGATTAGATTTTTTCAACGAAAAATTAATTTGATCGCGGTAGCGATGAGCAGCAATACAAAAATACGTTTCAACCATTTGCTGTGCAGTCTCAGGGCTGCTTTTTTACCGAAAGTTGTACCTGCCAAAACTCCCACGACGATAGGTCCAACAAGTAATGGTTGCACCAAATGATGGCCAAAATAGACCATGGAACCGGCACACGCGGTAACGCCTATCATGAGACTGCTGGTCATCGTTGCCACCTTAATGGGGACGCGGCTGACCATATTCAGGATTGGAATATTGAAGATTCCGCCACTGGTCCCGGCTATCCCCGCAATCATTCCTGAAAATAAAACAAGTCCGGATGCAGCAGCAATGTTTTTTGTCTCGTATTGGACGTACTTTTTAAGCGTATGATCGTAATAACCACCGCCAAGGTAGCCCGCCTTGCCATCTGTTTTCGGCACACTGGCTGTCACGGTTTTGGTGCGAATAAGCATCAGTCCGGCTATGGTAATTAAAATGATTGAAAAAATAGTTTCAATGATTTTTTCGTCTATGCGTGTGGCGATGAAGCTTGTAACGATAGCTCCGGTGGCCGACGACAAATTGAGCAAAAAGGCGAGACGGATATTGGTGAGTTTGTGCCGTAATCCGAAAGAAGCTACTTGACTGGAGGTGGCGACAATCGTAATCAGACTGGCAGCTATCGCTTGATGAATGGGTGTTTTAATGACTAAAACCAGAAAGGGTACTAAAAAGACGCCACCACCAATTCCTAACAGAGTACCCAAAAAGCCCACCATTATGCCGATACCAAGAAGCTCAAATGTCATCATAAAAATAATTTGGATAAATCCCTAAATTGCTGAAACAATAGTTAATTTTTAACTAAATGTCAAATGTGGTGCACTTTGTTGATTAGATTTATGTGCAGTCTGAGCAGTGTTCTACATCGATTCAGTATTGAGAACAAACTTTGTTCCGCAACCAGACCTTCAGACGTGAGTCCCGAACCGTCATGGCATGTTTCAATTGAGCTAATTTTTCATTGGTGGCCTTTTCACCACTGGCAACGAATTCATCGAGATGGCTGAAATCTGCCCAGTGTCGGTGCCGTACTTCGCTGGGACGGATGAGAATTTCCGCCTTTTGCAAGTGTGTTTGATTGAGGCGGAATGTAGTTATTTCTTCTGCACGGAAGATGTAATCCAGCGCCAGTCTTTTCGGGTAATTGCTCTGTAAACACCGGCTCACATCCACGCCTACCACTACCTCGCGGTCTTTATTGGCACAAATGATCGGCACTGCATTGAGAACGGCTCCATCGATGAGACGCATGCCGTTAAATTCAACCGGGGTGATGAGACCGGGAATTGCTGAGCTCGCTGCCACAGCTTTGATCAGATTTCCCCGTTCGATCAAGATATCTTCACCGGTATCGACATTTACGGCTGCTATTTGCAGCGGCAGGTGGCATTCCTCAATGTTGCCGTCGTCAAAAAGTTGGCTTAGCAGTTCCATAAATCGTTGCGAAGAAAATATTGACTCGGCGATAAGGACTTTGGTAAATGCAAGGTGAGTTTTTAAATAACCGATAAAATTTTCAACGTTTTCCCAATAAGATGACCGTGAGTTTTTTTCTTCTTTAAAAAGAGTTAATCCGAAATCTTTGAAAGCGTCGCTATGAATGAACTGCTGCATTTTATCATAAACTTTCTGTATACTGCCTGTTTGAGCGTACATCGCAGCGATCACAGCTCCGCCGCTTGTCCCGCTGATTTTTTCAATGGGCAGATTTTCCTTTTCTATGACTTTCAGAACACCGATATGAGCCAGCCCGCGGGCGCCACCGCCACCCAGGGCAAGGTGTAGTTTTCTTTTTGGTTTTCTTGCAGCCATAATTCTCCTGTGTCGCTTGTCTGAATTTATGAAGATGATTTGTGAATAAAAAACAAGTTATGAATTTGCTATTTTATTTTCAAGTATGTAGTTTAATAACATTTCTCACTTCAGAAGTACGTCATTGTTTAGATAATAGATACGCAAGTGAGAAATGTTAGTAATTTATTTTACGTATGTTCGAAAGTTAGTACAAAAAAACACCACATATTCGTTCCAAGATTGGAGTTTGGGAGCAAGTTTGACGCCGCTGTATTAGGTTTGTAAAAAATAGTATGTAGTCGGTAAGTCACTCTTCAGCAGATTGAAAAAGTCTGATTTTTGAAAAATGAAAAAAACTCAATCGTGAAATCATTTGTCCACGAGGTTGGTGATGTCTGTAAAAAGTAGGTGGGTGAAAAGACTAATTTGCTTATTTGTTTTTATCCTCACTGCATCATGCGGAGACGAAAGCAAAAAGGATAATCATAAGACGCATGGATTCGCGTTCAAGATATGTCAAGACGTTTATTCGAGAGTTTCATGGCACAGAATTGGTCTGGGCGCCCAATGGCTGTGATTTTGCTTTTATCCGGGAAAGGAATATTTTTCTTAATGAATCGGGGATAGAAAGACGAATCACAACATACCCGGGCAGAGACCACTCACTCAGTTTTGCGCCGGATGGCAGTAGAATTGTCTTCGCCAGCAAACGACGTGATGAATATCAAGTATGGCAGGTTGTTTTTTAATCAACGATTGCTTTTTTTATGTGAATCAGATCAACCACCCAATGGTAAACACCATAAGATTCGCAATTCGTAAATCGTAAATTGTAATTTAGCAGAAAGAGGATGTTTGATGAAATTAAGTCTGCGTTGGAAGTGGATGCTCGTCTATTTGAGTGTAGGTGCTGCTGTTCTGATTTTCATGAGCCTTTATCTTAATTCGGCGTTAAACGACTATATTTCCGAAAAATTTGACCGCTATTGGCGAAACGAATTGGCTCTATCAAAAGACTATGTTGAACATGCAAAATTTTCTTCCTGGTCAGCGGTGGAAATCGATAGGTGGGCAGACAGAACCGGTGAAGCCCTTGGTCTCAGGGTAACGGTAATCGACACAAACGGTCGGGTGTTGGGTGACTCCCGTGTGGACTTGGCTCAATTGTCCGGAGTTGAAAATCATGCATCCCGGCCAGAGGTGCGTGCTGCACTAAAGACCGGATTCGGTAAGAGCGAGCGGGTCAGCACAACGGTAAACACGGCACTCGTGTATATGGCAGAAACCATCGGTGATCTGAAAAAGCCTCTGGGGATAATTCGTATTGCCGTTCCCGTGTCAGATATTGATGCATCGCTTTCACATATTCAAGCTTTAATTTGGATTACCAGCGGTGTGGGATTTTTTCTCATCGTCATAGCAGGTTACGTTATAACCGAATCCGTAACACGTCGGATTCAGCAAATGGCAAAAGGCGCCAAACGGTTTGCCAAAGGCGATTTTTCGAAAATAATTCGCGCTGATTCCCGTGATGAGCTTGCTGATTTATGCGATAGCCTGAACCAGATGGCAGAGGAACTGCAACATTCATTTGCTGAGATTACGGTTGAGCGCGATCAGTTACGCGTTATTTTAAACAGTATGTTGGAAGGCGTTCTGGTACTGAATGAAAGTCGAAAAGTTCTTCTTTGCAATCACCGGATTTTAGAAATTTTTGATTTTAATTCCCCTTTGGAAGGTGCGTTTATTCAGGATGTTGTGAGGGATACGGTTTTGCTTGACGCTTTTCAGCGGGTCATGGCGGACAAGCAGGATCAGAGCCTGAAATTCGAACCTGCAGGTCCGGTGCACAAAATGATGGAGGTGCACATCTCTGCATTAGGTAAAAAAGAAGAATCGAGAGGATTGGTCGCAGTCTTTCATGATATCTCCCAAATTGAACATCTGGAAAATGTCCGTCGTGATTTTGTAGCAAATGTTTCGCACGAACTGAGGACCCCCTTAACTGCCATAAATGGCTACGTTGAGACTCTGTTGGATCGAAAACTGCCGCCGAAAAAGCAGACCGATTTTTTGCAAACCGTTCACAAGCATTCAGAACGTATGACCAAATTGGTTGAAGATTTGCTGATTTTATCAAAAGTAGAATCGGTGAAATCGGAGCGGTACCTCCTGGAGGTTGATCTCACCGCTCTTATAAAAGAAGTGGCCGGCCGGTTCAGAAATCTTCTTGAGAAGTCTAACGTTACGTTGTCATTGCAGATACCGGACAAATTACCACGGATAAACGGCATTGTGTCTGAGTTGGAAACCGTTCTTGAAAACTTACTTGAGAACGCCATTAAATATGGCCAAGACGGCAGCGAAATCATTCTATCGGCACATGAATTTTTCTCCGGAATTGAAGTTTCTATTAAGGATAATGGCATCGGAATTCCGGTGGAAGATCAGCCGCGAATTTTTGAACGGTTTTACCGGGTTGACAAAGGTCGTTCCCGGGAGCTCGGTGGTACCGGTCTGGGTCTCTCCATCGTCAAGCACATCGTCCAGAGGCACGGAGGACAAATTAAAGTAGAGAGCGAACTGGGACGAGGCTCAACGTTTATATTCACATTACCTAAAATGACCAGCTGAAAGTTCATCGGAATGAGTCAGAAACTATCACAAAAGTCGTCAATTTCTTCGCTAATTCCAATTGGTAATTGAAGATTCGTAATTCGAAGATCGCTGAGTGCAAGGCGAGCACACGGATGTCACGGATAAAACGGATGTTCACAGATTCCGCCATACAAATCTAAAATCGACATTCGTCATTCCTTGTTCTGAAATCGTTTTGTGCGATCAGACCTTTCGGCTTCACTTCGTTCCGCTCAAGGTGACAAGAGAGTAGTGAACCCTGTAGGGTATGCTTTAGACTGTGTGAACATTCCATTAAACACCGAAGGTCACCGACAGACACCGAAAAGTCGGCATTGACCTCCTTCTGGTCATTTGAACCTTGGAATTTCCATCTTTGTTGCATAAGTGGGCTTTAGCGATGGCAAAGACCTGCTTGTAACGAACCGATTACACACTCGTTGTAAAATTTTCTCTCGTATTGACAAAGGAATTTCATGGGCGGAATCATATTTTATCAAAAAGTCCTCCGGACATTTTTGACTTACATTTAAAAATGGGAGATATTCAGCTATTTTGACCTTATGCATAAGCATCGTCGAAGCATGATGTAAAAACACTGAGTTACAACCTTCGACCCCGCTCAGGCCGAAATAGGAAACGACTTTTTCTATAGTCTCAATGGATTTATTTAACAAAAAAATAACCTGTTCGTCACCTTATTGTAACATTGGCGCTTTATTTTCTTAAGAAATTTTAAAAAATATGTGTAGTAACCTGAATAATTTAATGAGGAGGTAAAATGAAAAAAGTGTTTTGGTCTTTTTGTGGTTTC
>CAYVXE010000043.1:0-31796 GCA_964455375.1 uncultured Calditrichaceae bacterium
GTCGTGCTGACGCTTTTGCTCTCGATTTTAGGAGAGTTTGGTGCTCGTTCAAGGTAAGCTAAATTAAAAATCTATTGTGCGTCGCAGTCAAGCGCAGTACACGCAAGCGTTAGGCTTAAAAAAGTGATTAACAAAAAATCAGGAGCCCAAGAAAGTGAAAGTAAAAAACTTCAAAACATACGGATGCAGCCTTATTATCTTGCTTTTTGCATTTAGCACCCTCTCAAGTGCCAATATCCATACCTCTGACAACTATGAAGCTTTGATCGTCCTATTTAAAGAATGGCGGGAGTTTGAGCGACCACCAATGCAGGATGGCGCACCCGACTATACGGAAAAAACCTTTGCCAGGCGATACGAGTCTTTCAAGAAATATAGACAACGATTGGATGAAATTGATCCCAGCACATGGCCGGTTGAACAAAAAGTAGATTGGTATATTCTACTCGCTGAAATGAACGGTTTCGATTTTAACCATCGTGTTCTAAAGCCATGGGTTCGAGATCCGGCATTCTACAAATCCATCTGGACAAACAAAAGCGATGTTCCCGCCCATGAAGGCCCTACACACCACATGGTTACTGAACTTTGGACATACAGTTTTCCGCTTACGAAAGGTGAGGAGGCTCGCCTGATCGCCGATCTCAGCGTTATTGCACCGCTCATGAAGCAGGCGCAAACAAATCTCACCGGTAATGCCCGGGAGCTCTGGATTACCGGGATTCGGGATATCAGACAGCAAAGTGAGAATCTGAATTTCATTCGAGAAAAAATTGGTGACAACCCAAGTGAAGAACTGAGGATGACTATTGTTAAAGCCAAGGCGGCCACCGACGAGTTCATAGCCTGGCTTGAACAACAAGCGACGTCAAAGACCGGACCGTCCGGAATTGGCAAAGAAAACTACACCTGGTATCAGCAGAATGTTCATCTGGTTCCCCTGGCCTGGGAAGATGAAGTGATGGTGTTAAAAAGGGAACTGGCACGGGCCTGGTCATCTCTGAAACTGGAAGAACATCGCAACCGGAATTTGCCGGAACTCAAAGCGGCGGCCACTGAAGAGGAATTTAAGGAGCTCACCGAACGCTCGGTAAAAAAGTTTATGGCGTTCCTTAAAGACGAAGAAATCGTAACGGTAGCGGATTATTTCGAACCCGCGTTAAGAGCCCATATGGGCAGCTTTATCCCTGCAGAGAAACGAAATTTCTTTACTACCGGTATGCATTACAATCCCCTGCCGCTGTATTCCCACTTTTACCATTGGTTTGAACTGGCGCGAATGGAGCATGAACCCCATCCCAGCATTTTGCGGCGGAATGCTTTGCTTTACAATATCTTTGACAGCCGTAACGAAGGAACGGCTACCGCTGTTGAAGAGATGTTTATGCAAGCAGGTTTGTATGATGATAATCCCCGAGTCCGTGAAATCGTCTGGATCATGATTGCACAGCGGGCTGCAAGAGGCCTCGGCTCACTTTACGCACACGCCAATGAAATGACCATGGAGGAAGCCGGCAAAATCCACAGTGAATGGACTCCGCGCGGCTGGATGAAAACGGAACGCGAATTACTCATTTTTGAGCAGCACCTTTATCTGCGCCAACCTGGCTATGGCACCAGCTATATTGTCGGTAAATATCTGTTGGAAGAAACCATGGCAGCCTATGCCCGGCAGAAGGAAAACCAGGGAGTACCCTTTAAGCTGAAGGACTTTTTTGATGAACTTAATGCCATTGGTAACATTCCTATTTCTCTTGGCCGGTTGCAGATGACAGGGTCGGAAGATCAGTTAGTTAGGATGCTTGCGAACTCAAAGTAAGATGGGCAGCCGCCCGAACACAAAAGACCTAACGTTCATTTCAACGCGGACCAAGCCGCGCGAGGATTAGTTCTTAGAGAAAAGTTTTGGGTTGCTTTGGTCGGTTAAATGTCTATATTTAGACAGACAAAGAAAAAGAATTTTGACATAACATTAAACGGAAAGGACAATCAAGGATCACTGGGGATTTTTTTTACTCAAACAAAAAAGGAGGTAAGGATGAAAAGAGGACTCTTAAAATCATTCGCTATGTTGGGACTTTCGGCATCTGTTATTTGGGTAGTTGGTTGCACTAATCAGGAAGAGAGTAAACCGGCCAAAGAAGAAATGACGGCTTCGACTGTATTTCTCAGGCACAGAGTTGCTGACTATTCAGTCTGGCGACCTGTCTACGATGCTGATGCACCCAGGAGGACAGAAGTGGGGTTGAAAGAAATGGGCGTTTACAGAGATGCAGATGATGAGAATATGGTTCTGATTGTATGGGAAACTAACGACACAAACGCTTTTAAAGCCATGTTAGAATCACCAGAGCTAGCGGACAAAATGAAAGAAGCGGGTGTCACCAGCAAGCCAGAAGCCTGGGTAGGCAAATCACTACAGGGTGGAATGGGCACGGTATTTCTGAGACACAAAGTTGCTGACTACTCAGCCTGGCGACCCGGCTACGATGCTGATGCGCCCAGAAGGACAGAAGCGGGTCTGCAAGAAATGGGCGTTTACAGGGATGCCGATGATCAAAATATGATTCTTGTAGTATGGGAAGCGCAAGATGTAAACGCTTTTAAGGCTATGATGGAATCACCAGATCTGGCAGACAAGATGAAAGAAGCGGGGGTCACCAGCGAACCTCAGGCATGGATGGGAGAGTCACTGTAGTTTTGTGGCGGGTTCGGAACCCACTGTTTTTATAACGCATGACTAACAAACCGGTTCGGCAGGGCGGCTGCGTAAATTCATAGCATTGTGCCTCTGTCGAGTGCAGGCTAAAATTCCAGCTCTCGTGCGATTAAACCCTGCCGCCCGTTAACTGGAGCGTGAATCATGCTGAAACCTGTAGTGACTGAACATGTCGAAAGATAAATACCTGGCTGTCATGTTCGACCTATTGACAGCTCTCCTGAATTCCTGGTCTCTTTGGAATAGGATGGCCGGGTCCGATCAGGCTGGCTTAAACTGGAGAAGGCAATACCTAAAGCTGGCCTGTCAAGCGGGTCCATACCGACCCTACGCCGGGTGCCCTTGACATGAATAAAAAGAAACTTGTGTGGCACGCGGCTTTAGCCCGTGCCTAACGCTGATCCTAAGGAACAATGCAGACGCCTAACAAGGCAAATTCAGCCGGCGCACTTTTATTCGAGAAAAATTTAGAGCGATATTGAGGGAATTGTTTTGGACATGGAATCTAAAACGGACAGGGACATACACTGGGATATAAACAGTGATTCCATAGAAAATGAAGACCTCACTAGTCGAAAGTTCTGACAGCATATATGCCGTGTGCGTGGTCCGAATTTATTCAAAGAGCCGATTTAAGCACATCGGCTTGCGCTTCTTCATCTTCGTGGTCTGTAATTCGAATTCTTTTTGTTCGAATCACCTCAACGGAACAAACCCATCTTCTCCTTTAGTCCGGCCAGCCAACTGCTCGGCTCTTCCTCCATAAACTCGTGAATGACTTTTGCCACTTCAGGCGCCCGAAGATAACCATACGATTTATGATGATTTCTTTTCCCCAGATATTCGTAGTCATTTTCCACAATGACATCCACCGGCGCCACACCATGCTGATTGGGTTTAAAGTCATCACGAAGATTGTAATTCAAAGCAATTCTGTCTTTTAAATCGGAAAAATTGATCCAGGCGTTGCGAATGTTTTCAGGGGTGTTCACCAAATTATCTTCCGGTATTTTTTTGTTCTGCTCAGCAAAAATTCTCTTGATGATGGTGGGCAAACCCAGAGGGGAACCCATGGTGATAAATGTGTGAATGTCGATATCCGGCACGAGCTGGGTCAACACATCGTAAGCGATGACCGTACCCATGGAATGTGAGATGAGCAAGATGTTCTTCTTGCGGTGCTTTCGTAACCGTTTTGCCAATTCCAGCCGGATCATTTTTTTGGCAAGAAGTCCTGCCTCATCAAGTTCAACATTATCTTTATGATAATAAAGCTCAAGGTCGCGAAACTTTTTCCGGATAACGTAATCTCCAATGCGATCAAAATTAAACAACCGGTTACTTGAGAAAAACAGTTTGTCCATGATATATTCCACCAGATCCAGTATCTTCTGTTTTGCGCGACTTGGTGGATGATAGTGATGTAATTTCGGAGCGGGTATGTAGGGATTTTGAATGTGGAGTGGATGTGCTGCATCCCGAATCGTTACATTCAACGGTTCAGAGTGTAAATAATGTGCCCAGTAGACCAGTTCAAATTTAAAATTTTGATGTGAGCAACCGATGCGGTCGAGCCCTTCACAAATAGCCTTCTGCCACCAGCGCGCCAGCAGCGGTTGCGGTGGTTTATTGCCCAGACCGTGAATCCCAATGATGATGCGCTGCTTCATATTAATTTAACCCTGACCGAAGAATCTTTGCATTCCCGAATTCCAAATGCACCTTTTTTACCCTATGGCCCGGTTCAAAAAACTAAAATCCCGGTACCCCTTTGCAAAGGTGCTTACAACGTCATGATTCGTTCGAATGGCCAGATAAAAATCCTCAAATTCTTTCACATAACTTTGCTTTAATTCGACAATTTCATGCAAGAGAATGTCATCCTTATCTTTCACCACAAGTTCCCGGTAGTCGTTTACTTCAATACTTGCCTTCTTTCCTAAGATTAGCAGATGGTTTGTTGCATGCCCACAGGCACTGACGAACAGATTGAGCGTTCCGTGCACGTCATTTTTCGTTTGAAATTGACAACTGAATGAATCGATGCCACCAATTTCAGGATTGACCGTTTTGGCCCATGAACAGCCCATCGTGATTTCGCCAAACAGCAAGTGCAGCGCAGCAATATTGTGGATGCCGCCGTCAACGATGAAACCGCCGGGATACCTTTCACTTAAACGCCATTGGGTTTGCGCATACGGGTTCTCTTTTTCTATCAACCGGAACACATCCCAGAAGACGGCATAAGGAGCGCCGATCCGGTCATCTGCGAGCAACTCTTTTACCCGGTAAAAAAGCGGGTGGTAGTAAAAATTCTCCGCCACCATTTTGACCGAGCCATATTTTTTTTCTAAATGTAGCATTTTGTCTGCATCTTTAAGATTCGCAGCCAACGGTTTTTCGACCAAAACATGCATGCCGGCCGCAAGCGCATCCCGCGTGACCGGGTAATTCAGATGGAATGGTATTATGATGTCCACGGCTTCCACATCGGAACGGCTAAGCAGGTCGTGGTAGTCCAAAACATACGGTACGCCCCCCACAAGCCCGGCAAAGTCCTTTGCTTTTGCTTCACTTCTGTTGCACACCGCAGTGATTTTAAATTTTTTATTCAACCGCTGCAGCGCCGGCCAGTGCAGTTTTTTTGCTGCAATACCGCAGCCGATAATGCCAAGTTTGACAGGGTTCATTTCATTTGCTCAGTTGATTAACCATCGAATTCCACAGGAATGACACTTAAAACCAAGTGTGAAATATCAGTTAAAATTACCTCTCACACACCTTTCACCTTGTACCCTTCGTCTTGCAAAATTTTTGTTACCTGTGACCGGAAATCGCCTTGAATTAATATCTCCCCATGCTTCACACTGCCCCCGACACCGCAACGGGATTTGAGTCGTTTACCCAGTTCTTTTAAATCGTCAGGGGTTCCCACAAATCCTGTTACCAGTGTCACAACTTTCCCTTTGCGATGCTTTTTATCCATCTGGATTCTTATGCTCTGCTGTTCCGGTGGTAACGTTTGAGTTGTCAGTTCATCCGAGGAGTGAATTTCAACATCCGGGTTGGTGCAATAGACAAGTTTGGTTGTTGAACCTTTGTGACCTTTTTTCATATTTGATGAATTCCTTAAAAGACCTATTTTACCATATAGAAATTCCCTGTTAAACCCTGCACTGGAATCCTGTATGCACCATCGGAAGCGGAGAAGGTTTTCCCGTCTAACAAATTTGAAATCGTATCACCACCGACATCTGACTGGCGAACAACAACTGTATCTGCTTTCGTTGCAACGTTCAAAATGTAAACGATGCGTTCATTTCCTCTGGTTTTGACATCAATATACAGGGTTGAATCGGCGAACAGATTGCGCCGGTCGCCGTCCCACAGCGCCGGATGTTGTTGGCGCAATTTCATCAGGGACGCCACATAATCATGTAGCTCCTGCTCATTGGCAGAAAAGTTTGAAATCCTGCCATCTGTTCTGGAAACATGATCGTCACACAAGCCCACAAGCCAACATTCATCCTCAACTTTTTGAGCAAAGTCGGGGACCTCCGCCCCAATTTCATCCCCGTAATAAATCGTAATGGGACCGGTGAAGGCTGCCATAAAACTGAAGGCGGCTTTGTGTCGCTGCCAGTATTGTCCGGTCTCGGGACCTCGGTAGCCGGCCCGTTCAATCAAATCGCCAAAGCGCACCAAATCATGATTTGTGAGCATCAAATTGGGACGTGCAAATGCGGGATACTGCTTGTGTGTTGCAAAGCCCTTTTGCAGCGCAGACGCAGGTTGATGCCCCAGACCTTTTTCTTCAACCGCGAGAGTCTGCACCAGAGAATAACGCAAAGGAAAATCAAACGCTGACAGCAGACCGGGTGCATCTTCTGTTCCGTATGCCAGCTTTGCGATATTTTCGGCCACAGACCAGCGTTCCCCCACCATGTAGCCGAGTATCCCCCACTTTTTACCGGCTTTCTTTCGTTCATTACATTTTGCTTCCACAGCGGCACGCAGTTCACGCCATGCGTCGATGGGTACCTGCTGTACCTGATCGCAGCGCCAACCGTCAATTCCCAATTCATCAATCCAGTAGGTTGCCACCTCTTTGTAAAACGGCAAACTCTCAGGATATTTAACGCTATTTGCGGGCCCAACGGGTAAAAGCCCCTGCGGAGATGGCCGGACATTCTTTTTATGGTGTCCGAAAACAGCGTCAAAAAATACGTAAAGGCCAAGCTCGTGCGCTTTTTGCACCAGTTGCCGGGCATCTTCCATTGTACCGAATTTTGGATCGATTTTAAAATAATCCCGGCAAAAATAGCCGGTTGCATCTAACTTGGGATCCGGGTCAGGAGCAATCCCTGCGCCGGAATCAAAAACCGGCGTCAACCAGATGGCATTCATTCCAAGATTTTTTATGTAGGAAAGTGCGTTTATAACGCCACGCAAATCGCCTTTATGACGACTTGGGCCATAACCGACGCCATAGTTTCGTTGTGGGTCGCCGTCCTGAAACGATTCGACCATTATCTGGTAAATTCGCAGCTCGTTAAACGGCACTTCATGGGGAAACCCCTTTGCAGAAGATCCCGTAAACAGGACAATTAGACAGATATAAATAATTGATTTTTTAAAAAATGGCGGCATTAGGCAATTATTCCTCTCCATTAAAATAGCCTGCATAAATGTAGCTTATTTTTAGAAAAGATCAAGGAATGCGTTTATTGAACTTGAATTTTTGAAAGAATTACTCTAAATTGAAATTTTATATGGCGATTGCGCCAGGACGCTTTAAGCATCCTGGTAAGCCGGTGTTTTTAGCCAGACACTCATTTAAACCTTTTTTATAAAAAATTGTGAGGTTAACATGACAAGCAAGAATTTATTCAGTCAAATAAAAAGCCAACGTTTTATTTTGATGGCCGAAATCTTCATTTTAATTCTATCGGCAAACGGCCTGTCGATAGCAAAATCAAACAGCACAACGAAAGACATCGAAAGCCGGGTAGATAAAATAGAACAACAGATCATCGAATGGCGACGGTATTTCCACGAGCATCCGGAACTTTCAAACCGGGAATTCAAGACCTCCGCAAAAATCGCAGACTATTTGCAATCACTGGGATTGGACGTCCAAACGGGCGTGGCACATACTGGCGTTGTCGGCCTTTTGAAAGGCGCCAACCCGGGACCGGTCGTTGGTCTTCGCGCAGACATGGACGCCCTGCCGGTAACCGAACGCACAGATGTTCCGTTTGCCTCGCATATAAAATCCACGTACAACGGTCAGAATGTTGGCGTCATGCATGCATGCGGACATGACACCCATGTGGCCATCCTCATGGGCGTTGCCACTGTATTGTCGCAAATGAAAGAGCAATTACATGGTTCCGTCAAGTTCATTTTTCAACCCGCAGAAGAAGGTGCTCCTCCCGGAGAGGAGGGCGGTGCAAAGCTCATGGTAAAAGAGGGCGTGCTTGAAAATCCGCATGTAGACGCCATTTTCGGATTGCACATAAATTCAGCCACGGAAGTTGGTACCATCAAATACCGGCCCGGCGGCATGATGGCTGCGGCAGACAGATTGAAAATTATCGTACACGGCAAACAAACGCACGGCTCAACACCCTGGACGGGCGTAGACCCCATCGTCGTGTCAGCACAGATCATCAACGGACTGCAAACGATCGTCAGCCGTCAAACCGCGTTAACGGAAGATGCCGCTGTGCTTTCCATCGGCAGTATTCACGGCGGCGTACGCAACAATATTATTCCCGAAAAAGTTGAACTCATCGGTACCATCCGTACATTCAATACCGATATGCAGAAAAAAATTCACGATAAAATATATTTAACCGCCACGAAAATTGCCGAAAGCGCCGGTGCAACCGCAGAGGTTGAAATCACCAACGGTGCGCCGGTTACTTATAATGACCTGAACCTGACAAAAGAAATGATTCCGACGTTACAACGCGTCGCTGGAAAAGAAAATGTAATTTTAAGAAAAGCCATTACCGGTGCTGAAGATTTTTCATACTATCAGCAAAAGATTCCAGGATTCTATTTCTTTTTAGGCGGTATGCCCAGGGGGATGGACCCGGCCAAAGCACCCCCACACCACACACCTTCATTTTATATTGATGAAAGTGGTTTAAAACTCGGCGTCCGGGCACTTACTTACTTAACGTTGGATTATATGAATGAACACATTGAAAAATAAAATTCTTAAATTTTCAAACTTAAAAAACCGTCCATGAAACAGACAAGGATTGTTGAAAAGAAATACAAAGGGTATGTCATAAAGCCGACGTTAACAGGATTCAAAGTCTACCACAAAGGCTATTTTATCCAGGAGTATCCAACCCTGGAAACCGTCCGGGAACACATTGACAACCTGATTAACAAACACGACCATTTAATTAAGAAAGACGAGGATAAAACGACATCTAAAAAATCGAGGCAATTAAGTCTGTTTTAAGGAAATTAATCAGATCAATTATCGGTTTCAATAATTGTTTTCAGTTTCTCATAATCAGTCTGGGATTGTTTCGTCATGTTAGACTTAAATAATGGTAACAATGATTTCCAAAACATATTCTTCCCGTGAACCACGGTATTTGCCCGAATTTCAGAACGAGTACTATCCCCACTGAACTTAATTTCAACATCCGCCAACATGACATCGTTGTCCAGATTAAACGCGAACAGTTCATTCTCTTTAAAAGCAGTCATTTCTTCGGTCATCACAATTTCTTCATCATGGCCGAAAACAACGAGTCTATATTTGCTGCCTACTTCATTTCTGTTCCCGCTGATGGTTTCGATGCTCCTGAACCCGGTAAGCCACTCCCCCATCCGGGTTTCGTCATTAAACATTGCAAATGTTTTATTGAGCGAAGCTTTAACACTCACTTTATTTTTATAAGAAAATGATGGGATAAAAACTCCGATGAGTACAAAGATAACAACTAAAATTAAAACAATGCTAAGAAAAATTTTAATAAATTTCATCTGTCCTCCACATTGAAATAAATGGATTTACCATAGAGAAAAAATATTCAAATTAAGACTGTTAATGTCAAGTTATTTGAACAGATTTGTCTGCATTAAAAAGTCATATATTGCCAGCAAATAATGGAAACTAATTTAGGGTTGCTTCGTAGGAAAGTTTAGGCTAATCAAACCATGAAAAAAAATTTATCACATTTTCATTGCAGGAGTTAATCATGTTTAGAAACACCGTACGTACTTTTCTAATTTTTCTTATTGTCTCGTCTTTCAGTTTCATAAATTGTGCCGGAAAGGATGCGCAAGGCGAAAACAATCATGAGTCAACCGGAACAGTAAAAAATGATTCCACGGTCAACTCTAAAGATACTGCAAAAGACAAAGAGGCAAAAGGGGAAAAAACGGAAGAAGAACTTATCCCGGTGGAAGTAACATTGGCCAAAAACGGGACGATCTCCTCCTATCTCCTCATGAGTTCAAACCTTGAAACAGAAAAGATGACCGACATTTACCCCCGGGTTGAAGGGTTGGTTGAAAAAATTTATGCTGAAGAAGGCGACTATGTTCAAAAAGGTCAAGTGCTGATGAAACTTGAAGCGGAAGAATATTCACTTGCCGAACAAAAAGCCCGCGTAAATTACGATCTGGAAAAAAATCTTTATGAACGTAAAAAAACGATGTTTGAAAAAAACCTCATCAGCAAAGAAGAGTTTGACACATCAAAGTTCAGTTTAGATGCCAAGAAGATCGCCTGGGCAGAAGCAAAACTAAATCTGGATTATACAAAAATCACCAGTCCCATTTCCGGTGTCGTGGGGGAGCGATTGAAACGAACCGGTGACCGTATCAAACCCACCGATAAACTTTTTACAGTAATCAACACCAGTGAAATGATTGCAGTTGTTCATATTCCAGAACGCGAGATCGGTACCATTAACAAAGGACAAAAGGCCTATATCACCTCGGAACATTTAGGTGATGAGCAATTTTCGGGCTGGGTTAAACGTGTGAGTCCGGTCGTGGATCCGCAAAGCGGCACCTTCAAGGTGACCATTGGAATTCACAACAAACAAAACCGATTGCGACCCGGCATGTTTGTCAATGCACACATTATTACAGCCACACATTCCAATACCGTTCTGGTGCCCAAAACAGCCGTCATTTACGAAAACGAAAATATGTATGTCTATGTCGTGCGCGACAACATTGCGCACAAAATCAATTTAAAAGCAGGATTTCAGGACTACAAAAAAGTTGAGGCGCTTTCCGATATTCACGCCGGTGATAAAGTCATCGTCGTTGGTCAGGCAGGGTTAAAAGACCAAACAAAGGTGAAGATAGTTGCTGAGCAAGAAAATGATCTGCAAGCCTTACAAACATCCAGCTATTAATTATTTTTAGATAGAGTCCAAACACTATGGAAAACAGCACTAAAACCAAAACACGCGAATGGAAAGACCAGAGCGATAAATTTTTCAAGTTTACAACGAACAGACCAGTGGCCATTTTGATGGTCGTTATCGGCGTTGTCGTATTCGGCTGGATATCTTTTCAGGAATTGCCCATGAATCTCATGCCGGACATTTCCTACCCGTCATTAACCGTACGCACCGAATATGCCGGAACCGCACCCGAAGAAATTGAAACCACCATTTCCAGGCCGGTGGAACAAGCCCTGGGAGTGGTGAACAATTTGGTCAGTATCAGTTCTATATCCAAAGCCGGGCAGTCCGACGTCAAACTGGAATTCACCTGGAACACGAATATGAACCAGGCGACCTCAAATGTCCGCGAAAAACTCGACCAGGTTTTTCTACCCCAGGACGCAAAACGCCCGCTTATTCTTCGTTTTGATCCGTCTCTTGACCCCATCATGCGATTGGGGTTGTATGGCGACGCTTCGCTCATTTACTTGCGCTACCTGGCGGATGAGGAGCTTAAACGTATTCTGGAAACCGTCGATGGCGTTGCGGCGGTAAAAGTGAAAGGCGGCCTGGAAGAAGAAATCCGTGTTGAACTGAACGAACAAAAACTGACGCTAATCGGCATCGACATTCAACAAATCCGCAACCGACTATCACAGGAAAATGTCAATCTTGCCGGCGGCAATTTAAAAGAAGGACAGACGGAGTATTTGGTACGAACATTAAATGAATTCAAATCGGTGGATGAAATTGGCAATGTTGTCATCGGCACCTGGAACGGCAAAGAAATTAAGATACGCGACGTTGCAAATGTGAAACGAACCTACAGAGATCGTGAAATCATTACCCGGCTCAATCAGCAGGAAAGCGTTGAAATCGAAGTATTTAAAGAAGCCGATGCAAATATTGTCGAGGTGGCAAAACGAGTTAAGGAAAAAGTGTTTGGCACGCTAGCACAGCAGGCATTCGTCAAACAGATGCAGGAAAACAAGAAAAGTAAGAAACCGAAAGCAAAATTCACGTCCACAGATAGGAAGAAAAAAAGCGGCGGCGGGCGCGGCGGAAATAAAGAGGCAATGCTGGCAAAACAAATGACTAATTATATTTCTAATCAGCTTCCCAATGGCATCAAAATCCAGCTTCTCTCAGACCAATCCGTATTTATTAAAAGTTCTGTTGATGAAGTCAAGAATACCGCCATCATAGGCGGTATTCTCGCTATCATTGTGCTGTTCATTTTCCTGAGAAACCTGACCGCAACCATTATAGTCGGTATTTCCATCCCCATATCCATCGTTTCGACGTTTGCACCCATGAAAATTTTCGGCGTCTCTCTGAATATCATGTCTCTGGGAGGTTTGGCATTGGGTATCGGTATGTTGGTAGACAATTCCATTGTGGTATTGGAAAGCATCGCTCGCTGCCGGGAAGAAGGTGACGAGCTCATCCAGGCAACCATTCGCGGGGTAAGTGAAGTTGGCGGCGCAGTCTTCGCCTCCACTCTTACAACGGTTGCTGTCTTCTTCCCCATCGTCTTTGTTGAGGGCGTTGCGGGTCAGATTTTCGGCAACCTCGCATTGACGGTTGTTTTTTCACTTTTGGCATCATTGGCCGTGGCGTTATTTCTCATTCCCATGCTTTCATCACGGAAAAGCTCGACATTCGTCCAGGGAGTGCAAACAGACGAACTGTTTAAACGCAACATTTTTCAATTTTCTACACAGACGCAGGTAGACGACGTTTTGGCAGAACAACATGCCGGCAACGGTCTTTCAAAAATAACATCCGGCTTCATTTTATTTGCGAAAACCATGGTATTGATGCTGCAAAAAATACTCGTGGCCTTTGTTGCGCTACTTATTTCGCTGGCAAAACAACTTTCACTTTTGCCCGCTGTGGTAGTCGTGCCAATCTTCGGACTCCTGAGGATTATGAAACTTGTTAAATTCAGAATTACGGAAAAAGTTAACACGTTCGCTGCAAATCCTCAGTGGTGGAAATTCGGATTAGCACAGCAGGTGTGGCCATCGTTTTTAGTGACGCATTCGGTACCTGTTCTTTTCACAGACATGAAAACCATAAGAACCGGTTTTAAAGGATTAGCCCCTTTGCGCAAAATCATGAAAACCCTCTGGCTCATAATTATCGTTCCTTTCCATCTTCTGAAATTTATTTTTCAATATTTTTTAGAGATCGTTTTTCGAATTTTACATTTCTTCATGGTGGCAATTGCGATCCTTTTAAAAGGCTCCGGCCTTCTTTTAAGACTTCTTTTTGCTGTTCCTTCAAGATTAGTCATTAAAGCTTTCGATTGGTCGTACGGTAAACTGGAGTCCTATTACCCGGTCATATTACAGAAGTCTCTGGCAAATCCCAAACAATTATTAAGTATTGTTGGCGGCCTTTTTCTTTTCAGCCTTCTGGTTGTCGCACCAAGACTTGGAAGCGAATTGATTCCAACCGTACATCAGGGAGAATTTAACGTCGACATTACCTTTCCGGTAGGGACGCCTGTTGAAAAAACCGACGAGCAGACCACGAATATCCAAAATGAATTTTTCGCTTTGCCGGATATCGAGGAAATTGCTTCGATTTCCGGTACGGATAAAACGGCAAATTCAAGCAGCGAGGAAGGCGAACACACGTCCAAAGTAACCATTACTTTAAAACACAATGGTAACATTCAAAAGGAAGAAAATCGCGCCATCAGTTCCATTCGTAAAAAAATGAAAAACCACCCCGGTCTCGAATGGAAAATATCGCGTCCGGTCTTATTTAGCTTCAAAACCCCGGTGGAAGTTGAAATACACGGGTACAATCTTCAGAAATTGCAAAGATTGTCCCAGGAATTGGAAGAGCATATGCAAAAAATTCCAGGGGTCATCGATATCAAATCAAACATTCAGCGCGGCAACCCAGAAGTTCAAATTGTGTATAACCGGCCGTTACTGGCAAAATACGGTTTAAACATTATGGATGTGGCGTCTATTGTTCGCAATAAAATACGCGGCGATGTGGCCACGGAATTCAAGGAACAAGATCGCAAAATCGATATTTTGGTACGACTGCGGGAACATGACAGGAAAAGCATAGAGGACTTACACAGACTCATTATCAATCCGGGAGCTAAAAAACCGATTTCCCTTGAAGCGGTCGCCAGTATAAATGTTAAGGAAGGTCCATCGGAAATTCGTCGCATCGATCAGCAGCGCTCAGCCGTAATTTCGGCGAATATCAGCGGAAGGTCATTGAGCGCGGTTACCGAAGACATCCATGGCGCACTGGAATCTATGGATTTGCCCGTAGACTTTTCGTATACGTTAGCAGGACAGAACAAAGAAATGCAAACATCTCTTAGCAGTCTGAAATTAGCACTGGCGCTTGCCATTTTTCTTGTTTACATCGTTATGGCATCGCAGTTTGAGTCTATCATTCATCCGTTTATTATTATTTTTACCATTCCTCTGGCGCTTATCGGTGTTATTCTGTTTCTCTATGTGCTGAGCATTCCTCTAAGCATTGTTGTCTTTTTAGGGATGATTATGTTAGCGGGAATTGTCGTGAATAATGCCATCGTATTGGTGGATTACATTAACAAATTGCGGGATCGCGGCATGAAAAAAGTTGACGCCATCATCGAAGCCGGCAAAGTCAGGTTACGGCCGATTATGATGACCACTGCAACCACTGTTCTCGGGTTACTACCCATGGCGCTGGGTCTGGGAGACGGTGCCGAAATCCGGACACCCATGGCAATTACGGTCATCATCGGGTTGATAACGTCAACTATTTTAACCCTGGTCATTATCCCAACCGTGTATAATATTGTTGACCGAAGAAAATAGACGAACACGAAACCGATGGAATTTTAACGCTCTGCTCTATGTATTCATTATATAGGACTTGTGCATCGAAAGTCACCGATGCTCCACCGCAATGGCTGGACCCTAAACGATTGAAAACAACTTTGATCAAAATTGCATTTTCGTCGTCATTCAACTAACAGGTAAAAAAGTATGGCCAAAACAAAACACAGCTTACTACCCAGACTCTCCGTAAACCGACCCATCACGGTTATTATGAGTTTGCTTGCCGTGATGGTTGTGGGCTACATCGCCTTCTCACAAATTTCAGTTGATCTGATGCCGGCAGGGTTCACTCCCCCCTTTTTAGGTGTTTGGACGCCTTATGCAAATTCCAACCCGCAGGAGGTGGAAGAACAAATCGCCCAACCCATCGAAGAACAAATTCAGACCATCAGCGGGGTACGGCGGGTGACCAGTAACAGCAGCAGCAACGGCTGCTGGACGTTTGTCCAATTTGCTCAGGGAACCGATATGGACCTGGCCTATGCACAACTACGGGACCGGATGGACCGGGTGAAGGCAGATCTGCCGGATGACATCGAACGACTTTTTGTACGTAAATGGAGCAATGACGACGACCCGATTATGTGGATCGCCCTCGTCCAAAAAGAACCTATCGAGGACCCCTACCTTATCGTGGAACAAAATCTGCAAAAACCTCTGGAACGTATCGATGGCATAGCTAAGGTAGAAATTGATGGAGCTGATGAAAAATCTGTATTACTGCAAATCAATCAGGATTTGGTCAGAAGCTATAAAATAAATCTTTACGAAGTGATTCAGTCGCTCCGTAAAGACAATTTTTCCATTTCCAGCGGTTATGTCAAGGAGGGCGGCCGCAAAATTTTTGTTCGCTCTTATGCCAAATTCACAAATCTGGATGAGATCAAAAATCTGCCTATCAAAGGTACGAACCTGCGTTTAAAAGACATCGCTGAAATTAAGTATGATGTACCTGAACGAAGGTGGTTTTTAAATATTGACGGCAGAAAGGCAGTGACATTGGGTATTTACAAAGAATCTGTCGCCAACACAGTTGAGATTTGCAATAAAATTTCAACCATTTTTAAAAACACCTACAAAAAAGACCCGAAACTCAGCGGATTCCGTATGGAAATTTTGTTTGATCAAGGTGAATTTATTGAAGATTCTGTGGACAATCTGCAACGAACTGCTTTGTGGGGAGGACTTTTTGCATTTATCGTTCTTTACTTTTTCTTAAGACGATTCAGGATGACGCTCATCGTTATTGTAGCAATTCCACTGTCGCTTTTAATCACTTTAACGGTCATGTATTTTATTGGTTGGACGCTCAATTTAATCACCATGATGGGGTTGATGATTTCGGTTGGTATGGTGGTGGATAATTCCATAGTGGTTTTAGAAAACATCTATCGCAAACGCTCGCTTGGAGAAGACAATCGTGAATCAGCGTTGTCAGGAGCAAGTGAGGTTGGTCTTGCTGTGACGTTAGCCACATTAACCACCGTTGTAGTTTTTCTGCCGCTGATTTTAATGAACGATGATATGGGTTTCCGTTTTTACATGATAAGAATTGGATTGCCGGTTATGGTGGCGCTCATCGCCTCACTTATTGTGGCAATGCTTTTCATCCCACTGGCCGCTACAAAGATTATCAGTAAAAGAAAAGTGACAGAACCGAAATCAATCCTCAAATCAAATCAGGCTTACCGGAAAACACTTGCCTGGGCCATAAGCCACCGGGTGGAAATGTTTGTCATCCTGCTATTGGCAATGATGTCCATGCAATATGCGGCATCACATTCAAAACAAACCAATGATATGGAAGGCAACATCAACGACTTTCGTCTCATTTTCGATATGCCCAACAACTACACCATCGAGCAGGCATCCTCTTTATTCAAAGCTGTTGAGGATACCATTGAAAGCAAAGGTCAGTCCTATGGCGTAAAAACGGTCATGACCCGGCATAGAAACAACTTTGGTAACATTCGGGTTTTCCTGATTCCACCCAAGAAAAAAGACTGGTATGAAATTGCATACGAAACCATGATTAAATCTTTGGGCGTCGATCTTCATCAAATAATGTCGCGGGAAGCTGTGATTGAAGACGTCAAAAAGCGGATTCCGAAATATCCGGGAGTTGAAGTCAGAACCAGTTGGCACAGGCAGGGAGGCGGTGGCGACGATGCATCCATGGCTATTACCCTTTACGGCGACGACACAAATACGCTGGTAAATCTCTCCAAAGAAGTTGAGCGAAGGCTGCGGTCCATCGATGAGATCATCAGTGTAGAAACCGACCGGGATAAAGGCAGCGATGAAATTCATCTGGAAATAAACCGTGAACAGGCGAAAAAATACGGCATCTCCCCGCAGGCCATTTCCGGTACGGTGCAATATGCCCTGCGCGGTTTTCCGCTTCCCAAGTATCAGACCGAAGAGAAAGAAATCGATGTGCACATTCAACTGCGCAAACAAGACAGACGCAATCTGGAACAATTAAAAAACATGACTTTCTTTTCCGCAGGCGGCACAGAAGTTCCTCTGAGCGCGTTGGCAAAATTTACCGTAAAAAAAGGAATGGGAGAAATCAGGCGTGAAGACGGTAAAACATATCTGACCGTGAAAGCAAACACAACCAAAGATAATATGAAGGCGCTTTATAGGAAAGTAGACCAGGTAATGAAAGGTTTCACCATGCCGTACGGTTACACCTGGACCAAAGGACGAAACTTCATGCGCATGCAGCAAGGTAATCAGAGCATGGCTTTTGCCATGATTCTTTCCATCACCTTTGTCTTTTTACTCATGGGCTTTTTGTTCGAGTCCTTTGTCCTGCCGCTCTCAGTTATCCTGTCCATTCCGTTTTCCTTTCTCGGGGCATTCTGGATTATGTTCCTCACGGGCACACCCATCGACATGATGAGTCAAATCGGCTTTGTCATCCTGGTGGGCATTGTCGTGAATAATGCTATTGTTTTAATCGATCTGATCAACCGCCTGCGCCAGGAAGGGTACAATCGCACCGATGCAATTGTGGAGGCAGGAAAACAACGTTTCCGTCCAATTTTAATGACTGCATTCACAACCATCGGTGGTTTACTACCCATGGCTATCGGCAACACATCGATGATTGGCATTCCTTACGCACCCATGGGACGTACTATAATCGGAGGTCTGCTGACATCCACATTTTTGTCACTCATCGCGGTACCGTGGGCGTACACCCTGTTTGACGATATGCGGGAATACTTTAAAAAGCTCACGGCAATTTATATTTTAAAACCACAAGGCAAGTCCAGCGAAGCGATTCATGCGGACGGTTAGTCGTTCATAAATAAATCCACTTTTTACAAAAAAGGCTGTCATTTGCAGACGGCCTTTTTTGTTGCCTTGATTTTTCAAGATAAAATGCTTATTCTAATTTTTATAAGAACAAAATCACTTCAAAATAAACAAATTATCATAAAATGGAATACGAATGCCACAGCAAAAGAAACACAATGGCACGACTACCAGTTCTTTCGGGACTCCAGGTAGAATAAATCATGATTCGACCAAGTTTTATAAGAGTAATCTGTACAAGGGGATAAAAAAGGAGAGTAAGGGTACGTATGTTGAAAACGACATTCCTCCTGATTTTTTAAATAAAATATTTTGTAAATCCAGTGAAAAGATGGATGAGTTGCCGGATAATAGCATCCATTTAATGATAACATCGCCACCGTATAATGCGACCAAAGAATATGACAACAATTTTACACTAAAGGAATACAGACAATTTCTTAAAAACGTTTGGAAAGAAACGTATAGAGTTTTAGTTCCCGGGGGACGCGTTTGTATAAATATCGCCAATCTCGGTCGTAAACCCTACATACCTCTGCACAGCTACATCATAGAAGACATGCTCGATTTAGGGTATCTCATGCGGGGCGAAATAATTTGGAATAAGGCTGCGAGCGCAAGTCCTTCCACAGCATGGGGGAGTTGGCTCTCAGCGGCAAATCCGGTTTTACGAGACATTCACGAATATATACTCATTTTTTCCAAAAATTCTTTTTCACTCACCAGGGGTTCTAAAGAAAACACTATTCAAAAAGAAGACTTCTTAGAATGGACTAAAAGCGTTTGGACATTCCCGGCAATTTCTGCAAAAAGGGTTGGACATCCGGCTCCATTTCCCGAAGAACTTCCACATCGGCTCATTCAACTTTACTCATTCAAAGAGACGATTATTTTGGACCCCTTTGTGGGAAGCGGTACGACTTGTTTGGCAGCCGCAAAAAATCAGCGCAATTATATCGGTTATGACACTGACCCGAACTATGTAAAATTAGCAAATGACAGACTTTCTTGCATTAATAACCAACTCGCAATTTGATATATGAAATTTTGCAGCCACTGTGGTCATAAATTAACTTTCGGAAACGTTCCCGACGATGAACATAAACGTTTTTACTGTAAAAATTGCGGCGCCATTCATTATCAAAATCCGAAAATGATTGTGGGCTGTTTGCCGGTCTGGGACGACAAAATTCTTCTTTGCAAACGCGCCATTGAACCGAAGAAAGGTCTCTGGACCTTACCTGCCGGTTTTTTGGAAAACGGCGAAAGGGCAGATGAAGGCGCTCTGCGGGAGACAGCAGAAGAAGCGAATGCAGAGGTCAAAATCATCCGGCTTTTTTCGGTTTACAGCCTACCAAATGTCGGCCAGGTTTATCTCATGTATTTAGTGAAGCTGTTGAATTTGAATTTCCATCCCGGCAAGGAAAGCACCCATGTTGAGCTTTTTGCAAAAGCGGATATCCCGTGGGACCAAATTGCCTTCAGTTCCATCCGCTTTACACTTGACAAATACCTGAACGATAAACCGCCAACAGAGGGTGAAACGTTTCTGGGGGCCTTACAGCGATAGCGGATTTTAGAGTCCGGATTGAAAATTTGGCTTTTATGACTTTAATCGTTGGCACGTCGCACAGAAAAAACTACTCCTGCCTGCCTGAACAATGCGTTGTATCGTCTTTCCACAATTAGCGCAGGTCTCTCCGCTCCTGCCGTACACAGCTAATGAAAATTGAAAATAGCCCGTTTCACCGTTGCTGTTTACAAAATCATTTAACGTGGTGCCGCCTTCTTGAATTGCCTGAGTAAGCACCTCACGCAATTTCTCCAGCAATCGCTGCCAGTCAGTCTTCCCTAATTTATTCGATGGGGTTAAAGGATGAATCTTCGCATAAAATAACGCCTCGTTAGCATAAATATTTCCCACTCCCACAATAAAGCTTGCATCCATCAGCAAGTTTTTAATCGGTTTTGTGAATCGCTTTGCTTTTTGGAAAAGAACGTCATGGGTTACATGTGCATCCAGCGGTTCAAATCCAAGTCTCGCAAAACGCGGGTACCGGGTTAACGCCGCTGAGGAAACCACATCCACCATCCCGAAGCGTCGCGGATCACGGAAGCGCAGTTCAGATTGATCATCAAAATAAAAAATAACGTGATCATGTTTTTGCAAAGGCCGGGCATCGGTGAGCAGTAAAAGCTGCCCGCTCATGCCCAGGTGAACAACAAGTGAACTTTCACTGGAAAGTTGAATCAGCAAATATTTAGCCCGTCGCTCAACAGTTTTCACCACCTGATCGGTTACCATCCTGTTGACTTTTTCTACATCCACAGGCCAGCGCAGGCGATTTTCACGAACATTTATTTCTATAATTCTTTTTCCCGGCAACGCTTTCAGTAACGCGCGGCGAATGGTTTCTACTTCAGGGAGTTCCGGCATAAATCCACTTGTTTATCTGATTTTTACAACCTATATTTATTGCTAATATAATGAATTCCGGTCACATTTGAAAAGACAAACTTGAACAAACAGATCCTTCGTCTCGCCATCCCCAACATCATCAGTAATCTTTCCGTGCCTTTGCTAAGTTCAGTGGACACGGCACTCCTCGGTCATCTGGACAAGATAAGTTACCTCGGAGCCCTGGCAGTAGGCAGTATCATTTTTAATTTTGTCTACTGGGGATTCGGTTTTCTACGCATGGGTACCACAGGTCTAACCGCCCAGGCTTATGGTAATGAAAATCAACAGGAAGTCAAACTCATTCTAATCCGAACCCTGCTATTTGCACTTGCCGGAGGACTGCTTTTAATTCTAAGTCAGCAAATTATCGCAGTCGTCAGCTTTAAATTAATTGACGCGTCCTACGATGTACAAAAATACGGCCTGGAGTATTTTTACATTCGTATTTACGCAGCGCCGGCGACGCTGGCGCTTTATGCATTTCATGGCTGGTTCCTGGGCATGCAGAATGCAAAATACCCTTTAATTTTGACCGTCGTCGTAAACGTCATCAACATTTTTTTCGATTTTCTTTTCATCTACCGGTTTCACATGACCGCAGACGGCGTCGCCCTCGGAACGGTCATCGCTCAATATGGCGGCTTGCTACTTGCCACTATCTTATTTCTTAAAAAATACACCACACTGGATCTCCGGAAAAACAAAAGCCATATCTTCAACATAACCGCCGTGAAACGGCTGTTTAAAGTCAATTCGGATATCTTTATCAGAACACTTTGCCTAATCTTTGCTCTGAGTTATTTCACTGCCAAATCGGCCCAATGGGGAGATGAAATTTTAGCCGCCAACACCATCCTGATGCAGCTCATCATCATCCTCGCCTACGGCATCGATGGCTTTGCTTTTTCGTCCGAAAGTCTGGTGGGAAAATATATCGGTGCGGCGGATAGATCTAACCTGAAAAAAACGATTCGGTTCTCTTTTTATTGGGGTATTGGCATGGGTGTGTGTATCTCTTTGATCTATTTTTTGTTCGGCACGCACATACTAAGAATTTTTACGGATCAGGAAAATGTGGTGCAACTCGCCATGAACTATTTTTCCTGGGTCATCATCGCCCCGCTCATTAACGGTTTTTGTTTCATCTGGGATGGCGTTTTTATCGGTGCAACCGCCACAAAGGCCATGCGTAATTCAATGATTTTTTGCACATTTTTGATTTACCTTCCGGTCTATTTTGTATTTCATCAAGCCCTGGGAAATCATTCTTTATGGTTAGCTCTGACTGTTTTCATGATCATGCGCGGTGTCACGTTGACCATCTATTCCCGGAAATATATTTACCAGGCCATTCCCACTTAACCGGCGTTATTCAAACGGTCAAGCGCCTGCCTATGCGTCCGCACACAGACGGGCCTTACTGACAAAAATGCAAACGTTTTTAAGAGCGTTACAAAAAAAGGCCACTGATTAACGCAGACTTATACGGATAAAGTGAATAGAGAATGTGAAGAGAGTACGGAATATGTCCTCAGTCACAGCTTAATCGTGTTCAATATTTTAAGCTTTTCTTTTTAGAACGACTTCTATGGAAGAGCCTTCACTTCAAAATACTTTGTTAGCGTCCGTGTTCAATCCGTGGCTAATAATTTACGGCTTCGCCTTTCTTCGTGTTCCTGTTGCGGCAACATCGCAAAACATCAAAAACCAAATGTCCAAATCTCCAATTTCACATAAGTTTTTTTCTGTTATATTGGCATTTCATATCTTTACGTCCGTGCGGTGCCCTTGTGCGTCAACTTAAGCGCCCAGCTTGTTAGGATTGTCTAGAATGCCCCGACTTGTCATTCCGACCGCAGGGAGGAATCTGGGAAGGAACTTACCATAATAATTTATAAAAACAATTACTTATGTTATGAACTGTCTTAGGCTCAGATTTCGAATCAGGCTTTCGCCTGATTCGAAATGACAATCTTTTTTGACTTTTTGAACAGCCCCAACGCACTTGTCGTAGAAACTTTGTTTCGTCTATCCAATCGAAACAGAGTTTCTCTGAAACCTTGTTCCAAAATAGAAATTTTGGAACAAGTATGTGGTTTTTTTTGCTCTGATATTACCATATTTTGAAAGAAATTTTTAAGTTGACGCCGACGGCGCGGCACCGGAGTTTTTAAACACTTTTTTTCGCAACCAGAGCACGGCAACGATCAGCATTAAAAGATAAACCGGCCAATTCCCCCAAAAAGCGTAAAGTGTAACCGGAGGAGTTTCAGGAACATTCAGGGTGAAATTGATATACTCTTGTGTGTACAGAGCCGTTTCCTTTGAAACGGTTCTACCGGCAGAATCGATAATCTGTGAGCTCCCGGTATTCAAGGCTCTTATGATTGGCTTCCGGTATTCCACAGCTCTGGGCCGTGCCATCTGCTTGTGCAGATACGAGGCACTGGATTTACCGAACCAGCCGTCATTTGTGATATTCACCATAAAATCCGCTTTCCTGAAATTAAACCCTGCGATAAATCCGGAAATAATGTCTTCATAACAAATCAACGGCAGCCAGTGAAAATTGTCTCCGAGGGAGAATACTGGCTTTTCCGTGCCGCGGGTAAAATTTGAAATGGTATCGGGGAGCCATTTTTGCAGAAAAGGCAACGCATCTAAAAACGGAATATACTCGCCAAATGCAAGTAAGACGATTTTACGGTAGGTTCCGACAATTTTTCCCTGCGGGTTAAAATAAAATAGGGAATTATAATAGATAGGTTTGCCGGCAGAATTTCGCCCATCCACTTCCGCCGACCCACATATAACGTACGTGTCATAATTTTTTGCCAGGTTAGCGATGGGTTGGCGAATCCTGTCATAACTTAAGATAGGAAAATGTACAGATCCTTCCGGCCAGACCACTAACTTTGTTTTGCGTCCTGTCTGTTCAATAGCCTGTTTCGTCAAATTCAGAATCGATTTAAATTCCTGCACCCGTTGCCCAGTTGAAAGAATCGCACCGTAAAATTTTTCCATGGACGTATTCGACTGCACCACTGAAACCGTAATGGATTTTTTCCCGGGTCCGGGATGATTATTATATGTTTTCAGTGCCCAGGACCCGTAAATCAGTAAAAAGAGAACAAATGCAACCTGTGCAAAGAACAAATACTTTTTTACAGAAAATATCGTTTTATGATTTTTCCAAATCCACCATGGCACGTGCACTAAAAACAGCACCAAAAAGCTCAGACCAACAACGCCGAACAAATCTGCAAACTGATAGAAAACCGGCAGGGAATCGAGATTTGCCCCCATGTACCAGGGGAAAACCTGCGGGTTAAGCTGCTCGGACACGGCAAACAACACGGCGATAATAAAAGGATTTGTTTTTTCCCCGAAAATACGTTCGAGATACGCCCAAAGTACAAAATTCAAATTATTGAAGATGCTAAAAAATACCACGAGCCCAAGGGCAGCCCAGACCGGCAGTCCACCATAATCCCTGGCAACAATACCAACCCAGTTAAAGCCGCCGAGATTAGTTACCATTGCCATAAGCCAGTATGCCAGGAGTTTTTGTTTCAATGGCAAAGCCCTCATGCCGGCCAACAAAAATGGCAAAAGAAACAACACGGGAAACAGGTTAAACCGCTCGAATGTTAAAAATATAACGATACCGGCAGCAATTGGAGCAAGATAAAGTTGATATTTTTCAGAAGTTAGAAAGGGAGTCAATTTCTGCATTTTCATCAAATGTTGTTATATTTCTCTTTAGTGATATGAAAATAGGATTTATTACCTGATAAGCAAGAATTTTCGCACCAACATCAAGAAAATTAATCCTTTGACCAAATGCAAATAAACAGAAATCGCAAGAAATATCTTGACAATTATAGAATATTTTCTTATACTTTTCTTACTATAAAAGAAACATCGTTAATTGCTGGTTTAGCGATTATGATAATGATGTTTAGTGATCGTCTCCCTCCCAGAAACCACGCAATATTTCAAATCCTATATAGGATTTTGTACACAGACGTGTTTAATCAACCAACACGAGATGCGCAAAAAATTAAAAGCGTTAATTATCGATGACGACAAGATCGATTCAAAATATCTTGCCGCAAAATTAACCAAGCTGGGCCTGGATTGCAAAATACTCATAAATAGTGCGCAAGCCATAGAATTTATTTCAGCCGATCCCCCGGACATTGTTCTCACAGACCTCATGATGCCGCAAAAGAATGGACTGGATATTTTGCATGACATCAAAGAGTTAAATCTGAAACCTATCGTCATCGTCCTTACGGCTTATGGAAGCATCAAATCAGCTATCGATTCTATGAAGGCCGGTGCTTTTGACTATATACTCAAACCATTTTCTCCGGAACAGTTAGAAGCCTCGATTAAAAAAGCTATCCAGTATAAATTGCTTACAGATGAAAATTATATCCTTCATGACGGCGACTCCCAAATTCCGGGGTCAGGTAACATTATCGGCGGCAGTAAAGTCATGCAAGACTTATTCGAGGAACTAACTAAAATTTCCAAGTCCGAGGGTAATGTCATGATTTACGGAGAAAGCGGAACCGGCAAAGAACTCATTGCAAGAAACATCCATGCCAATAGTAAACGCAAACATCACGCTTTAATTCCGGTTGATTGTGTGGCACTGCCGGAAAATCTTCTTGAAAGTGAGTTGTTTGGCTATGAAAAAGGAGCATTTACCGGTGCTGAATCCATGAGACGCGGTCTCATTGAATACGCAGATAAAGGAACGTTATTTCTTGATGAAATTTGTGAATTAGCGCCGAATTTGCAAGCTAAATTATTACGGGTATTGCAAGAGAGCGAATTCAGACGTATCGGCGGCAAAGAACTTATTAAAGTGAATATCAGAATTATTTCTGCAACGAATAAAAAACCTGAAGATGCCATAAAAAATGGGACGTTGCGGGAAGACCTGTTTTATCGTTTGAGTGTGATTCCTGTAGAATTGCCACCTTTGCGGAAAAGGAAAGAAGATATTGTCATCCTTTTGGACTATTTTCTAAACAAATTCAACGACTCTGAAAATTCTATACGGAAAACATTTTCTCCAAAGGCAATTGACGTACTGACTAATTATCTATGGCCCGGAAATATTCGCGAACTGCAAAACCTTGTAGAGAGAGTTGTTTCTCTTATAGATGGGCCGGTCATAAAGCTAAACCATTTACCTGAAAACACGAGAACCTCTGCTCAACAAAACCAGGATAATCATTTAAATGATTCACCTTTTCTGGATGAAAAAAAGAAAATTCTGGAAAACTTTGAAAAAACATACTTCAAAAACTTATTAATCAAATATCATGGCAATATTTCAAAAGCTGCTGAGTATGCCAAAATTAGCCGCAGAACGTTGTACCGCATGATCAATACCTATGAACTCCAGAATTATACATAAACGTCCTGAGTTTTGGCTTCTTTTTCACCAATAGTGTGACTTACTTGACAAACCTGTTTACTTTATGTCTCACTTCCTGTTTTCCCCAAAGTTATAAAACTCTATTTGTTTAGACAACTTACTCGATTGCATACTATGGGTAACAAAAACCTTTAAACTCAACTTATCCGTCATTCCCTTTAAGAACCTAAAAAGTAAAACATATCCCATTGTTTTATTATGTGTTATCGTCATTAAGTTGATTTTAAATACAATACTGGCATATCCTTTGCATTCCGTCACCCGCCTTTAGGACATAATAATTGACTATCTTGGAACGGGGGTTGGTGAAGAGGTGCACCATGTCCGCAAAATTTTCAAATAAATTAACGGTGTTGTTAGCCAGTCAAGATATATTCTTCAAAGATCAAATTTTAGATATACTTCACGAACAGGAATATCCCGTTGTTGTTGTTGACAGTTGTTACAAGGCGCTTAAATACAGCCTGGAAAACAATTTCGACTGTATTGTTTTTGACCCTGATTTAAAAGAAATGAATGGTGCGGAAACAGCTAAACTTATCAAACATTTTCGACCGAAGACTCCACTTATTACCGTTTCAGATGAACAATCCTATGCAACCGGTGTCCAAATTGCTGAAATGGGCGTCTATTTCCGGCTGGGAAAACCAGTAAACAAAGCTATTGCAAAAGAGCTGGTCAAAACAGTCCAAAAAAAGAAAATTTCCTAACTCTTATTTTTTAGCCTTGAAAAATACAGCAGGAAAAGTCATGACAGACGAATTGAGAAACTTACTTCTCATGCACATCATCGAAACGTTTCAAGCTAAACTTGGGATGCTCTGGATCGCTGCAACCGATGAATTTCATACGACAACGCTAAATGGCGCACACAACGTTGTTAACACGAAATCACTTGTAAGCTTTCTTGCCGGTTTTTATTATGAATTCATCCGAAACTCGGAAGCACGCGCCCCTTTAATTATAGATATTAACACTCCTCAACTTCCCGAAAATCTGCTTAAACTGGCGGAGATAGAAAATATTTCATCTTTGTTAATAGCGCCGGTCTTACACGACAAGCATATAAAAGGTACGCTCATACTGGGAGCCGATAACAAGGCACTATTTGCAAACATTAATCAGGATTTACTGCAACTGCTAATCGATTTATCCTTGACCCTGAACCCAAATCATGCATCATTACACTTTAAGACTCCGGAGAACTCGGGCAGATTGCTCGGTATGATGGTAGGAAAAAGCCGTCAAATTCAGGATATTTATAAGCGAATCATTCAGCTTTCACACTCAGATGCAAATGTCCTGATTCAGGGGGAAAGTGGTACGGGGAAAGAACTCATTGCCCGAACCATTCATGACAACAGTCTGAGAAAAAACAACAGATTTATCCCACTCGATTGCGTTGCAATGTCAAGCGGCTTATTGGAAAGAGAACTCTTCGGCTATGAAAAGGGCGCATTTGCCGGAATCAATCATGCAAAATCCGGTTTAATGGAAAATTCCGGTAAAGCCACGCTGTTTTTCGATGAGATTAGCGGACTGGACCTGAAGCTTCAATCAAAGTTACTACGGGTTCTGCAAGAACAGCAATTTCGGAGAATCAGCGGCAGTCAAATTTTTGATGTCAATGTACGGATCATATCAACAACAAATGTAAACCCTCAAGACGCAATCCGGCAATCCAAATTAAGAGAAGATTTATTCTACAAACTAAACGTTATTCCCATCAAAGTACCGCCGTTGCGTGAAAGAAAAGAAGACATTCCTCTGCTCATCGAACATTTTAAACAGACAATATTAAAATCGCATAAAAACATTGCTTTCCCCGATGCTGTTATGTACAAATTAGTTCATTATCCGTGGCCGGGTAACATTAGAGAATTGAAAAATATCATAGAGCGAATTCTTGCGTTAGCCCAAAATGGCTCAATAAAAGTAGATGATCTTCCTCCTGAAATCAGAATATCAAGCCGGGCACCTAAATACGAAGAAAGTGATTTTTTCCGGACACAACCGTACAGCCTGGCTAAAGAATGCAACTTAATGGAATTTGAACGCAATTATTTTTCCCGGCTTTTGGATAAATGCAGCGGCAACATCACCAAAGTGGCAATTGAAGCCAAAGTTAGCAGAAAAACTATTTACAACATTTTACATAAACATGGATTAAACACATATCAGTTTGTAATCGGAAATGTTGGTCGTTCAAAAAACCCAATAAACCCATAAAACTGCAGACACAATTTAGACAAAACATGAGGGATTAAAAATGTCTACTAATATTAACTCGGGAATTGCAGTAAAAAACGTTACGAAAACAAATAACAACATACAATTCAAACGTCGTCCGCAAGACTATCAGGTGCAGCGTATACACCGTAACAGAATGAACGGATTAGCACATGGAAGCAGAAATCTGTTCTGGAAAGTCATCGTTTCTCCATTGTTTTTGATCCTTGCCATATCCATGATCGTCGTAATACCAAACAAACAGCTACAAACAAAACAGTGGTTAAAAAGAAACCGTACGCTCGTCACGAAATTTCTCAAACGTATTCTGGATATTATTGGCGCTTGTGTAGGTTTGTTTCTGTCTTCCATATTATTTTTAATTCTTCCTGTTTTAATAAAACTAGAATCGAGCGGTACTATCTTTTTCAAACAAACAAGAATTGGCCAAAACCGTAGAAGAAAAGAGCGCAGAAAAGTCAATTTCGCTGTAGAAATCGACCGTAGAAACGGCAACCGACGACAGAAAAACCTCGCCGGGAAACCGTTTAATATTTACAAATTCAGAAGCATGACCGACAATGCTGAAAAGAAAATCGGTGCAGTCTGGGCATCAAATAATGACCCTCGGGTCACAAAAATCGGAAAAATTATTCGTCCGCTGCATATTGATGAAATCCCACAATATTATAACGTACTAAAGGGTGAGATGAGTTTAGTGGGACCGCGTCCCGAACGTCCGGAATTCATCAAAGAGTTAAGCAAGAATATTCCGGATTATGAAAAAAGGTTATCTAACAAGCCGGGAATTACCGGTTTGGCACAGGTTAGTTGTGGGTACGATTCTTCAATTGAAGATGTGATGAATAAACTCAAATACGATCTTCGTTACATCAACGATCTGGATAACGGCGAATTCTTTGCAGATATCAAAATCATGTTACTAACTATTAAAAAAATATTTTTTCGCCATACGAAAAAGACAAATTCTGAAAATTAACGCCTTTTTGTATGAAAGGACACACACAATGCTTTTAACTACGAATCGTTTAGCGTCATCTTTATTACTAACTCTTTTCTTTCTGGTCAATGCTTTCGCACAACACGGTAACGACCAGCTAACGTCGAGCGCTGCACTTCAGGTAAATTCCAATCCGCAGGGAGCCGTTATTGAGTTAACCGGAAAATATACGTTCGTGGGCAGAACCCCTTTTCTCGTACCATATCAGCTTTTCGGAAAATATAAGGTGCATGCCAGTAAAGACGGCTACGAAAGTAAGACCGCAAGTGTTAGTCTTGTGAATAAAGGGTTCAACAGCGTCACCATAAACTTATCGAAAAAGACCCGGGCTAAGGCAGCATTACGATCCGTTTTATTCCCAGGATGGGGTCAATTTTACGGACAGAACAAAACCAGAGGATTTTGGGTGAGTACCGTCCAACTGGCCTTCGGAGTCGTTTCCATTTACGCAATAAATGATTACAACAACGAAAAAAACGATTACGACGTTGCGCTCCGCAATTTCAACCGGAATCAACTCAATGAAGAAGACGCACAAAGAGCCTTTGATGAGGTGCAAAAACAGTTTAACCAGGCAGATGATGCACAAAACTTTCGCGATGCAACACTCTATTTAACCGCCGGATTTTGGTTATATAATGTCCTCGATTCCATATTCTTTTTTTCTGCCGGAAACTCATCTTTGAAAATTACCGCCGGTAGAACATCTGCCATTTCAGGAGTAAAACCCGGCGACCAATTAAAATTAACCATGCAGGTTCGATTATAAGGATATTTTACAAATGAGCACTAGCGCAAAATTTCTGTTGGCAGTTTTCATGATCACCGGATGTTCCTCCAACCTATCGGAACCAACCGGATTCGATCCGGACAGTTTTCCTGCACCGCCGGAAAACATCACTATTGCAGTGGGTGATCGGTCCGTGCAGTTAACGTGGACACATCCCAAACCGTCGGATGTGGCATCGTACAATATTTACCGGCAACTAAGCGACAGTTCAAAAACCAATAAAATTGCCTCCACCACCAAAACGACCTACAAAGATACGACCATTAGTAACGGTAAAACCTATCTGTATCAAATATCAGCCGTCAATTCCAAAGGACAGGAAGGGAAAAAATCTGTACAGATCAGCGCTGTTCCCGACATTTTCAGCATTATCATTAATTCAGGAAATGAATTTACAAACCGGCGCAATGTAACTTTAAACATGACAGCGCCAGCCGGAACTCGTTTTGTACGCATCAGCAATGACTCTCTTTTTACAGACACA
The DNA here is from genome assembly GCA_964455375.1 of uncultured Calditrichaceae bacterium. Taxonomy (GTDB): domain Bacteria; phylum Zhuqueibacterota; class Zhuqueibacteria; order Oceanimicrobiales; family Oceanimicrobiaceae; genus CAYVXE01. Next base: position 30,794 of record CAYVXE010000043.1, read on the forward strand.
CAATGGGAAAATTTTAAACCGCAACGCAGTTGGACTTTATCCGATGAAGATGGCCTGAAATCCGTCTATGCAAAATTCAGAGATGCAGGTGACCGGGAAGTCATTCAACCTGCAAGCGATGACATTACTCTCGATACCGAAGCAATTATTTCCGACGTTACGGAAAACACAAACGGGCAAATCAAGTCTGGCGGACAATCTATTCATTTTACATTGAATGCAAGTGAGGCGGGAGGCAAAGCCAGCATCGCCATCGAAAACGGACCCGGCAATATTCAGCTATTTGACGGTGATGTCAAAGATGACGGTATTTATGAAAGCACCTATTCTATTCCTCAGGGAACAAACATTTTTAACGCAAGCGTGTTCGGCAGATTTACAGACCGTGCCGGAAACACGGCGGACAGATTTGAGGCAGCAACAAAAATAAATATCAATTCATCCCCTGTTACTGTTACATTGTTTAAACCCCAGGCACAAGGTTCGTCTACCTCTCTGCGCATTTCCTGGACCCGCAATACCGATAGTGATTTTGCAAAATATGAAATTCATCGTGGCGGAGACGGTCCCATTTCATTGAACAACACGCTCATTGAAACTTTTGAAAATCAGGAAATCATAAATTTCACGGATACAGATCTAAACCCCAATCAATTATTTGTTTACAGAATTTTTGTCTTTGATCAATTCGGATTGAACAGTGGCAGCAATGAAGAATCGGGAAGAACATTGCCCGACGAACCGCCTAAAGCCGTCACCTTGGCCCGACCGACACAGATTGACAGTGCCACTTTAAGATTGTCCTGGTCAAAAAGCCCGGACGAAGATTTTGAGTCATACCGGTTATTTCGCTCTGAAAGTTCCCCGGTAGACACCACAGTTGCGCCCGTAGGCATCGTCAATGGTGACGCCAACACAACAACCTTTAATGATATCTCTTTAAAAGAAAACATCACATATTTTTATCGTTTGTTTGTTTATGACAAATTCGGACTACGGGCAG
>CAYVXE010000044.1:0-1315 GCA_964455375.1 uncultured Calditrichaceae bacterium
GGTTCGTAACTATCCAGATAGTTATTTGAGAGTGGCGGGACAAATTCGCCATTTATGTAATTAGAAATTTTGAACATTAGCTTAAAAGTTACAATTCAACGGTCAACACAAATTGCGTCATTACAAACATTTCGTCCGACCGCCGTCTACCGGCAAATTGATGCCGTTAATATATCCGGCAGCAGGACTCGCCAGGAAAGCCACGGCATTTGCCAGTTCTTGCGGTTCTCCAAATCGTCCTGCCGGAATCAGAGAAATCAATTGCTCAGTGACCTGCTGTACTGTTTTACCGGAATGGTCGGCTTTGGTTTGAATGAGCGAATCTAATCTTCCGGTCTTCGTAGCGCCGGGAAGAACATTGTTGACCGTAATACCAAAAACCCCGAGTTCATTTGCCAGTGTTTTAGCCCAGCTTGCCACCGCACCCCGGATCGTGTTTGACACTCCAAGTGCTGGAAGGGGTTGTTTTACCGAGGTAGAAATGATATTAATAATTCTGCCATAACCCGCTTTCTTCATCCCCGGAACCACCGCTTGCACCAGGATTTGATTGCAAACGACATGGTTTGAAAATCCTTGCACAAATTCCTCCGGTGCGGCTTCGAAAACGGAACCACCCGGAGGTCCACCCGTGTTGTTTACAAGAATATGGGCCGTGCGTTGTTTTCCTAAATAGGCCGTTATTTTTTCTTTTAATACATCCGGTTGGCTGAAGTCCACAGCGATAAAGTCGTGAATTTGACCGGAGTCGGTGTTCAACGTTTTGCGGACGTCATCCAATTTATCCGGATTTCTGGCAACAAGGCAAACAGTTGCCCCCAGGGTTGCCAATTCTTCTGCACAGGCTTTGCCAATTCCCTGTGTGCTGCCGCAGACAACGGCACGTTTTCCTGATAAATCTATATTCATAATTTATTTAGCGTAATAAAATCCGAGATTCTTATTGAGTCTTTCAGGTAATTCCGGCAATTGTGACCTGGGAATAAGAAAGGTGGCTATTTCCGTTAAGTCTGAAAATATTTTGTGGCTCTCAGCCGTACTTTTCAAATATTGATGGCCGGAAGAGCCACCGGTACCGATTTTCGTGCCGATCATGCGTTGCACCATTAAGGCGTGCCGGTAACGCCAAGTTGTGAGCAGCTCGTCGATGTCGACTAAGGACGTCAGAAAATTGAACGGCAATTGCAGGATGGGTTCATCTCTGTACAGATTAATGAGCAGCGCCGCCTGCAGCGATTTATGCGATAACCGGCGCTTGCCTTTTTTCATCAGTGCATTGTGTTTCGTTTCATCAAAAAGTGCAGCAAACGTTTGT
>CAYVXE010000044.1:1415-11727 GCA_964455375.1 uncultured Calditrichaceae bacterium
TTTTTTCATCAGTGCATTGTGTTTCGTTTCATCAAAAAGTGCAGCAAACGTTTGTGCGGTGCGTTCGAAAGCAGCCAATTCGTGTATTTTTTCTTGTTCGGTAAGAATGGGGTTCGATTTGATGATCTCACGGTCGTGGGACAAAACTTTTTCCACCGCCTTTTGGTAAGCCTCCCAGAAATTAAATCCGCTGAAATCGAGAAAAGGCGTACGGGCCAACCAGGAATCGACCAATTCAAACAGGCTCGGTTCTTTTTCCGCTTGCAAAATTAAGGTTTGATGTTCTTTAGATAACCTTGAATGATAAGCACTTTTGTCAAAAAGTTTTCGTTGTTGCGGTTTGAGTCCTAATTTATTTTCAAGAATTCTGAATTGATAGCTTTGAAATCCCGAAGCCGGGAGCAGAAAATCTCTGAATTCGAGAAAATCAAGCGGCGTCATGGTTTCGAGAATGTGTAATTGCCCAATTAACAGCTTTTGGATTTCGATGACCCGTTTCAATCTCGACACCGCAATGCCGATATTTTTTTCGTTTATGTAATCCTCAGAAAAAATATCGATGATGGAATTGAGTTCATGTAAGATTTGCTTAAACCACAATTCGTAAGCTTGGTGGACGATGATAAACAACATTTCCTCATGAGCCATCTGTCCTTCATATTCCAGACTTTTCGGATGCTGACTGTCCAATATTTTGTTCAGTTCGAGATAATCTGAATAATAAACCGGGGGATAATTTTTTTTCATGCGGATTTCCTGAATGTTAATATAATCCTATTAAAATTTTTCTAAAAAGTCAAGATATTTGGCGTAACATCAAATGTACTGTTTAAGGAAACCAAAATTCCCAAACCAAAATGACAAATAATTTTAAAGATCAAAACCTGAAACGCAACTCCTTTAGAAATATGCGTATTGAGACTCATTCGTTTTGGATTTTGTTTGTTGTATTTTCACTTTTTACCTGTCGACAAAACGTTGCCAAAAAACAAGGTTTAACGTAATTGGCATACAGATGATTATTTCACCGAAAACAAAATAGATGTATTTTTGTTCACACACCTTGACATTCAGCATGTAAATATTTAATTAATGAGTGACCGAAAATAAGATTGTTTAAAAAAAGTGTCATTGCTTTACTTGGGTGCAACAAAAAGTCAGAATATGCGTTTTGGGTCGGATACAAATTCGTGAATTAAATACACATAATGGACGTGCTTTACGATGAATATTTTAGTATTAAATTGCGGTTCATCAACATTAAAATTTCAGATTATTGAGACTGATTTAGACATGATCGAGAAAAATGTTGACAAAAGATTGGCTAAAGGCGTCGTGGAAAGAATAGGCAGCCATAGTTTGTTAACGTTTCAAACGAATGGCAATAATCCCATTAAACGAGCGCAGCCGCTTCGTGATCATCGGCAGGCCATCGATGCTGTAATGCGTTGGTTATTAGAACCGGAAACCAACATTAAACAAATTAAATCTCTCGGGGATATCCATGCAGTTGGCCATCGAGTGGTTCATGGTGGTGAAAAATTTCAAAAGTCCGTTAGAATTAATCCGGAAATACTGCGTGGAATTGAAGATTGCATCGAACTGGCTCCATTGCACAATCCGTCAAACATTAAAGGGATTCGCGCGGTCTACGAACTGCTTGGCGATGGGGTGCCGCAGGTCGCAGTCTTTGATACCGCATTTCACTCAACCATGCCTGACATCTCTTATCTTTACGGTATTCCATATCAGTATTATCGCCGCTACAAAATCCGGCGTTACGGCTTTCACGGTACGTCGCATCGTTATATTGCCTACCGGTACAGACAACACCTTGAAATTGGCCTGAAAGATGTAAATATCATTTCGCTGCACCTTGGCAATGGCAGCTCTGTCTGTGCCATCCAGAATGGGAAATCAATGGACACGTCGATGGGATTCACGCCGCTGGAAGGGCTGGTGATGGGCACACGAGCGGGTGATATTGACTTTTCCATTGCTGAATACCTCACACACAAAGAAGGGTTAACGTTAAATCAGATAGATATGCTTTTAAATAAACAATCCGGACTTTTAGGAATTTCCGGTTTAACCAGTGATATGCGTGAATTGCTGGAAGAGTGCGATGAAAATCAGGACCGTCGGGCTAAATTAGCCATCGATATATTTTGTAATCGCGTGCAAAAATACATAGGTGCCTATTTTGTAGAGATGGATAAAGTGGACGCAATTGTTTTTACCGGCGGAATTGGAGAGAACTCCGCTGTCATCCGCAAATTAATTTGCAAAAAGCTCTCTTCAATCGGCTTGAAACTTTCGGAACCGGGCAACGATTCCGTCAAGGGGGACATCACAAGGATATCCACAGAAAAATCACCTCTGCAAGCTTATGTTGTTCCTACAAATGAAGAGCTTCTGATTGCAAGGGATACGTTGCGCGTCATCAAAAATGCACCAAGACGCTGGTAAACAGATTCAAGCCAGGAAATGATAATTATCGAATGATTTACGGATGCTAAAAAAATATCTCAATGACCTGCAGGCGACATTAAACAGGGGCGATGCCCGTGAGGAAAGTTACTACGCACACCTTAAAGATTTGCTTTTGTCTTTTCCTGAGAAAAAGAAAATCAAAAAACCAGACGTAACGATTCTACCCAAGAAGACCGAAGCCTGCAACTCCGATTTTCGTGTGTGTGGTGGCAATAATCACATCACCGGATATATCAAAGCGAAAGCCTGGTCCGTAACGAGCCTTGACACTATTGATGAATCCGAGCAACGCACACGTTGCCGCTCTATTCTTCAAAGTCGTAATCGTTGTATGTGACCGGCCAACTCAAAACCGTGAATTCTTTAGAACTTTTTGCTACCAATTTTCCATCTTCGTCGGTCGCCTGAATATTCAGGGTATAGTTACCATTTAAGAAGTCATCCACCGGTAGCCTAAGACTATGTGCAACATCTATTCCCGGCTTTTGATGCGAACGGTTGATTTGACCAACCTGCTTGCCGTTTTCATCAAAGATAGTAATTAGTGCTGAATACAATGAATTCGTATTCGTCGCCGGCGCAGACAAGTTATAGATTTCGAAATAAATGAAAATGTCAGCGAGGCCATGTGCGAATGTGCGAATTGCGTTAGGCTCAATATAGCGCTTATTTTTAACGTACACATCACCGTCTTCAGCTAATTTGATTTTCTGACTGAACTGTATATCGCTTAGTTGTAACTCGGGAGAATTAAAACTTCTTATAGAAACAGGTTTGTCGATAAACGATGAATATAACGTTTCCAAGTCTTTCACAACCATGCGGATGGTGTATTGTCCAGGTTCTAAGGAGTAGCCAACCTGCGAGACTCTCGCTTTTCTTCGTGAAACGGTTTCATCAAAATCATTCACATAAAATGAATCGGAACTGTGAAACTCTTGCACACAGTTCTGATTGTTGTCGAGGACGGAAAAGTCCAATTCATAACCGGCTTTAAACTTATGTCCGTCTTTTATAAATTGTAAGTAATCATACCCGACTTGAAAATAAAATTCTGTATAGGTTTTGCTTGCAACTCCTTTGAAACATGCACAATCCATATAAAACATAGGGCCTTCACCTGTTGAGGTAAAAGGAGGGGCCTGGGTGCTCTGTTTATCTGTTTTGGCGAATAATGCCTGAACAAGGATTAATGTTAATCCGGCGAAAAGGTAAGTTAATTTTTTCATATATCCTCCATGATATGTGATTAATTTAAGTATCGGACATATCATGAAAATTTGTAAAAAAAATTAAATTTTTTTTACAAAATTCTTGAGAAATACGTTGAATGTAGTGACAGGTCATTTTTAATTTCTTACATTGGTTTTTTAATCAGGAGGACTTTATGCATTATCAACCAATAGAAAATTATGGTGTTATCGGTGATATGCATACCATGGCATTGATTGGAAAAAACGGCTCAATAGATTGGTTCTGTTTTCCGCATTTTGATTCCCCCAGTATTTTTGCATCAATTTTAGATCATGAAAAAGGCGGTCACTTTAAGATAACTCCAAAAGTAAATAATATTAACCGGAAACAGTTCTATTGGCCGGATACAAATGTGCTGGTGACACGCATGTTGTCTCAGGACGGCGTTGGTGAAATTATTGATTACATGCCTGTAGGCGAAATTTACTGTGGGCGCAAACACCAGCAGCTTGTCAGGAGAGTAAATGTTGTGAGAGGAATAATGGATTTCCGTCTTGAATGCTTGCCTGCATTTAATTATGCAAGAGATTCACATAAAACAGAAATAACGGAAACCGGAGCGGTTTTTTACAATGAAAGATTAAACCTGGAGTTGGGAGCCAGCGTCCCTTTGAAGTCTTTTAAAAAAGGAGCAATTGCTGATTTTAAATTATCTGAAGGGCAAAGTGCAACTTTTGTTTTACATGATGCAAAATGTGAATTTAAAAATAATTATTGCTTGTCAGCTGAAGGGTCGCACGAGCTCTTCAAAAAAACCATTGAATTCTGGCGGAACTGGCTTTCCCAGTGTACCTACAAAGGACGGTGGAGGGAAATTGTGCATCGTTCAGCTTTAGTTCTGAAAATGATGACATTTGAACCGACAGGAGCCATCGTTGCAGCACCTACTTGCAGTCTGCCGGAGGAGCTTGGCGGTGTGAGAAACTGGGACTATCGCTATGCGTGGATTCGCGATGCGGCATTTACTCTGTACGCTTTCATGCGGATTGGTTTCATGGAGGAGGCCGGGCAGTTCATTGCGTGGCTGGAGCAACGTTGTCAGGAATTGAATGAAGATGGTTCTTTGCAAATTATGTATGGCATTGATGGCAGGCATAAAATTCCGGAAACAACACTTAAGCATCTTTCGGGATATAAAAACTCAAATCCTGTGCGTGTTGGGAATGATGCTTTCAATCAGAGGCAATTGGATATTTATGGCGAATTGATGGATTCCATCTACCTTTACAACAAACACGGCAAACCAATTTCGTACGGTTTGTGGGTGAGATTAAGGAAGCTCATCAACTGGGTTTGCGATAACTGGATGCAAAAAGACGAAGGAATTTGGGAAGTGCGGGGGGGAAGTCAACATTTTGTTTATTCCAAAATGATGTGCTGGGTGGCTGTTGACCGGGCTTTGCGTTTAGCAAGTAAACGCTCTTTTCCTGCGGACTATGACAAATGGCATAAATGCCGTGATGAAATGTACGTGGAAATAATGTCCAAAGGGTGGAATCGTGACCGGCAGGCGTTTGTGCAATATTATGGAACAGATATTCTCGATGCAGCAAATCTACTTATGCCGCTGGTCTTTTTTGTCTCTCCCTCTGACCCGAGAATGCTGAAAACATTGCAGGCCATTCAAAGGACACCTGACAAAGGCGGACTGGTTTCTAACAGCCTGGTTTACAGATACAATCAGCATGAGCTTGATGATGGATTAGACGGCAACGAAGGAACTTTCAACATTTGTACATTTTGGCTGGTGGAGGCGTTAACACGTGCAGGGCAGATTGATGAAGCACAGCTCATGTTTGAAAAAATGTTAGGGTTCGCAAATCACCTCGGATTGTTTTCAGAACAAACGGGTTCCTGCGGCGAGGCTTTGGGCAACTTTCCGCAAGCATTCACCCATCTTGCTTTGATCAGCTCAGCATATAATCTGGATAAGGCACTTGGTTAATGTCCGGTTGTTGACCCGGCACATAATCTTCCATTAACGGAAAATCATTGAGGTCTTTGGCAAAAGCTGCTTTGAGAAAGGAATCTACCCACCAAAATATATTGAATTTTCGAACTGTGCGCCGCATTCTTTTCATGCGCCGTTTTCGCTCTCCGTCCGGCATTTGAAATGCTACATAAATCGCCTGGGCAATACCGATGATATCATGTGGATTTACAAGTAGCGCTTCTTTTTGAAATTGGGCGGCAGCACCAGCGAATTCACTCAAAATGAGGACGCCGGTTTCATCGATATTTGCAGCGCAGTACTCTTTTGCAACCAGATTCATACCGTCATTCAGGGGTGTTATCAAACCTATTTCAGCCGTACGATAATAAGCGAGTAAATCTGCCCTGGATAAATTCCTGAAAATATAATGGATGGGAACCCAACCGGATTGGGTGAACTCACCGTTTATCTGTCCCACAAGTTGTTCGATTTCGGTTTTCAATGCCGCATATTGAGGAATTTTCCTCCTGCTTGGGACAACGATTTGAACGAGGATGGTTTTTTGATGTAAATCAAAATGGTTTCTGAGTGCATATCGGTATGCAGCTAACCTTTCGAGAATTCCCTTTGTATAGTCCAGGCGATCAATCCCGAGAATAATTTGTTGTTCCGGAAGATCTTCATGAATATACCATGCTTTTTCAGCCACCTCTTTTGCTGAAGCAGCCGTCGCGAATTCATCAAAATCGATGCTTATGGGAAAAGCGCCAACGCGAATGTCACGGTCTTTCCCACTCATACTGACAACCTGCCCGCGCCCACTAATTCGGACACCTTTTAATAAGGTTTTTACACAGTGAATAAAATTTCTGCGATCTCTGATGGTCTGAAAACCGATAATATCATATTGAACCAGAGAATTCAAAATTTCTAAACGCCAGGGCAGTTTTACAAAAATATCCAGTGGTGGAAAGGGGATATGCAGGAAAAATGCAATTTGCGGATTGAGCCCCATTTCACGGAGTTCGTGAGCGACTCCCATGAGATGATAATCGTGAATCCAGATAAAATCAGACTTATGTAGATTTCTCGTGATTTCACTGGCAAATTTAAAGTTTACATTTTTGTAGGCTTGCCAATATTCCGGTTTAAAATTGCAATAGGCTGTAAAATCATGAAATAAAGGCCAGATGATCTCATTTGCAAAACCTTTATAATAGCGCTCCACTTCCTGTGCAGACAGGGCTACAGGTTTCAAATCATAACCAAATTTCTGTTTTACGCCGGCAAGTGCCTCATAAATACCTGAATTTTTTCCATCCGATACACCTGGCCAGCCTATCCAGATACCGCCCCTATTTTTCAAAACAGGGGCGAGAGCAGTCACTAATCCGCCGGCTCCAGGGGTTACTTCCCAATTGCTGTAAACGTTTTTTTTAAGGACGACTGGCAAACGATTGGAAACAATGATGAGCCGATTGTGGTTCTGTTCTGAATCCATGTTAACTCCCTCTTGTTTCGTCACAAGACTGTCGAAAAAGCTGAAATAAAATAAATCTTCATGCAGTAGTCGAAGCATGATTTTTAAACAAAGGGTTGCAGCCTTCGATACCGCTCGATCTAAAGTAGGAGACTGTTTTTACGACAGTCTCAATGTACGCATATTCGATGCCACTTTGCAAGGAAAGATTGCAATTCCAGCGGCGGAATGAGTTGAACATCCGCTCGCGTTTTTCGAAATTTCGATCGTACCAGAACAGCAACACCTTTTCCTTTTATGGTTTGAAAGGCATCTTCATCTGTAAGATCGTCGCCAAGATAAGCTGCGATGGTATCTTTCCCCAATTCATGTAAAACCGTTTCTACGGCGTAAGCTTTATTCGCGTGGGTTGAGTATATTTCAATGCCACCGTCAAATTCCCTTATTTTGAAATTCAAGTCCTGAATTTTATGTGACCAATTTTGCAATATGTCACGACGGTTTTTGTCGGCTATGTGTGCCGGTTTGCCACGCCAATGAAAGGCCACCGAACCGAATTTCATTTCAGTAAGATTATGCATTCCATTTTTGTCTGCCCAATATCCGATTTCGGTTAGAATATCTGTAGAAGCATCATTTAAAGGTTGTTTATGGTACGTGCCGTTTTCCAGGAGGCGTTCTATGCCGTGCCCGCCCCACATCTCAATGCTCCTGTTTAGTTTAATCAGTGCAGACAGGTCTCTCACGGAACGGCCGCTAATGATGGTTACTTTCGTATGACCGGCGTCAATAATTTGGTTTAACACCGGTATGATTTCCGGATAGGGAAATGCCTTGTCTCTTTCAACCCGGAAAGGTGCAAGAGTACCGTCATAGTCGAGAAACAGTGCTCTTTTGGAATGGTTTCGCAGCAGGGAAAAGAAATCGTCTAAATTAAATTGTGGGTTTAGAATTTTCACAGAATTAAGACAATTCTATGCGATCTTGTTTTGCATGCAAAATGGCATGTATGAGCGTCAAATATTCTCTGAGATGGCGCGTGATTAAAAAATTTTGTTTCACATATTCTCTGGCTGTGTTGCCTATTTCCCGAAGTTTTTCATGATTATTCAGAAGATAGCGAATTCTAAGCGCGGCACCTTCCGGGGTGTTAACGAGAAATCCCGTGTGATAGTTCACGATCTGAATTCGGATACCGCCGGTATCGCCGCCAATGACGGGTTTATTCTTCCACATCGCTTCGGTTACCGTCAAACCGAAACCTTCTTTGGTGGATTTTTGTAATACAATATCGGAGCAGCGTTGCAATGCATTGATGGTGCGGTGAGCATCCCCGGGAAGCATGAGAATGTGAATGTCGGGATCATCGCCTGCTGTTTTTCTGACTTCCTGCAAAACGATCTCACCTTCAGGGTCATCGCTGGCGCCACCTCCGGCGAGAACAAGTTGTAGAGAAGGAATAAACTTTTTCGCCATTTTAAACGCATGAATGACACCCACAGGATCTTTAAATCTGTCATAACGAGATACCTGCAAGATCATTGGGCGTTCAGGATCGATTTGAAACCGGTTGTAGACCGATTGTATCTCTTCTGGGTCCAATTCGATATTTTTTTCATGCAGCGGGTCAATGCTTGGCGGAATTAAGTAAATAGGGTGCGGCAAGGACTGGGCAAATGTCGCCAGCGAAAAAACACTGGCATCATATTGTTGAACAAAGTTTCGCAGGTATTTCCACACGAGCCGATTTGGTCGGCTGACATCTATGTGACACCGCCATATCCACTTACCTTTGCGCTGCGGAAAATGTTGAATTAAAGCTGCAGGCTGCGGATCGTGGATAATAACGATATCCGCATCGTTTAATGAATCGTGAAGGGATTCTGCCGTCTGCGTATTTGTTTTTTCATAAACGGACAATAAGTTTTCGGGAATAACAAGCCTGTCACCTTGCAGTGCGTTATGAAAACTTTTTGTGCACTGGTAATATTCCGGTCTGCCTTCAATAATTTCCCAGCTCGCCTGGATACCTAACTCTTGCATGAGCGGCACCATTTTGTGGAGAATTTCTGCCACCCCGCCACCAATGCGGGTCGCATTCACATGCACCAGTCGTATTCCTTTTAAAGTTTTGGCAAGCTGTTTTAAATGATTGACGACATCCTGTCCTGCAACAGCGCTATATTGCTGCAAAATCTCACTCATATATATCGAATCCTTAAAAGTAATTTTTGAAAATAGTTACTAAGCGGTGGCGAAGTTCCGGTAACGTTGAGAAATAGGGGTCGATTTCAGCGATTCCATGACAGATTTCCGAATAATCTGCAGGGAGATCTTTCATCCAGTTTTGAAAATCATCCAAATGCCTTTCATTTCGTCTGCGGGCATCGATAAAATGATAAAAGATGCTACCAATGGACATAAGGGGTAAAATCTCCACAAATTCAGCAGGAGTTTTCGCTTCCAGGAGTGTGTCGAAAATGACGATTTGTGAGCGAATAAACTCGAACCTGGCCTCACGTTTTGAAATGGGCGGATATTCCAGCTCATCCAGGCGTTCTTCCACGATATCGATTAATTCAAGCCTTAGTGCCTCCATGGAATCAAATGCGGTAGGGTCAACGATACATAGCCGTTCGGCCAGTACTTTGTCATGCAAATCATGCCCTGCCCAGGCAGCGAAATCATTGTGACATTCCGGATTTTCAAAACGGGCTTTCAACAAGCTTCCCCAGAAATGATAGTAAACACTATCAGGTTCGATGCTTGACAAAATAGTTTGCAGCTCGGGTAGATTCTGGGCACGTTTGCCGGTAGCGATAGCAATTAAAGCGCAGTCTTTAATGGAAAAAGCATTATTCATGAGATTATTCTGAAAATAGTTGAAATTTGATACCAATATTTGGAAATATAGCATTGAAATACTTTTATGCAAGTAATAATCTGCATCGGAAATATTTCTGAAAATATTTAGTCTATTAACGGTATTTCATTGACAACGAATTTTCATTTTTGTAAATTCTGTATATATTCAACAAGTGTGTTAATCAGGCTCTATATTCATCCACTCATTTCCAACGTGAATAATTCATAACGGGAATGAACGAGATTGTAAATAAGAATCGTTAACATTTGTCATTTTCAAATCCCGA
>CAYVXE010000044.1:11827-18824 GCA_964455375.1 uncultured Calditrichaceae bacterium
GAATGAACGAGATTGTAAATAAGAATCGTTAACATTTGTCATTTTCAAATCCCGATGTTTTTTGTGCACATTTCCCGTTCAAAAGGCGTATTCGAAATTCAAGCTACGTCGGATGGTTCAGCAACCAAATGAATTGATTATGAATGAAACAACTTACTTAATAATTTCCCTCTCTATGTAAAAGAATAAAGACACAGAGGTAATATCAAATGGCAATTTTACAAAAGTCTGTAAATGATGAACTCAGTAAACTCAGGGAAGAGAATAATCGCCTCAAAAAATCAATAGAGGATTTGTGGTCGATAAATCAGTTGGCGAGGATGATCAGCTCCACCATGCCTGTTGAAGAAATATTGGAGCATGTCGCTTCCGTTTCTGTAAAAGCACTTGGTGCAGAACAAGGGACGATCTCCTTAGTGGATGAACAGGAAATACATGATCCTTTCAAAACGATTATCCGCAAAGTGGACAATAGCAGCATAAAAGGTAAATTACGTTTGGATGAAGAGCTTAGCGGCTGGATGATGAAGAACCGAAAACCTTTAATGATCAATGATTTCAGCGAAGATACGACCTTCTCCGGGTTTCATTCTTCCGTCAAAAAAATTGAATCTGTGTTAAGCGTACCGCTCCTTTGTAAAGGCAAATTTATTGGCATTTTAAATCTTTTCAATAAAAAGAACATGCGCGGTTTTACATCGGACGATCAGCGTTTGCTCTCAATAATTGGGTCTCAATCAGCCCAGGTCATCGAGAGCGCCAGATTGTATGAACAGGAGAAAAAACTGCAGTTGGTTGAGGTAGATTTGGCCATGGCTATGAAAATCCAACAACGTCTTCTCCCAAAAGAAACACCGCCAATTCCGGGTTTTGATGTTTGCGGGGTCAGCTATGCAGCTAAAGATGTAGGAGGCGACTATTTTGATTTCATCAAACTGAATGACCATCAATGTGGCATTGCGCTTGGCGATGTGTCTGGAAAAGGCGTACAGGCGGCGTTGCTCATGTCGAATATTCAGGCGACATTACGCAATCAGGCGATGGTCAGTTCTTCTATTACCGACTGTATAAAAAATGCAAATCATTTCTTATATTTAAATACGGAATCGAATAAATTCGCAACACTCTTTTACGGTATTTTGGATTGTGAAAAGAAAACATTTCGTTTTGTCAATGCCGGGCATAATTTTCCTTGCTATTTTGATCAAAGCGGACAATTTCATACTCTTGAAAAAGGCGGCCTGGTTCTCGGCATGCTTCCGGAGTATCCGTACGAGGAGGATACTATTTCTATACAACCTGGAGAAATTGTAGTGATTTATTCCGATGGTGTTACCGAAGCGGAAAATTTATTGGAAGATCAATTTGGAGAAGAACGCCTGATGCGGCTGATTTCGGAAAACAAAGACCTTTCCTCGAACGAATTGATGAAAAAAATATATGACGAAGTAAAAAAATTTGAAGGCAATAAAGACCAGGAGGATGATATTACTCTGGTGATTATTAAAGCGATTTAAATCAACTCCCTCGAAGGTTTATAAAAACAAAAACTCTGCTCTGGGTACGCGGTTTTAAGCAATATCTGCACTAAATTTTTAGATGAAGCGAATCTTATTTTTATCTTTATTCTTTCTTACAGCTTGTGAAGCTACTCCTCCACCGGATATGACCGACCCCGGCCAACTTCTTTATTTTGGCTATGCTAAGAAAGATGTAAACTGTTCAAAGTGTCACGGCCCTGAGGGAAAGGGAGGCTCACAAGCACCGGATATGCGCCGCGCCTTTTCAAAATATGACGATCAAAAAATCATGGATTTTATCCTGCATGGCAAAGGACTCGGTCTGGATTCCATGCCTGCTTTCGAAGAAAATATCACGGCGGACGATCTTCAAAATTTGATACTGTTTATCAAATCACTGCAAATTGATTCTACGGCCACAGAATAAGAATGGCTGCCTTTGGAAACAAAAAAGCAGCCATTCCAGTCATTTGTTTCATATCATGCTGTCCGGCATCTCATGTTGTGTTCAGTTCATTATAAATGAAAAATGACTGTAAATGATTTATAACGATCTCAGGCATTTTTTAAAATCTTATTTCCGTTACCCTCATACTTGTTTCTGATTTACCCAAGATAAATCTAAATCATTATTTCCCTCCGCCAGTCGGGGGAGGATTGTCGGAACCACCCGGTTTAGGTGCGCGCATATTATCACCTCCTTTCATCAGTTTATTATGGTTGAATTATATTTGTAGTTTTTTCATGGCAATATCATATTCTTGAACAGGATTTTCTGAGTTTCCCCACAATTTCACTGCTTTGCTGTAATATGCTTTTGCCTCGGCTATCTTTCCAGATTTCTCAGATGTACTTGCTAATCCAAAAGCCGCAAAGGCATTTGACGGATTGAAATCCAACGCTGCTTTGTACTTAGCAAAGGCATTGTCTAAATCATTGCCTTTTTCATAAGCTTTAGCAAGTGCAACCAGGTAAAATGAGCGGTTTCTCGGATACAAGTCAATTGCTTTTGTAAACCACACAATTGATTCATGGGCGTTTTGGCGTTTAAATGAGTGTACTCCCATTAGGTGATACAAAAACCACCTACCGTTAAGTGCACCCTTCTCATCTAATTTCAATTTCAATTCGGCCAAGACTGCATTATACGCTTTTTCTTTGTTCAGGTTAAGTAATAACCTGCCTTTTATCCAATAGGTTTCTAAGTTCGTCGGGTCAAACAGAATTGCCTGATTTACTGAATCGAGCGCTTTATTAAACGACTTCATCTGTAGATACGCCTGAGCCTGTAACATGTAGCCAACTGCCTTGAAGTAGTCATTGGGAGCTTTTTGCAAATATTCCGCAATAATGACATTTGCCCGTGAATATTTTCTTTGCGCCAACAAATTTCTTACAAGAATAACATAAGCTGAGAAAAAATCGGGCTGCATGGCAAGAATTCTATCACAGATAGCAATGGACTGCTCATATTGACCGATGTAGTGCATGATTTCCGCTTTTGAATCCAGGGGATTGACATCGGCCGGATTTAACTGTGCATATTTTTCAATCGTGTCTAAAGCAGTTTTCGGGTCACCTTTTTCCAAATAAGCATAGCTTAACTCATTCAATGCGAACGTATAGGTGGAATCGATTTTCAAAGATTTTTTCATTGCAGTGATGCCGGCTTCCATCTGCCGAAATTTTTTCGCAATTGTAAACCCATAGCTGAACATGACTTCCGCATCATTGGGATTAATTTTGAGACGTTGCTCCTGATAGGTAATGTAGTCTTTCCAACGGCCGTCTACCATGGCTTCTTGTGCCAAATACTGTAGTTTCTCCGAGTTAGACAGATTCACGATGTAGGGTTTACCTTTGGCTAAAATTTCCTTTGCCTTTTGCGTTTCCCGGGTTTCAGCATATTCATAAGCAAGCCAGTAGTAAGGATTGATGAATGTTGGATCTAACCGGATCGCTTCGCTTAATTTCTGAATGCTTTCGGTGTGCCTGCGGTCAAATGCAGCGTCACGGCCTTCTAAATAATACTTCAACGCATCAAGTGAGGAAAACGCATGTCCCTTGGAACGAGAAACGTCGATATTCCTTTCAACGTGGGCGTAAGTCACAATTTGTGAATATAGAGCATTGGCGATTGCATTGAGTTTGCTGTAATCATTTTCTACAGGCGTTAAATCGGCCAGAAGTTCACCTGTTTTTGTGTCGAACAGTTGCGCATTCACAAGCAGCGTATTTGCCTTTTTGCGTATTTTGCCAATCACTAAGCGGGACGTCTTCGCCTGACGTGCAACCTTCAATTGATTCTCAAAAGTTAACAGCTCTTCATTTGTACCGATCTTCTCCTCAATTTGAATCCTTTTTTGTGCGCTTAATGTCGTGATGGAAGCATTCTTTTCGAGATTTGAATTTAGCAGTTCCGTTATGGCCTCTCCCAGCCACATCCAATTGGCATCGTTGCCTTCGAATTCAAAAGGTACGACTGTCAGCGAGATCGTTTTTTTTGTGTTGGAAGATATCAGGAAATAACTCAGAAAGACAATTGTTAAAAGAAGGATAATGCTAACCGCTGCAAAATACCGATTCCAGGAATTGCGCCTGGCGGTTATTTGTTCCGGAGGAGAAACCAGCGTCGTTTCGCCTTCTATCAAAGCGGTTAAATCATTTTTTACATCCTCAGCATTCTGATAACGTTCATCTCTGTCTTTCGCGAGGGTTTTCAAAACAATTTGTTCGATTTGTGGTGGAACATCCGAACGGAATTCGCTCATCGAAGACGGTTCCTCGTGCACAATGGCGTAACTGACTGCGGAGATGTAGTCACCTTTAAACGGTTTTTCACTGGTGAGCATTTCATAGAAAAGCTCACCAAATGAAAAAATATCAGAGCGATGGTCTACATCCATCCCCTGAACTTGTTCAGGGGACATGTATGCTGCAGTCCCCAAGGTGGATTCATGCTGAGTGAGGGAGGGGAAATCCTGCACTTTTGCGATACCAAAGTCAAGGATTTTTGCCTGGGTGTCGTTCGTAATCAGAATGTTTTCAGGCTTTATGTCACGATGGACTATGCCACTCTTATGTGCTTCTGCCAACCCGCTTAAGACCTGAATGGCAATGGAATATGCGGTTTGCAGATCAAGGTTTTCTTCCCGCAAAATTTCCCTAAGCGTTTTGCCTTCATAAAAGGCCATACTAATGAAAATTTGATCACCGGTTTCACCAATTTCATAAATGGTAGCAATATTGGGATGATCTAATTTTGATGCAGCTTTCGCTTCCTGGATGAGACGCTGCCGGGCTAAATCCTCTGTAAGAAGATCAGTGAGCAAAAATTTAAGGGCCACATCCCTGTCTAATTGCAGATCATGTGCTTTATAGACAGTTGCCATGCCGCCACTGCCTAATTTTGCCGTGATCTGATAATGTGATATTGTTTGACCGATCATACATTCGATATTTTTAAAAAGTGATGTTTGAGCCAAAATTATACGGGTCTGAAAGAGATAGAACCAATATTTTGCTTTGTCGTGACGAAAGGGTTATGTCAGAAAAGTAAATAAGTATACAAAATTAACCGACTGATGTCAAGGAAAAACTGTCATTTAGAATGAGTTGTTTCGTCAATCGTCTAAACATGAATAGACTTTTTCCCCAAAAAAACAAAAAAGATCTTGACAATTACTAATGCAATCGTTTTATTACTAATAAATTAGTAATAAAACTACCGGGTTAATTTTATGAGAAGACCTAAGAAGAAATTAGCAGAAGTTGAGCTGCAAATTATGAAGGGCATCTGGCAGCAAGGAAAACCTGTGACAGTAAAAGACATTCACACAGATTTATTCCCGAATGGTGAAAAAGCTTACACAACCGTGCAAACGTTCATGAATATTCTCGTGGAAAAACACTTTTTACGAAAAGATAAGATTGGGTTAGTGAATTTTTATTTTCCTCTAATCACGAAATCAGAATATGCAAAGCTTGAAACCAGCAATTTCGTGTCCAGGATTTTTAAAGGGTCGTTTGGCGAGTTGGCTGCTTATCTTGTGGCGTCAGGGGAGTTGAGCGATAAAGATTTGCAGACGCTGAAACAATTGATCGAAAAAAAACAAAAACAGGAGAAACACAATGGCTGAACTCAATCATGTGGCCAGGTGGTGGTTCGTTTATTTTAGCACACATCTCGTGGAGGTGTCTTTGTTCATCCTCATTATCCTGGTACTCGACAATGTTGTGATAAAAAACACCAACTTTCGTTACGGGCTGTGGTGTTTGGCTTTGGTGAAGATCTTTGTGCCACCACTGGTTGTCTGGCCACAAACAGTGCAGGAATCTGCGGTGCAAAATCTTGCAATTCTACCGCTGAGTCTAACCGGAACTGCGCCAACATTGCATCAGCACGCCTTGACATGGGAAGCTAATCTGATGACAATTTGGATATTGTCGGTTATTTGCTTAAGCGCACTGCTCATTTTTAACAATGTCAAATTGCGGCTCGGATTAGGGGTGGTGAAAAAAATAACTCTCACATCGATTAAAGCAGAAGGACTCGAGCTTTTTCAGTCTGCACAAGTCAGCGCTCCGGTACTGCTGGGTGTTTTTAAGCCACGTCTTTATCTGCCTGACACGTGGCAACGGTTGTCCGGGCGGCAGCTACAAACACTGGTTGAGCACGAAAAAGCGCATGTGGAGAATCGCGACTTATTGGTGCTGATTCTGCAATACGTTGGCGTCGTTTTGTTTTGTGTAAATCCTTTTGTGTGGTTAATGCACTATCGTTTAAACACGTTGCGGGAATTGCGTTGTGACGAGCGGGCCATTGCCAAATCTGGAACAAATCCTCTACGGTATTCGAAATTCCTCATCGAAATCGCAAACAATTCACGCCGTCGTTTTGAACATACCTTATTGGTGGGTGAAAATTTTTCCAATAAAAAGAAAACCATGTTCACCCGTATTTATCATTTACTAAACTATGAGGAGCGTATCATGAAGAAAAACACGCTATCCCAGTATGTTTTATTCGCCCTGGCTGCAATGCTTATCGTGCCGTTGTCCTGGAATTGCAACAACGACAATTCCCAAAATCCCGTGCAGGATACCAAAAACGTGGCCTTACAGAAAAAGACGTCGACCTTTGACGTTCCACCGCAACCGGTTGGTGGTTTTGCCGAAATCCAAAAGCATCTGCGTTATCCTGAAATCGGGCGGAAAGCGGGTATTGAGGGGAGAGTGATTTTGAATGTGCATCTCGATGACCAGGGGAAGGTCACAGCGATTGAAGCGCTCAAGAAAATCAATGACGGCAAAGCCGGTTTTGAGGAAACGGCGATAAATTCAGTTCGCGCAGTCACGTGGAAACCTGCTATGCTGAAGAACAAACCTGTGGCGGTATGGGTTGCTATACCAATTATATTCAGACTCAACAACGGCAAACAAGGCTAAGTCAGTCCATGATGAATTTAGCGCCTTTG
>CAYVXE010000044.1:18924-31308 GCA_964455375.1 uncultured Calditrichaceae bacterium
GACTCAACAACGGCAAACAAGGCTAAGTCAGTCCATGATGAATTTAGCGCCTTTGTGACACGACCCCACACTGTCGGAGCAAATGAGCAAAGTGTAAAGAATTAGCTCAACATCCGGATGGCTGCGCAGGCGAGGCAGGGTTGTTTAAGACTGCCTCGCTTATATAAGACGGTGTAAAAGTGAGACCTTGCGCACGTCGATTTTCAACATACGTCACTGGAACGCTTTGCTCCTTTTCATCCCTGGCATTATTTTTTTTCCTCAGTCATATTTTTTCAAGACAATGCTGGCATTGGTACCGCCAAAACCGAATGAATTCGACAAACAAGTGTCAATTTTGGCTTTACGGGGTTCATTGGGTACATAGTCAAGATCACAGTCAGGGTCAGGAGTTTCATAGTTAATGGTTGGCGGTAAAATTTGTTGTTCAATAGCTTTTGTGCAATAGATGGCTTCAATGGCTCCGGCAGCACCCAGCAAATGCCCGGTCATGGATTTCGTAGAACTGATGGCCAGGTTGTACGCGTGTTCGCCGAAAACTTCTTTTACGGCTTTTGTTTCGGTGGCATCGTTGAGCGGCGTGGAGGTGCCATGAGCGTTGATATAATCAACTTCCTCAGGTGAAACATCTGAATTTCTTAAAGCATGCTGCATGCAGATTCTCGGACCTCTCCCAGATGGTTCCGGCGCAGTGATATGAAAGGCGTCCGTGCTCATACCAAAGCCAAGGATTTCTGCATGTATCGGAGCATTTCTCTCTTGGGCAAATTCAAGGTCTTCCAAAATTAGAATTCCGGCGCCTTCGCTTGAGACAAATCCATCACGGTGGAGATCAAAAGGACGACTTGCTTTCTCAGGTTCATCAAATCGGCTGGAAAGGGCTTTCGCTTTGGCAAAACCTGCAAGTGCTGTGGGTACAAGTGTTGCCTCAGAACCGCCGACGACCATCGCTTTTGCATCTCCGCGCATGATCGTGTAGTATCCGTCGGCAATTGCATGAACGCCGGTTGAACACGCTGATACGATGCCGTAGCTTGGGCCGCGCAATTGATATTCTATGGCCACCTGACCGGATGCGAGATTGATAATTGCTGATGGAATAAAAAATGGTGAAATTCGATTTGCCTGACCATTGTACGCTTTCAAAGTGTTTTGTTCGACGAATGTAATCCCACCCTGACCCGAGCCGATAATTACCCCAATATCTTCACTGGTAGAATCTTCAACCTGAAGCTTTGCATTCTGCATGGCTTCCGCAGTAGCAGCCAATGCAAACTGGATGAAAGGATCCATCTTCTTGATATTTTTTTTGTCGATGTATTTTTCAGGATGAAAATTTTTCAATTCGCCGGCTATTTTAACCGGAAAGTCAGGAAGGTCAAATTTAGTAAGTAATCCAATACCTGATTTGCAGGCAAGTATATTGTTCCAGTTTTCTTCAACGGTTAATCCAATTGGGGTAACCATTCCCAGGCCTGTAATAACGACGCGGCGTGGATTAGCATATATCATATAGTTCCTACTCCTTGAATCGACTCAACGATTTCTTTTCAAAAGGTATGTTAATAGACGTTTTGATAGATTGAAAAAAATAACTAATCGCCACTGATGATATTCCCTAAAATTCCCGAAATGGAACTTCCACGTCTAACTTCTCCTGTGCTACGACGCGTAGCGGCGTAAACCCTATCCGCAAGTCTTGAAAAAGGCAATGTCTGTAAATAAACTTTCCCGGGTCCCTGTAGTTTTGCGAAAAACAATCCTTCACCTCCAAAAAATGCGGTTTTAATTCCGCCGACAAATTGAATGTCGTAATCCACGGATTCCTGAATGGCAACCAAACACCCCGTGTCAACTCTTAGCGTTTCCCCGGCGGTTAATTGGTGTTCCATGACGGTACCACCCGCATGAACAAATGCGAGTCCATCACCTTGCAGCCGTTGTAATATAAATCCCTCACCACCAAAGAAACCGGCACCTAAGCGCTTGGTAAAAGCGACTGAAATATCAATGCCGTAAGCTGAACACAGGTAGGCATCCCGCTGACATAACATCGTACCCATTTGAGTAAGGTCAAGTGGAATAATTTTTCCAGGGTAAGGTGCAGCAAAAGACACGTCTCCTTGCGAAGGGCCTGTATATTTAAATGATGTAATGAAAAAGGACTCGCCGGTTATAATTCTTTTCACCCCTTTAAGCAGACCTCCACCTGTACCGGTGTTCATCTCAATACCGTTTGTCATATACATCATGGCGCCGGCCTCTGCCTGTACGACTTCACCACTATCAAGCGTAATGATAACCGCCTGCATATCATCACCAATGATTTTGTAGTCAATTTCATGTGCCATCTCTTTTACCGTTATTATTTAAAAATTCAAAATTTAAGTTTCAAAGTTACTTTCATGAAAGTTAAAAGTCAATACAAAAATTACAAATGATTTTTACTTGATTTTGTCCGTCAAGAATAATTTATTTCCAATATGAATCCTGCCAACTATTTCCACTTTAATTCTCTCGGGAGCAATTATGAAAATTGAAACCCTCGCTCAGCTTTTTCACCATAATGTCTCTACTTTCAATAAACCGGATTTGCTGACCTACCGAAACAACGACGACCAGTACGTAACGATGTCCAGCCTTGAGTTTAAAGAGAACGTCATTTCCTGTGCCCAGGGACTTACAAAATTGGGGGTCAAAGCAAACACCAAGATCATCGTTCTTTCTGAAAACTGCCCGCAATGGCATATCACTGATTTTGCCTGTCATCTCATTGGGGCTGTCATTGTGCCAATTTTTCCGACTTTAGTACATCAACAGATTGAATACATCATCGATAACAGCGAAAGTGAATTTATCGCGGTTTCAACTAAAGTTCAATTGGACAAGATTGATCATATTCAGAATCATCGTGATAAAATTAAGAAAATTATCATTTTCAAGTCCATTGATGAAAAGAGAGATGACGTTCTTTTCTTTGAACAAATATTAGAAACCGGCAGGAAAAATTCAGACCCGGACTTTTATGCTCAAGCCATTCATAAAGCAAAACCGAATGATTTGGCAACCATTATTTACACATCAGGGACCACCGGAGTCCCAAAAGGTGTCATGCTCAGTCATAAAAATTTTGTCTCTAACATGAGTTCCTGCACGGCTTACATTACACTTGATGAAACCGACAGGGGATTGTCATTTTTACCCCTGTCGCATGCATTTGAACGAACCGTCGATTATGCTTATTTTCACAAAGGAGTTAGCATTGTTTACTCAACAAAAATTGAAAATGTTTCAGAAGACTTGAAAAAAAAACAGCCGACAATTATGGCGTCAGTCCCGAGATTTTTTGAAAAAGTCAAATCCAAAATTGAAATAAAAGCTGCAGAGGGAGGCGCACTCAAGACACTGCTCTTAAACTGGTCTATTAAAATCGGCTACCGATACGGCATGAAAAAAATGCGGGGCGAAAAAGTCGGATTCTTCCTGCGCCGCAATTTCAATTTAGCGGATAAACTGCTACTATCGAAAATTCGAAAGAGCACCGGTGGTAAAATACGCTATTTTATTTGCGGAGGTGCGCCGCTTTCCGCTGATGTTGCAAAATTCTTTTTTTCGGCTCGATTGTTGATTTTAGAAGGGTACGGACTCACTGAAACATCACCGATCATCACATCAAATCCCCCTGCAAACCTGAAGTTCGCAACGGTGGGAAAATTAATTCCCGGTGTCGAAGTGAAAATCGCCGATGACGGCGAGATTTTAGCCAAAGGGCCGAACATCATGCTTGGCTATTACAAAATGCCGGATGAGACGAAGAAAGTTCTAAGCAACGGATGGTTTTATACGGGGGATATTGGAACGCTCGACGATGAAGGGTATCTCTCCATTACCGGTCGAAAAAAACAGCTCATTGTAACATCCGTGGGGAAAAAAATCGCACCGGAACACATTGAAAAAGAACTTGAAAACAGCAGGTTTATTGAGCATGTTGTGCTGATTGGCGAAAAACGACGTTTCATTTCTGCCTTAATTGTTCCCGATTTCGAAAATCTAAGCCTGTTTGCCAAAGAGAAACAAATTCAATATTCCGACAATGAAGAATTAATTGCAAATCCCAAAATCATTCGCCTGGTGGAAAGAGCTGTGGAGCATCATCAAAAGGATCTGGCGAATTATCAAAAAGTAAAAAAGTTTACTCTTTTAGCCAAACCATTTACCATTGAGGATGGTCAACTGACCCCGACATTGAAAGTTAAACGAAAAGTTGTGCTGGATGAAAATAGCGATTTAATCGAAAAAATGTACCAAATGCCACAATCAAATAACTAAAAGGGATGTAAAAATGATGAAAACCATGCAGAAAGTTTCAATGTTAGTCCTGCTTCTCACGATTTCTACAGGATTTGCGACAGGGAAAAAGCAACTCACGGTGAATGATATTTTTTATTCCGAAAAGTTTCTGGGAAAAACCATCAGCAGTGTGCACTGGCAACCTGACAGCAAAGCCTTTACGTTCACCAGAAGGAACCCGGAGACAAAGGAACTGGATATTTACCGGCACGATGTAAAAAGCGGTAAAAACACGCTGCTCGTGGCTGGAGCCGACTTGACATACAACGGGGAGTCCATTCATTTCAGCAGTTACAGTTGGACGCACGATGGCGACTACCTGCTTTTGGTGGGTAAGATTAAGAAAATCTGGCGGCATTCAACGCAAGCGCCGCACTATCTCTACCATGTTAAAGATAAAAAACTTATCGCTCTTGCAGATCATGCGCCAAACTTGCGCAATGTAAAACTTTCTCCAGACAGTAAAACCGTCGGCTATGTTCAAAATCACAATATTTACACCGTGAATTTAGAAACAAAAAAAGTGACCGCAATCACGAAAGACGGAACAGCGAATGTGCTCAATGGTGAGTTTGATTGGGTTTATGAAGAGGAATTCGGACTTGCAGACGCCTGGCGTTGGTCGCCGGATGGTTCAAAAATCGCTTTCTGGCAAATCGATCAAACTCGCGTGAAAGAATTTCATTTGTTGGATCAAATGCCTTTATACAATCAGGTTTTTAATCTGAAATATCCCAAGGCAGGCGAACAAAATGCGCTGGTTAAAATTGGGATCACCGATGTGAAAACCGGCAAAATCACCTGGGTAGACCTCGGAGAAGAAACGGATATTTACGTCCCGCGGATTTTCTGGACGAATTCGTCTGCAAAACTGGCCATCTTGCGCCTCAATCGGCTACAAAATCATCTCGATATTCTCATGGCTGATTCGGAAAGCGGCGCAACAAAGTCAATTATCACAGATGATAATGCAGCATGGATCGATGTGCGCCAGGACATCTTCTTTTTAAAGAAAAAAGACTGGATCGTCTTCCCGTCTGAAAAAAGCGGCTTTAAACAGGCTTATCTTTACGACTACAACGGTAAACTTTTGCATCAGTTGACAAAAGGAGACTGGGAAATTACCTCCATTGCCGGCGTCGATGAAAACAAGAAGTGGGTGTACGTGTACGGTAAAAAGGATTCGCCTCTTGAGCAGAATGTTTACCGGGTGAAATTGGACGGTTCGAAATTTGAGCGGGTTTCAAAAAGGGCGGGCTGGCATTTCGGTAATTTTTCACCAAATTTCAACTATGTGGTGGGGTATTTTTCGGATACAAAAACCCCAACGCAGGTCATGCTGCGAAAAGCAGATGGAACGTTGGTGCGTTTTTTAGAGAAAAATGACATACCTGCCTTAAAAGAATATGACCTGCCAAATGTTAACTTTTTAACGGTGAAAACGTCAGACGGGGTCGATTTGAATGCGTATATGATCAAACCGGTGGATTTTAATCCTGCAAAGAAATATCCAGTGCTGGTTTACGGCTACGGTGGGCCGGGCTCGCAAATGGTGGTCAATCGTTGGGGCGGGCGTCGAACCCTCTGGCATCAGTTGATGACGCAGAAAGGTTACATTGTCTTCTGTCTCGATAACCGCGGCACGGGCGGCCGGGGAAAAGCGTTCAAAAACCTGTCGTATGGCGACCTCGGTAAATGGGAAGTCAAAGACCAGATAGAGGGCGCAAAATATTTGCAATCGCTGCCTTATGTAGATGGCTCCCGCATCGGTTTCTGGGGCTGGAGCGGCGGCGGTTATTTAACACTCATGATGATGATGCGGGGCGCAGATTATTTCTCAACGGGAGTAGCCGTTGCGCCGGTGTCCGATTTCCATTTGTACGACACCATCTGGACCGAACGTTACATGGGATTGCCACAGGAAAATGTTGCCGGCTACAAGGCAGCAAACGTGCTTGAATATGTAGACGGATTGAAGGGACATCTCCTCATCGTTCACGGAACCGGTGATGACAACGTTCACGTGCAAAATAGCATGCAGGTCATCAATGAATTGGAGAATCGCGCCATTCAATTTGATTTGATGATTTATCCCAACCGCAACCATCGAATTTCAGGAGGAAAAACGCAATTGCATTTATTTACACATATTACAAATTACTTTTTAGAACATTTGTAGACGCAATAATTCAGGATAACAGAGAAGAATAATATGACTTTAGTAAGTGTCGCCGGGGTGGTTTTTCTATTGAATGTTCCTTTTGGTTATTGGCGAGCCAATGTAGACACATTCTCACGTCAATGGTTTCTGTCCATTCACCTGCCTGTGCCCGTCGTCATTGCGCTGCGTATCTTTTCAGGATTAGGGTGGCAGTTCATTACCTTTCCGGTGTTGATCGGGGCATTCTTTGCCGGCCAATTAGTGGGAGGATGGCTACACATCTGGACCACAAAATATGAGAAAGTCGAGGTTTCTTCATGTGTTTTCGCAGACCTGAAGAAAATGATAAACGAGTTTAAAACCTGAATTAAATTGTTAATAGAGTGAATCAGCCGATACAGGTTCTGAACTCTGACAGGGTTTTAAACGCTGTCAGAGTTAGTCCCACAAACTTTTTCTTGTTCCAAAATTTCTATTTTGGAACACCCATTTTAAGAAGTGTCGACTTCGAATTAACATCGTTGCCAAAGTAGGAATTATTCACGTTGTAAAAGAATAGGAGGGATGTAATGTACCGAACGATTTTTGCCGGATTCCTTATTTTGAGTTTCAGCTTTCAGCCTTTGTTTTCTAAGGGCACAAATCCAAATGAGAAACAGGATGTTTTCTCTGATAAAACTTTCACCGGATTGCAATTCCGTAGTATCGGACCGGCGGTGGCGTCCGGGAGAATCACTGACATCGCCGTCGATCCGCAGAAACGAAACCGCTATTTTGTCACGTCAGCTTCGGGAGGAGTTTGGAAAACCGAAAATGACGGCACCACCTGGGAGCCGGTGTTCGACCACGAAGGCTCCTATTCAATCGGTTGCGTGACCATAGACCCACAAAATCCGTTTGTGGTCTGGGTGGGCACCGGCGAAAACAATAGTCAAAGAAGCGTCTCTTATGGCGACGGGGTCTACAAATCTCTGGATGGCGGTAAGAACTGGCAGAACATGGGATTAAAGGATTCGCAGCACATCAGTAAAATCGTCGTGGACCCGAGGAATTCAAATGTGGTTTACGTTGCTGCACAGGGACCGCTCTGGAATCCTGGCGGCGACCGCGGTTTGTACAAAACGACGGATGGCGGCAAAACCTGGAAAAAGAGTTTGACCATCAGCCCCAATACCGGCGTCAACGACCTGGTGTATGATCCCCGTAACCCCGATGTCCTCATCGCTTCTGCTTATCAGAGACGGCGTCGTGTGTGGACGCTTATCGATGGCGGCCCGGAATCGGCCATCTACAAATCCACGGATGCCGGGGCGTCGTGGCGTAAAATAGAAAACGGACTGCCGAAGGAAGATATGGGGCGCATCGGCCTGGCCATATCACCGGCAAATTCGGACATCATCTATGCAATCATTGAGGCTGCAAATGAGTCCGGTGGTTTCTTCCGCTCCACAGACCGTGGTGAAAATTGGCAGAAGATGAGCAAGTATGTGAGCGGCAGTCCACAATATTACCAGGAAATCATTGCTGATCCCAAAGACCCTGACCGCGTTTATTCCATGGACACCTGGATGCAAGTCACGGAAGATGGCGGTAAAACATTTAAAAAAGTTGGGGAAAAGCACAAACATGTGGACAATCATGCTTTGTACGTTGACCCCAATGACACGAACTACTTGTTAGCCGGTTGTGACGGCGGCGTCTATGAAAGTTACGATCGTGGAGCCAACTGGGACTATAAAGCCAATTTGCCGATCATGCAGTTTTACCGGGTAAGCGTCGATAACGATTTCCCGTTTTACAATGTTTATGGCGGAACGCAGGATAATGCATCGCTTGGCGGTCCTTCCCGTACAACAAATTTACATGGAATCGCCAACAGCGACTGGATTGTGACTCTCGGCGGTGACGGTTTTGAAACGCAGGTTGATCCTGAAGATCCAAACATCGTCTATTCGCAGTACCAGTACGGTGGATTAGCACGATTCGATAAAAAGAGTGGCGAGATCCTTTACATTCAGCCGCAACCCGGCAAAGACGATGCACCATTGCGCTGGAACTGGGATTCCGCCTTACTCATCAGTCCGTATTCACACACCCGCCTTTATTTTGCCGCGCAGAAAATCTTTCGCAGCGATGACCGCGGTGATTCCTGGACCGCGATCAGTCCGGATTTAACCAGAAATCTCAACCGAAACCAGTTGCGGGTGATGGGTAAGCTGCAGCGAGCAGACGCCGTAGCGAAAAACAAATCCACGTCATATTTCGGAACAATTATTTCATTGGATGAATCGACCCTGAAAGAAGGCCTCATATATGCAGGCAGCGATGACGGTCTGATTCAGGTCACTGAAGATGGAGGAAAAACTTGGCGAAAAATCGACCGGTTTAGCGGTGTGCCAAGCATGACCTACGTGAGCGATCTGCTGGCCTCTCAACACGATGTTCATACGGTCTATGCCACATTTGATGCCCATAAAGATGGTGACTTCAAACCGTACGTTCTTAAAAGTTCTGATATGGGGAAAACCTGGAAATCCATTTCCGGGAATCTGCCCGTACGCGGGACGGTTTATACGATCGTCGAAGATCATGTGAAATCAAATTTGTTATTTGTGGGTACCGAGTTTGGCATTTTCTTTACCGTTGACGGCGGTGTAAAGTGGACGCAGCTAAAAGGTGGTCTTCCCATTATTGCGGTACGTGATTTAACCATTCAAAAACGTGAAAATGACCTCGTTGCCGCAACCTTCGGCCGGGGGTTCTACATCCTTGATGATTACACGCCTTTGCGTCAGGTTAATCAAGCCAATTTAAATAAGGTAGCAGACCTGTTCCCGGTTAAAAAAACCTGGATGTACATGCAGGATGCGCCACTTGGTCTGACCGGTAAATCATTCCAGGGTGATGCCTACTTTCTTGCACCGAACCCACCTTTCGGGGCTATTTTTACGTATTATCTAAAAGACGACATTGAAACGCTGAAACAGCAGCGACATGAGAAAGAAAAACAGGTAGAGAAAAATGGTTCGGATGTCGTCTATCCGGATTGGAACGAACTACGAAGCGAAGAGCGTGAAGAAAAGCCGGAAATCGTTCTTACCGTGAAAGACGCAGAGGGAAATGTCGTTCGGCGTATCACGGGTCCCACCACCGCCGGATTTCATCGTGTGCCCTGGGATTTGCGTTACCCGCCATCAACGCCCGTAAAATTGGAACCTCCGTCCACAGACAATCCGTTCGCCGACATTCCTCAGGGCCCGACGGTTGTCCCTGGTGTTTATGTGGTTAGCTTGACAAAATATCAAAACGGAGAGGAAACACCTTTGAGTGAAACGCAGTCGTTTACGACAGCCGCATTAGGCACTGCCACACTTGCCGCAAAAGATGTTGCTGCACTGGTAGTGTTTGAGAAAAAAACGGCCAGGCTGCAACGGGCTGTTCTGGGTACCGGAAAAATAGCGGACGAAGCGATGAACCGGATCAAATATTTGAAGAAAGCCGTTGCGGTAACACCGGCAGCCGATTTATCTTATCGCAGCAGACTCAACGGGTTAGAAAATCGATTGAAGGACCTGCTCATAAAATTAGAGGGTGACCCGGTCATCAGCAAACACAGCGAACCGCAATTGCCTTCGATCACCGGACGGGTACAGCGGATCGTCGGCAGCCAGTGGACGTCCACGTCAGCGCCAACGCAAACAAACATGGATGCGTACAACATTGCTGCGGGGGAATTCCAGGATCTGTTGGTCAAAATGCGCACACTCATTCAAACTGATTTGAAAAAATTAGAGGACGACCTGGAAAGCAAAGGTGCGCCCTTTACGCCGGGTCGTCTGCCGGATTGGCAGCCGGAGTAGGCATTGGGTTTTATCACTATTTATGTTGGCAGCAACCATATCTGGGTTTGCAATAAGGATTTGTTAAATAGAACGAAATGATTATTGAACCCTGACAAGGTTTTGCAACCATGTCAGGGTTTAGTGCATTCAATAAATCAATAAGTTAGCCCGAGCATTTTTTGAAAAAATTGCCCAACTTCAAACGATTTTTAAGTCAATATGGTTTTAGTGCAAAGAACAAGACATAATATTAAGGGTTCGGCCATGTCCCGTATTCTACATTAAGATTTTTTACAACAAAGGGATCAATGCGTAGCTGTGGACCAGCATATATTGGATTCATAATTGAAGTAGCGACGTTAGTAGGTATGTGGCCGACATCCAATGAATGTCCATTTTCATGAAGTCCTACTGTTGGAACATCTATTGCAGGAAGTGGCGCACCTGCAGTTGCCCAAGGATTGCCTGCGCGGCTTCCATTTGGATCACCGAAAAAGTCATTATAGTAAACTTCAACCAAGGCACGGTCGAGACGGCCATTATTATCGATATCAGAGGGAATAAAGACACCATCAACAACGTCCCCAAAGATAAACGAGATGGCGAAAGCAAGGACACCTTCTTTACCACCGGGACCGACAACTGCGTCAAAGAAAGCACCGGGTAAAAATCCGGCCTGAACTATATCCGCTAAAAACGGATTTCCCGAACCACCAAACCCAAAAAATGAGTCAAAGATATCAGGATCAGCTCCTGTATCGTTCCTACCTACAAGATCAAGTCCAACTGCAAGATTATTTAAGGATCGATTATATTTTCTCAGCCCGCTTTCCAGGGCAGCGGTCGTCTGCGAATTAGACAATCCACTGCTTGTAGCGCCATCGCTCCTGTCCGTAAGATAAGTGAGGTTATTGCCATCAGCCAGTCGACGTGCATCACCAGCAACCCAACGGGATGAGCTCAGAACAATCACTTCATCAGGAATATCATCCAGGTTCACGCCATCAATTTTATAGAAAAATAATTCGTTTAAGAAAAGTCTGACATTTGTTGCACCTGACTTCTGCAGGAAATTTTTCGATGCTAATTTTTTATTTATCTCATTCACTTTTGTTAAAATGTTCTGCGTCCGGCTTTGAATCTGTTCAGGGGTAGTGGGAGTTTCATTTTGACAGCTCCATACAAACACTAATAAAATTATCGTACATGATAGAGAATAATATTTTTTCATAATTGGCTCCTTTTTTATGAATTTAAGCGTTCAGCTTAATATATCTTATATAGAATGAAGCTGGGTTGGGCTGACAACAGTTGTTTATAAATATCACCTCCCTTTCAATTAAAAATTCTATACACTTTTTTACATATAAATCAAATAGTTTTAGCTAATTGCTCAGAGTTAGAAAACAAGAAATAGATATGCTAAATCGTAGATGTAGTAGTAATTTTATTGACAAGAAGGGCTTTGCGTAAGAGAATTCGGGACTGGAAAACCACTAAATTTCTTTCTTGAAATGCGGACATCAACCGTCAAGGGAAAGGAGAGACATCAGAATGATAGGTTAAGATAAACAATTAATTCAAATTGTCAAGCAAAATATTGCGATTCTGTCAAATCGGCTATTGCATCACAAAAATCTGATTCACAGCGAACTTGATACATACAATGGTGCGTTTTAGTTGTTTACCAAACGGCTGGTTCTCATCGGGCTGCTAACTTAACCAGGACAGACATTATTTCGCCATGTCGCAGATAAACAAGTTTAACTTCATCCCCCGGATGATATATTTTTAATGCATCGGAATATTCCCGCAGATTATTCACCGGGCGATCCCCTAAATGAATAATGATGTCGCCTTTTTGCAGACCGGCCTTTGCTACCGGAGAACCGGACGAAACCGCCGCAATCCGAACGCCTTTACCGGTGTAGGCAAAATCCGGGACGGTGCCGGTGCTGACCTTTCGCCCACCGGCATTCGAAGACGTCGAAACAGCCGGTGTCGCCTGACCCTGAAATGTCAACGGTTCTT
>CAYVXE010000045.1:0-6313 GCA_964455375.1 uncultured Calditrichaceae bacterium
CACTTATTTGACATCCCGGACGACATTGCCTATTTCAATTGCGCCTACATGTCACCGCAACTGCGCAGTGTCCGGGAATCCGGCCATTCGGCAGTAGACTGCAAAAGTCACCCGTGGAAAATTGTTGCAGATGATTTTTTCGCCGACTCTGAATTAGCCCGGGCTTTGTTTGCCAAAGTTATTTCTGCAAATGCGGACGATGTGGCCATCATTCCATCTGTGAGTTACGGAACAGCCATTGCCGCGTCGCTTTTAGAAATCAATACGGGTGATGAAATCCTGCTGCTTGAAGAGCAGTTTCCCTCCAATGTCTACCCCTGGCGTGAACTTGCCATGCGCCATGATGTCAACATTACCACCGTTCCGCGGCCGACCGATTTTGACTGGACCAGAGACATCGTGGCGGCAATCACCCCGAAAACACGAGTGGCGGCGCTGCCCCATGTTCACTGGACTGACGGCAGCTACATCGATCTCACAAAAGTAAGTGCGGCTTGCAAGGCTGCGAAAGCGGCGCTGGTGCTGGACGTCACTCAATCTGTGGGAGCCTTGCCAATTTCTGTCCAGGATGTCCAACCGGACTTTCTCATTTCTGCGGCCTACAAGTGGCTCCTGGGCCCTTATAGCCTCGGATTCATGTACATACACCCCAAATACCAGAACAAACGACCACTGGAAAACAACTGGCTCAATCGAAAAAACAGCGAGGAATTTTCCGGATTGGTGAATTACCGTGATGACTTCCAGATTGGCGCCCGCCGTTTCGATGTGGGAGAACGAAGCAACTTTGCTCTCATGCCCATGGCCGTGACTTCCTTGAGGCAGGTATTAGCCTGGACTCCGGAGGCTATTCAAAAGACTCTGACGCAATTTACTGACAGAATCACCGTTGAAACTACAAAACTCGGATTATCGCCTATCCCGAAAAACAGGCGGGCAGGGCATCTTTTGGGCGTCCGTTTCCCCAACAAACTCCCGGACGGCATTCAACAACACCTGATGCATCACAATGTGTACGTCAGCATTCGCGGCAACGCCATCCGCATTGCGCCGCATTTATATAATAGCGAAAATGATTTGGACAGATTGATCACTGCTTTAGCAGAAAGTTTGTAGGAGTCGACCATATTATCTTATTTGTGGCTTGATGATACATCAATTTCTACAATCGTGTAAAGGTACCGAAACTGAAATTGCGGAAGGTATCTTTGAACATAATCCCGAATCCCCGAATGTCAAAATACGACAGTGATATTTCAACACACAAACACACCAACTTAAAATTTCTGTGGTTCCTGTACGGTGTTTTTATTTTATATGGCACCTTAATTCCCTTCAATTTATGCCTGAACATCGCATGTATTAAATCCAACATGTCCGCAATTAGCTGGCTTCCCTTTATTGATGCGGATGGAACACGTGCGTCAATCCCGGATATCGTGCAAAACATTTTATTTTTCATCCCTTTTGGCTTTCTGGGTTATTTTTCCTGCTCCAACTCCAACAAATTGAAACGAGCCGTTCAGGTCACATTCTATGGAGCCATCTTAAGTTTGTTTGTTGAACTATGCCAATTGTTCACACTTGACCGCACCACATCAGTTACGGATTTAGTGACAAACACGACAGGAACTTTGATTGGCGCTTTTGTTGCATCAACAGTGACCCTGTTTATGAAACAACGATTGACAGACCAACGTGACCATAGAAAGCAAGCCCAGTGGGCAACATTTATTTTACTGGTTGCATTTGTTTTTATTGTTTTGGCCGAGCTTCAACCGTTTGATTTCACACTCGATGTTGGTCAGGTTGGCTCACGAATCAAAGCACTTATCAACAATCCTGTTCATTTTCACATGCCCCTTACAAATGAAGGGGTCACTTTTTTACAGTTTTTTCTGTTTGGTTTAAGTTTTAGCATCTACCTGAAAAACAAGGCGATTAAAAATTATATGCTAAAGGGCGGGCTATACGCTTGTTTAATCGGTATTCTATTAGAATCAGCCCAAATGATAGTGAGTTCCAGAATGCCGGATGCTCAGGATGTTTTAGTGATTATTTTGGGGAGTACGATGGGAGCATTTTTTCTTGAACTCAATCTTGCAAACATACCAGCTTCTATCTGGAGCATCGCCATAATTTTGGCAACAGGGGTGGCTGTGGGAGTCCAAACTCTGAGTCCATTTAAAATAAAACCGGATTTTACAACGTTTAATTGGTTTCCTTTTCGTCCTTATTATGAACGGACAACCTTTGTGGCGCTGTCCAATTTTATCGAGTCGCTATTCAGTTACTTTCCCATGGGATTTGTTTTACAATTTCTTCACAGAAAAGAAAAATCATTTTGGTTAAACATCGCGCTGATAACATGTACGCTTTCTTTCATATTTGAATTGATGCAGGCGAAAATTGTGGGAAGATACCCCGATATTACAGATGTCCTTGGAGCGTTGATTGGTGCTATCTTAGGTGCGAAGGTTTATCTTGACGGTTGGGCTGTTTTCAAAAAGTGGCTGCGCCACCACTAAACCGGATGAATAAGATTACACTTTTCCACTGTTTTGATAAACAATTGCGGCAAATTTTTCTCCACTGATTTAAATACGGATAACAAATTGTACACTCTGTCCCAGTTGCCTTTTTCATAGGCAATCACCAATGATAACACATCAAAATAAGGTCCAGGCTTTCCCAATAAAACCGATTTTATATCCTCCACAAGAGGGAGATGCGTCAACACATCATCCATTGTTTTATCCAGGAAAACATCGATCAGCGAAAACAGCCCCACAAGAAACAACGCTTCAGCCTGTTCCGCCATACCAACGAGCGGTGCGATCATACAACAAAGATTCGCCCGGAACAATGAACTCACGATGAGTGCCTCGGATTTGCTCTTTCCCATGCTGCTCATGGCGATCAGTGAAAGCCATTTTTTAGCTTCCTGCAGACCAAGCATGTGTAAAGCATGCCGGATGGACTTGATTTTTTGGGGTAGACCGAAATAGGCGGAATTTAAATAATTAATCAATTTGAAAGACAAAGCAACGTCCTGCTTAAATATCTTCTCAAGACAATCAAAATCAATATCCTGTTGACTGATAGCCTGAAGAATACGCAGGTGGTTCATTTTATATGCAGGAATATTTTTTCTTGAAATAATGGCCGGCTCCGAAAAAAAATATCCCTGGAAATAAGAGAATCCCCACTCCGTTGCCTGGTTAAAATCGTGCCTGGTCTCCACTTTATTGGCCAATACTGCGACATCTTTTGCAGCAAGTCTTTCTACAATTTTCCGTTTTTCATTCTGAGTTGACTTTAAGAAATCAACTTTTACAATATCCGCAATGTGCGTCAGGGCTTCAAATTTCGGCTTAAAAACAAAATCATCAAGTACCAATTTGTAACCAATGTTTTTGAGCTTTTCACACACACGAATCATCTCTTTGTCCGGCACGACATCCTCAACAATTTCAACAGCCATTCTGTCTTTGGGGAAAAGCGTTACGATTTCATTTAACAGCAGGTTTCTTGTAAAATTGATAAATGCCATTTTACCGCGGGTAATTTCATCGATCCCAATAGAAAAAAAACTATGAGCAAGCACGGTTGAAGTAGCATGGTCACCGTTTGAATGATCGTAAAAATTTTGTAAACCGGAACGGAAAAGAAGTTCGTAGGCATAAATATTTTGCTGCTTATCAAGAATAGGCTGCCGGGCTAAAAAGATTTGCATTTAACCATCCAGGAAAAGTTGGTAAATCCATTTAACCTCATTTGATTTATGCCTGGCAAAGTTTATATAAAATTTAGCAACAGCATTTTATTATGAGGTTCCCCGCTGCATTTATATCGTCTTTTTTAACTGCTACCTAAATGACAAGAATTAGTGAAATCTTTTGATTTTTAGCTGTAAGTAATTGTAAAGTTATAAGTTACACAGAACATAAATTTTATGTAAAATTTTAATTTGACTTAAAGGGTGTTTTACCGTATTTTTAAATTAATATCTGACCGAAAACACCCTACTTGTCACAAAAGGTGCCATTGACCAACAGACCCAATAACGAAACAGAAGAAACGTTTTCAATCAATCGCAAATGACTCTTTCCATTTGGTAAAAAATTTCTCTCTAACATGACAAAAAAAACGAATGCCCCTCCTCCTTCAGCGAAAATCATTCCCAAGGACATCCTCATTCACGGAGACAAAAGGACGGACAATTATTTCTGGCTCAAGGAACGCGACAATCCCGCTGTCATCGATTACCTGAAAGCAGAAAATGCCTACACGGAAAAGATGACGCAACACACTGAAGAGCTGCAATCAAAATTGTATCAGGAACTGGTAAAAAGAATGAAAGAAACCGACCTCGATGTTCCGGTGAAAAACGGTGATTTCTACTATTACCGAAGGACGGAAAAAGGCAAACAATATGCAATTTTCTGTCGCAAAAAAAGCAGTCTGGAAGCAGATGAAGAAATTATTTTCGACCAAAATGAGATGGCCACAGGACACGATTATTATCAGCTTGGTGTATTCAAAATCAGTCCGAACCATAAATTGCTGGCATTTTCCATAGACACCACAGGTTCTGAAACTTACACGCTTTATTTCAAAGATTTGACGACCGGACATATTCTCGACGATCAAATCCCGAACACATATTATTCGCTGCAATGGGCCAACGACAACCAAACCCTCTTCTACAATACATTAAATGACGCAAAACGTCCTTTTCGACTTTTTAAACATAAACTGGGAGTGAATCCCAACGAAGACGTTTTAATTTATCAGGAAGAAGACGAAATGTACTTTCTTTCTCTGGATAAAACCAAAAGCAAAAAATACCTTCTCCTGAATCTCGAAAGTAAAATCACTACAGAAGTCTGGTACCTCGACGCCGACCGTCCGGAAGAGCGATTTAAACTCATTCAGCCACGGCAGCAGAAAATGGAATATTACGTGGAGCATCACGGCGACAAATTCTATATCCTCACCAACGACAATGCCATCGACTTCAAGCTGATGCAGACGAGTGTTCAACATCCCCCAAAAAGTGCTTGGCAAGAAGTCATTCCGCATCGTAAAAAAGTCAAATTGAACCGGGTTGAACCATTTGAAAATTATTTGGTGATTTATGAACAGGAGCACGGTCTGGAAAAAATCCGCATCACAGATTTACGACGAGGCCAAACCCACTGCATCGATTTCAGTGAGCCTGCCTACGGTATCGGTTACGCCGGCAACCCGGAATTCAATTCCGAGACACTGCGCTTCCGTTATTCCTCCCTGGTCACGCCGGAATCAGTTTATGATTACAACATGCGCCACAGAACCCGAGAGCTGAAAAAACGAAAAGAAGTTCCTGGTGGTTACGATCCGGCTCTTTATCATTCTGAAAGACGCTTTGCCACAGCCGACGATGGCACGAAGATCCCCATTTCACTGGTCTACAAAAAAGGCCTTAAAAAGGATGGCAGCAATCCGGTATTTTTATACGGCTATGGTTCCTACGGTGTAACGATGGAACCGACATTTAATTCAAACCGACTCAGTCTGCTCGACCGGGGATTCATTTTTGCCATTGCTCACATCCGGGGTGGCGGCATGCTCGGACGAACATGGTACGAAAACGGTAAATTTCTGTACAAAAAGAACACATTCACCGACTTCATCGCCTCTGCAGAATATCTTATTGCAGAAAATTACACCAGCAAAAGCAAACTCGTTATTTATGGCGGCAGTGCAGGAGGATTGCTTATGGGCGCCGTGGTCAATATGCGTTCCGATCTTTTTAAAGCTGTGGTCGCAAAAGTGCCGTTCGTAGATGTGGTCAACACCATGCTGGACGCTTCCATTCCATTGACCATCACCGAGTATGAAGAATGGGGAAATCCAAACGAAAAAGAATTCTACGAGTACATCAAATCCTACTCTCCTTATGATAACGTGCAAGCGAAAGATTATCCGAATATGCTCATCACAGCGGGACTGAACGACCCGCGAGTACAATATTGGGAACCGGCAAAGTGGACGGCTAAACTGCGAGCTCAAAAAACCGACGACAACCGCCTACTCCTGAAGACCAACATGGGAACAGGACACGGTGGCGCCTCAGGACGTTATGACTATCTGAAAGAAGTGGCGTTTGATTATGCATTTGTCTTTGATGTGCTGAAAATTGTTTAACACGGCTTTTATTCATATTAAAAATATTAACCACAGATGAACACCGATATTTAAAATTTAGCCTTGAATCATAAAAGCTTTGTTCGGTGTTTATCACAATCCATCGGTGGTTAAAATTTAA
>CAYVXE010000045.1:6413-30658 GCA_964455375.1 uncultured Calditrichaceae bacterium
AACCCTCAAACATAAATGCATTTATCTGGGTTTATCGCAATCCATCGGTGGTTAATAAATTTAAAACTACAGATGTAGAATAAAGAAAACGTGCATATATGAACAGAAATCACGATTTGCTAACTGAAAAAATCATCGGCTGCGCTTACACTGTGGCAAACAGTTTGGGACATGGTTTTCTCGAAAAAGTATATGAAAATGCGTTAGCACATGAAATCCAGAAAACAAGTTTGCATGTTGAGCAACAAAAACCAATTCAGGTTATTTATGACGGTGTTATCGTTGGCGATTATATAGCTGATTTAGTTATCGAAAATAAAATCTTAGTTGAATTGAAGGCCGTTAAAGAATTAAACGACATTCATCTCGCTCAATGTTTAAATTATTTGAAGGCGACAAACTTCAAAATCTGTTTGCTTATTAATTTCGGGAAACCAAGAATTGATATTAAAAGAGTGAGTCGGTAATTCAGACTTTCACCTACCATTGGCTAAAAAAATGAAACCACAGATGAACACCGATAGATACCGATATTTAAAAAATTAAAACTTTAATCATACAGGCCTTTATCTGTGTTTATCACAATCCATCGGTGGTTAAAAACTTGAGACCACTGATTTATATACAAATGTAAAACAAAGAATATGCTTAGCAATGGCGTGAAAAAATGGAACCACAGATGCACACCGATATTTAAAAATCAACCTTTAATCATTAAAGCTTTTATCTGTGTTTATCGCAATCCATCGGTGGTTCATAAATTTAAATCTACAGGTATTGTAGAATAAAAAATATCCTTAAAAACTTCTACAACAGAGAAATATTCAAATAGCAAAAATATACAGAAAAATATTAACCACAGATAAACACCGATGCACACAGATATTTAAAATTTAACCTTTAAACACAAATGCTTTTATCTGTGTTTATTACAATCCATCGGTGGTTAAAAAAAGGGACACATTTAACATGAAGCATTCAAAACATGTCGTTTTCTTTTTCTTTATACTCGTTTTTGTCAAACAGGCACAAGCCCAACCTCTTCCAAACTATTACACCCGAACACAATTTCTCTTTACACCGGCTTCAGTGTTTGAAGACGGTTTGTTGGGTTTTGCAAATCCGGCAAATCTCGCTGTTCTGGCTAAACCGGAATTCAGGTTCGCCTGGTCTTCAGACGGTTCAGAGGTTGTTTCACTGCGCAACTGGGGTGTTTTTACCGGGATCTCACATTTAGGATTTTCTGTGCAGCGACAAAAATTTAACGGCATCGGGGTGACGGATTTCAAACTTTCCACAGCGGCCGGCTCACAGGCGCTTTCCTTTGGCCTGTCATACGGCTGGTCTGCCGGTAAAAATGATGCTTCAGGAAGAGAAAAACTTTTTTCGGTGGGTACAATTTTACGACCGTCAAAATATTTTTCCTTCGGGGTTACCGGCAATTTTTCTCTGGAAAGTCAAAACCGGGAGGGAGTTGCTGCCCTTGGCGTTCGTCCTCTGGGAACACCCAAACTCACACTTTTCGGCGATGCGGCGTTGCAAAAGGGAACAGATTTAGAAGATATCCCGTGGAGTGCAGGCGCAGCTTTTCAACTTCTGCCGGGGTTGACGGCCACAGGACGCTATTTTAAAAACAATACATTTACCATGGGGCTCTCCTTCAATTTTGGTCGACGTGGTCTTTCCAGCCAAAGTCATTTTGATTCAGATGCCAACCACCGTTTGCAAAGTTACATCATTCGCAGCGGCGGCAATAAACCGAGCTTCATGACCGGTCATTTCCAGCGGGCAAAATATTACACAGCCATGACCATGAAGGGAAGAGTTGATTATCTAAAATACAGACTCCTGGATTCGGGCAGAAAATCATTTTTCCAAATTCTAAAAAATATCAAAGCGGCGGAATCCGATCCCCGCATTCAGGCGGTGGCTCTGAATCTTTCCGCCATGCACATTATCCCTGAACAGGCGTGGGAAATCCGGGAAGCGCTAAAATCGGTTCAGAAGGCCGGGAAAAAAGTTCTGATTTTTATCGACACGCCTCGTATGACCGGTTACCATCTGGCTAGCGTGGCGGATAAAATCGTCCTCGATCCGCAGGGATCTATTTTATTGCGAGGCTACGTTTTAAGCAAAACATACTTCAAAGGAACACTTGACAAACTCGGACTCGGTTTTGATGAATGGCGTTTGTTTAAATACAAATCAGCCGCCGAAGTCCTCAGTCGCACCGATATGTCGGATGCGGATCGCGAACAATTACAAGACTACATCGATGATTGGTACGACTTAACCCGACAAGATGTGTGCGCCTCCCGCAATTTTCCCGTTAAAAAATTTGATCAACTCATCGATGAACAGACGTATTTTGACGCCCGGCAGGCTTTGAAATCCGGGCTGGTGGACACCCTCGCCCGCTGGTCAGAGGTCGATGGTTTGATTGCAGAGTTAACCAAAACAAAAAAGAAGCGAGTGCGCCCGGAGCAACTTTTGTCAAATTCGCTTCCTCAGCAAAATTGGGGCATTCAACCGAAGATTGCCGTGGTCTATGGCCTCGGCGTTTGTGCCATGGATGAAGGCATCAAAGCGCGTTGGTTGAAAAAAGTCTTCCTTGCATTAGCCAAAAATCGTTTCGTGAAAGCCGTGGTGTTCCGAGTAGACTCTCCGGGCGGCGACGGCATGGCCAGCGATGTAGTTGCTGAAGCCGTGCGAACTTGCCGCAAAAATAAACCGGTGATTATTTCGCAGGGTCAGGTTGCAGCGTCCGGTGGCTACTGGCTTTCTATGTACGGAGATGCAATTCTCGCAGCGCCAAATACCATCACCGGCTCCATCGGTGTCATCTTTGGCTGGCTCTATGATAAATCTTTTGGAGAAAAGTTAGGTCTCACATCAGACCTGGTGCAGAAGGGAAAACATGCCGATTTGGGTTCCGGTATCCGGCTCCCTTTTCTGAATCTGCAAGTCCCGGCCAGAAATCTGAATGATGAGGAAAGAAAGAAAGCATCTGAACTCATTTTGAATGCTTATGAAGACTTTGTTCTCAAGGTGGCCGAGGGACGGAAACTTCCTGTTGCGCGGGTCAAAGAAATTGCACAGGGACATGTTTACTCCGGTAAAGAAGGCAAAAGGTTAAAGCTGGTGGACAAACTCGGTGGTATGCTCGAAGCAATTGAACTGGCAAAAGCAAAAGCGGGATTAACCGGCAAAGAGGATGTGCAGATTATCGAAGTTCCCGCGAATAAAGGTCTGCTGAACCTGCAAAGCAAACTTTCGCCATTTGGATTTTCTGTAAAAAACGACCCGACACTGCGCTTCATCCGATTTTTAACCACGCAGAACGGTAAAGCAACTTCGATCCTTTTACCGGGAATGTACCCGGACACAACCAATTGATTAAATCATTTTTTATTTTTCAAATCTAACGGGGGGAAACATGAATCAAAATTATGCCAATCACCGACGCATTATACCGATGTTCCACATCTTTACATTTCTGCTCATCGTTGCCGTTTTCATCGGCGCACTGGTGAATTTATTTCATTCATTCGGGACCGGCAATCTATACAGCGCGTCACTGATCGTCGTTATCGCGATTATTCTTGGGTTTCAATTTTATTATCTGAGAATTTTTCCGCTAAAAGCACAGGATCGTGCCATCCGCACCGAAGAAAATTTTCGTCACTATGTCCTGACCGGGAAGCCTCTTGATGCGAATTTAAGCATCCGACAAATCATCGGCTTACGATTTGCAGAAGATGAAGAATTTTTAGAGTTGGAGAAAAAAGCAGTGGCAGAGAATCTCTCGGAAAATGACATCAAAAAAGCCATCGAAAATTGGAAAGCTGACACTTACCGGGTCTGATTCAACATTCGTTTCAATGATTAGCCGCAGAAAAAAACCAACTATTATTGAGATGCAATAGAAAAACCCGCTCTATCTGTGTTTGTCGCAATCTATCGGTGATTAAAAAGTTGAAATAACCGATTAACTTAAGACTTCATTCCCGGCCAGGAGGACATTGGTTCTGCGGATTGGACAATATTCATCCCCGCATCGGCAAATTTCTGAAATGCTCTATCGGCATCATCGGTGTAATCGATGATGCCCGGAATTACCACCGACGACATACAATCTTCAAGCAGGTAAACTTTCTTTGCCAGCTCAATATCAGACCTGCGAATGGATTGCAGCAAATCCTCGA
This sequence comes from uncultured Calditrichaceae bacterium, assembly GCA_964455375.1. Taxonomy (GTDB): domain Bacteria; phylum Zhuqueibacterota; class Zhuqueibacteria; order Oceanimicrobiales; family Oceanimicrobiaceae; genus CAYVXE01. Next base: position 10,619 of record CAYVXE010000045.1, read on the forward strand.
TGGTCCAGGCAACGCAATGGCTTTTTGCCTGTCCGGCGATAATCACCGCGTCAAACTGCAACAATTTCTGTACAAAAGAGGTATTGCGATAAGCGATGGCATTCCCTTCCTGGTCATCCAAAACTTCCGGACTTAATACCGAGTAATTTTCCGTCCAGGCGTTATTCCCCTTAATTTGAAAATCCGGTTGACTGTAACGGGCGATGGAATGAAAAAAAATGGCTTCCTCAACAGCAGACACTAATGCGTGCCCGATTCCACCAAGCATGGCATGGTACGGCCAGATAGTCAACTCATATTTATTTCCTCCATGAAGCTGCTTTACATAATGTTCCAGATATCGCCGACCGAAATCTTTATCAACTCCAAGAACCTTGCATAATTCTTCATTAAATTGCCAGCGCCCTTTTTGAATGTCATCGATGGTGACAAGCGTAAAGGGTTCCGGGTGCTCCCCCTTTTTATTAACCAGAAAAACAGCGTGAAAAATTTGCATAACCTGATGCGTGTCCATCGTCGGGCAAATCTCTGTTATTGTATTCAAATTACGATAAATAAATTCGCATAACCGGCGGTTGTCATCCACTGCACCTGTTCCGGAACGACCACCGACGAACAACTCAAAATCGGGGATACAAAACGTATTCTGCACATCCACCGGCATCAAACAGACGCGGGATTTATCTTTGGCTGCAGGCTTAATTTTATGTTCCTTAGCCCATTTTTCCGCTTCACTGGCACGATCCCGGTATGGCACTTTCCACACATGACCAACTTTTTCAGAATTATAGTGTGAAGGCATAGGTAATTCTTTAGTCATACCAATTCCCCTTATCGTTTGATTTATTTCGTGATTGACCTAAAATATTCTATTTTTACAATAGGTGTCATTCCGAATTCAGCGGCTGCCGAACCGAAACGACAAGACAGAAAAGGTGCTTTTAGTCAAATACAACGTAGTGACTCACGGAAAACAGCTTTGTCTCTCATTCTTATCCGGCAGCTATTCACAGGAGTTAACCTGAGTAGCATTTCGCAGCTATGTCGTCACCTTCAACACAACGACGTAGAGTCGAAAGGTCTCACTCAATCAAATTTCTCACTCCCCACAAAAAAAACGTCAGGAAATTTGAGAAGACATTTGGCGTTTTGGGGACGACAGATTATTCCACCTTTTTCAACCGACTGTTCGGCCGGTATTCACGCCCGACTTTTGCAAGATTCTTACCATTCAACCGCACCGCATCAGCGGTAAAGTCATACTGCCCCGAAAGAATCCAACTGCCCACGGCGTAGATATCCACCGGAACCTGCAACGTTTCAAACCTGTCTATTTTTTCAGGATTAAACCCGCCGGAAACGATTATCTTCACATGCTTGAATCCCTCCATGTCCAGCGCATGCCTCACTTTTTCCACAAGCCGCGGGATGACACCAAATTTTTCTTTATTGGGCAAACTCGTATCATCTGTTAAGGACTTATCGATCAAATTACCGGCAGTATCGAGACGGACGCCCCAGAGCTTCTCCCCCAAACACCGGGCAGCCTCCAGAGATGTTTTCACACAATCATTCTCAAAATCAACCAGAGCGATCGTATTTACCTCCGGATAATAGTGGTTAAATTTTTCAGCAGCCAGAGTCGAGTTCCCATTATAAGAAACGATCATTGCATGCGGAATCGTTCCCATCCCTTTTCCACCAAACCATGACGCCATGGCATTGGAGGCGACCGCGCTCATTCCACCGAGATGAGCAGCGTAACCGTCGCCATCCTGAAGCCAGAAATGGTCAAACCGGTCGGTAAAAAACAAAACCGGTTTACCTTTGGCAGCCTGCACCACCGTCCGGGAATTTGTATGAATTTTCGTTCGACGTGCCAGCACACCGAGATAGACCGACTCCAGATGGGCAAAAAAAGAATACTCCCCTTCGATGTGCATCGCGGTCTCCCAGGCGGAAAGTTCTTCACTATCATACATAGAATAAACATCAATTTCATGAAACTTATCCACCCAAAGCCGGTCAAGTTCAACACCAAGGCGAAGCCGCTCCTCTACCAAACCAGCCAGGTCACCAACATGATGCTTCTGTACATTTTGGTTTAATTCCCTTTTTGTCTTTAAAAGACGTTCAAACAAATGCTGTGCCTGATGATAATCTCTATAATAACCCGTAGCACATTTCAGAATTTCAATTGCTTCGTCTATACCACAAATAAAGACTTTCTCATTTTTCTGAAAAATCTGATGCGTGATTTTTTGGTGCTCGCCTTCCTGTTCTAAAATTCGTTTTGTTCGCCAGAAATAAACCGCCGAACGGTAGCCCGACCGCAGTTCATGAACGGGTAAATCAAAGTTTTCAGCTCCCAACCTTTTCTTCGTGGTGACTTCTCTTTCTGTGCTCATTGTCTATCGCTTCCGTAAGTTGATCTTTTTTTGTGCAAAGTTAATATTTTTAAGACGATTTGCAACAAAATTAACAGCAGAATCTCAAGATAATTCAAAACCTGCATTATTTTTGTTCCTACATCCTTTTAATTTACGTTTTTCCTTGATCTTAATGCTATTATTGCCTAATTGTATCAGCATATCCATCTTCAGAAACAACGTCCATTCTAAAACAAGTCACTGAAACTGAACCACATATTTATTTTACCATAAATGCGGTCCGCTCACTTTGCAAAATTTGCAATTGGTCAGTATGAATTGACCAAAGGTCTAAACAAGAATTTTAAAAAACAGGAAATGATTTAATATGTCGCAAACAGTCAGTGGTGTTCTGAATTATCTGAAACAAGGCGGAGGGTTTCTGCGAGATCCCAGCCGTTCTTTTAAACCTTGCCGTGGAGACGTCTGGGTTTCATCGAAATTGATCCGTGAGTATAAATTGGCAGAAGGGGCATTGGTCACCGGAACTTCCAGCAAAGGGCAAAAGAGCATGAGTCTGACTACCGTCGAATCTATTTGTGGATTGCCACCAAAACAGTTTCGAGCACGCGCTTTATTTGACCGCCTGGTAGCTGTCAACCCCAGCGACAGATTTCATCTTGGGAAGAACGGTAACATAACTATGCGCATCGTCGAACTGATCGCCCCCATCGGTAAAGGCACCCGCGGGCTCATTGTGGCATCGCCGAAATCTGGAAAAACCAGAATCTTGCAGGAAATTGCCGCCGCAATTCATGCAAGCGAACCAGAAGCCCGCATCATTGTTTTGCTCATCGACGAAAGGCCTGAAGAGGTCACTGACTTTCGTCGCAACGTGAAAGCGGAAGTGCTGGCGAGTTCAAATGATCAGAGTATTGAATCGCATGTTAATCTAGCAGAAATGACCCTGGCACATGTGCGCTGCGAATTAGAATGCGGTCGTGACATCGTGGTGCTCGTCGATAGCATCACGCGGATGGCCCGGGCATTTAACAATTCCGGCGCCGGAGGAACCCGCACCCTGTCCGGCGGATTGGGAGCTAAAGCGCTTGAAATTCCACGACGCTTCTTCGGACTGGCACGCAATATAGAAAACGGCGGTTCTGTAACCGTAATCGCCACGGCACTTGTGGAAACCGGCTCACGCATGGATGACCTCATTTTTGAAGAATTCAAAGGAACAGGCAACAGTGAAATTGTCCTTGATCGTTCATTGGCAGATTCCAGAATCTTTCCCGCCATCAATCTGCAGGCCAGCGGCACCCGGAAAGAAGAGATGCTTTACTCAGAAGATGAAATGGATGGACTTGTGGCTCTACGCCGTTCGTTGGCGGACAGCGAACCGAAAGCAGCCATGCTTAGTCTGTTAAAACTCATTGCCGATATCCCGACCAATGGCGAATTGCTGCAGCAACTGGCAAAGAATCTTTAAGAATACCGGGAATTCACGTTTATGCACATTTGGGTAGATGCCGATGCCTGCCCCAGAGCCATCAAAGATATTTTATACCGGGCAGCTAACCGGGTGCAGATTCTATTGACTCTTGTAGCCAATAAACCATTATCTATCCCCCGTTCTGACACTATCAACTCAATCCTTGTGCCTGGCGGTTTTGATGTGGCAGATAATCACATCATCCGGCACGTTCAAAAAAATGATCTAGTCATCACCGCTGACATTCCACTCGCTGCTGAAGTGATCAAAAAAAACGCATACGCTCTTAGCCCCAGAGGACAGTTTTTTACCACAGACAATATCCGGGAGCGGTTATCGCTACGAAACTTCATGAATGAATTGCGCAGCAGCGGCGTGGAAACCGGCGGACCTGCTGCTTTCAAACAAAAAAATTGTCACGCATTTGCAAATCAGTTGGACCGGTTTCTGGCAAAGCACTCCGGCGCCTGAACGACTTTTCTTTTCAACTTGTCAGGGTACTAATTTAAGCTCAGAAGAAATGAAATTTATTAGAACCTAGCCGCCGGATACCGTGTTTCTTCATGAGTTGTGCCACACGAGGCCGGCTGGCTCCATAGCCTCTCTCTTGCAATACCGCCTCTGGGACTGCCATAGGCTTGACGGCTCTCCGTATGGATCTTACTGATTTCCATCAGCAGCCTGTCATTGTCCCGAGCTCTCTGGCTTGCAGGTCGCCTGCTCCAGGCATAATAGTCACTCGGCTTGACTTGACCGGGAAATGCATATTGGCTGTCATGTCGATATTCACGAATCCAGCGACCCAGCATAGTGGAATTAATCCCCAGATTACGGGCAACCTCAGCAGCATTATCACATCTGGCCTCCGCAAGCTGAATCCCTTCTGCAAGACCGCGATCGAAAACTCGGGCAAGCCGGAAAAAGACGCCGGCAAAACTATCCGCATAAGAACAGAAGTGACCTAAATGAAAAAATACAAACAATGGGAAATCAGATGGTCACTCTAACGTCCGTGCTCTTTCCGTTTCGGGTTAATAAAAGATATGAAGCATCATTTATTTTTATTGTCAATTACAATCGTCATGACTACATTAAAACGCTAACCCGCTTTGCCCAATTTACGCTGAACCAAAACAGAGGGAAGAACCAAAATGGATAGAGACATATTAGATATCTCCGAAATCAAAAAACTATCAGTCGAAGACCTGTTTGGGAAATTTTCTTCAAGCGAAAAGGGGCTTTCGGATTCTTCTGTAAAAGATAAAATTGAAGAATATGGATTTAATGAAATCTCAGAAAAAAAAGTAAATCCGTTTGTTAAATTTTTAAGTTATTTCTGGGGTCCCATCCCCTTCATGATTGAAGTTGCAGCTATCTTATCCGCAATTATAAATCACTGGGAAGATTTTTGGGTTATTTTCGCTTTGCTTCTTCTGAATGCGACCGTTGGTTTTTGGCAGGAATATAAGGCTGATGATGCCATTAATTTATTAAAGAAAAAATTAGCACTCAAGGCACGTGTATTGCGCAGTGGGAAATGGGCGGAGATAGCTGCAAGAGAACTTGTTCCAGGAGATGCTGTACGTGTACGATTAGGTGATATTGTTCCCGCGGATTTAAAACTTTTTGATGGCGATTACCTGAGCATAGATGAATCTTCGTTGACGGGGGAATCTCTTCCGGTAGAAAAGCACGCGGCGGATGTTGCTTTTTCCGGATCTGTCATCCGCCAGGGCGAAATGAATGGCTTGGTCGTTGCAACCGGAATGAACACTTTTTTCGGTAGAACGGCTAAGCTGGTAGAAGAAGCAAAAACGGTAAGTCATTTCCAAAAAGCCGTTATTAAAATTGGAAATTATCTAATTGTTCTTGCTGCTTTTATGATTGCAATAATTTTTTTAGCATCTCTGTTCAGACATGAAAGTTTTCTGGATACACTTCAGTTTGCACTCGTGCTGACAATTGCAGCCATACCGGTTGCCTTACCCGCTGTTCTATCTGTGACAATGGCTGTTGGAGCATCTTTACTAGCCAAAAAGAAAGCGATTGTTAGTAAATTAGTAGCCATAGAAGAAATGGCCGGGATGGATATATTATGTTCTGATAAAACAGGAACGATTACAAAAAATGAATTAACACTGGCAGAAGTAAAACCATTTGAAGGCTTTACCTCTGACGATGTTTTGTTATTTGCTTCACTCGCTTCAAGAGAAGAAGATAAAGACCCTATTGATTCAGCCATTATCAATAAGACAAAATCTCTTAAAACGGTTGTAGAAAAATGGGATTCATATACAGTAAAGGATTTTAAACCTTTTGACCCGGTTATCAAAAGAACAGAAGTAACAATTAAAGATTCAGAAAGACACATACATAAAGTTAGTAAAGGTGCGCCACAAGCTATATTATCACTTATCACAGGAGGGAATAAAGGGAAAATAACTAACCTTGTTAACAAACAAATAGATGATTTCGCCGCTAAAGGATTTAGAACACTCGGCACTGCCCAAACCGACGAGCAGGGGAATTGGCAATATGTCGGACTAATTCCTTTATTCGATCCGCCGCGGGATGATTCCGCAGAAACAATTAAAACAGCGCAGGGTATGGGTGTTGATGTTAAAATGGTTACGGGTGATCATACGGCAATAGGAAAACAGATAGCTGCCAAAGTAAGTTTAAGTAACAATATTTTGGAAGTTTCCGCATTTTTAGATAAGCCGGAAAGAGAAGCCTTGAATATCGTTGAAAAAGCAGATGGTTTTGCCCAGGTTTTCCCTGAACATAAATATCGTATCGTTGAGTTACTTCAACAAAAAAACCATATTGTTGGTATGACGGGTGACGGCGTGAATGATTCGCCTGCCTTAAAGAAGGCTGATGTTGGAATAGCGGTTGCCGGCGCCACAGACGCTGCAAAATCTGCTGCTGATATTGTGCTTACATCACCCGGTCTTTCAGTTATTATTGATGCCATTAAGGAAAGCCGGAATATTTTTCAGCGTATGAACAGCTATGCAATCTATAGAATTGCCGAAACAATCCGGGTTTTGTTTTTTATAACATTAGCAATACTTGTATTTGATTTTTACCCTGTTACCGCGATAATGATAGTTTTATTAGCTTTGTTTAATGACGCCCCAATAATGGCAATTGCATACGACAATGTTAAATATTCCAAAGACCCGGAAAAGTGGGATATGCGCATTGTTCTCAGTATGGCTACATTCTTAGGTTTAATTGGTTTAATCAGCTCATTCGGAATATTTTATATCGGGCAAGAGATGCTTCATCTATCAAAGGAAACGGTGCAAACCTTTATATTCTTAAAATTAGCGATAGCCGGTCATTTAACAATATTTTTAACCCGGACTCGTGGGCCATTTTGGTCAATTAAACCGAGCAGTGTGATGTTCTGGTCTGCAGTATCAACTAAAATCCTTGCAACATTTGTTGCTGTTTATGGATGGTTCATCACACCTATTTCATGGAATTTAGCTCTTCTGGTTTGGGGCTATGCACTGATTGCCTTTTTAATTTCAGACTTCCTAAAGGTTCGTATTTACAAATTATTAGATCACACAGAAATAAAATTTCATAAATAAAAATTATCATTTTTTACCAGGTAAAAGAAGGACAAAACAATGAAAAATCCTGAAGATTTAGAAATCCAACAACTACTCAAAACTCTTGGCAGCAAAAATGGAATAGAACGGGAAAAAGCGCGGGAAAAACTTGTGGCAAAGGGCAAAGATATGCTTGATTTTTTAATGGAATTGCTTAATCATCCAAAGCACATTTATCGGTGGGAGGCCTTGAAAACAATGGTGGAAATTGGAGATCCTATCTCAATACCACTGTTTATTCAAGCTTTGGAAGATGATGAAAGTGATGTTCGTTGGATAGCAGCTGAAGGACTTATTAAACTGGGTTTTCAATCTATAAAACCCCTTCTTAAAACACTTATAGAAAAATCAGATTTTATTTTTGTTTTAGCTGGGACGCATCATGTTTTCTATGAATTAAAAAAAACAGAAAAACTTCCGGAAGGTTTTCCAATTGACAATTTTTTATCCGCACTAAAAAGTCCTGGATGGAAAGGCAGTGTTAAACCAATGGCTTATGAAATATTGAACAATCTTGAACCCTAAAGAAATGTTTTTTCATCTACGGATAATATATAATTGATCTTAATTGAAAAGAAATAAAAAGTTAATTTTATACATCGCATAACTCATTAAAGCATTGGCAGGTATTATATTGGAATCAAAGAATAAAAAAATAGGGCTCTGGGAAGCTGTTGCAATGGCAGTAGGGACAATGATTGGAGCAAGTATATTTTCAATTTTTGGTGTAGGTGCAAAAATTGCAGGTAAAAATTTACCGGAGGCTTTTATCCTCTCAGGAATATTTGCCCTGATAGTCGCTTATTCTTATGCCAAACTTGGAGGCAAAATAATATCCAATGCAGGCCCGATAGCATTTATAATTAAGGGAATTGGTGACAATCTTGTTACTGGAGCATTGGCTATATTAATGTGGCTGAGTTATGTTGTTTCAATCTCTTTGTTTGCAAAAGGATTTGCAGGTTATTTCCTTCCCTTATTAAGTATTAGCATTTCGCCTTTATCTATGGGCATAACAGAAGTTTTATTAATAGCTTTTTTTACAGCTATTAATTCACTCGGTAGTAAAGCTGTGGGTAGATTAGAATTTTATATTGTATTAGTAAAGCTCTCCATTTTGGGCGTATTTATTTTGTTAGGATTTCTACAAATAAACCCCGGTTTTATTATCCCTTCTTTTAGTACAGAAGGCTTGCAAAGTACTCTCTCCGCAGCGGTAGTCTTTTTTCTTTCTTATATGGGTTTTGGGCTTATTACAAATGCATCAGAAAATATGGAAAATCCAAAAAAGAACGTGCCTCTTGCAATTTTTATAAGTATTGCAGTTGTTATGTTTGTTTATGTTGCTGTTTCATTCGTTGCAATAGGAAATCTTTCAATTGCTGCACTTATAAAGGCACAGGATAATGCACTTGCAGTTGCTGCAAAGCCTTTTCTGGGAAGTTTTGGATTTATACTAATTTCAATTGGGGCACTCTTTTCAATATCATCTGCTTTAAACGCTACTCTTTATGGCGGGGCAAATATCGCCTATTCGCTTGCCAAGGATGGTGAACTCCCGGAAGTTTTTGAAAGAAAAACATGGTTCAAATCTACTGAAGGATTATATATAACCGCAGCACTGGGTTTGTTCTTTGCACTCAAATTTGATATTGGTGCAATTGCTACAATAACAAGTGCTATTTTTACTATTATCTACATTTTTGTTTTAATCTCTCACTACCGTCTTACAGATAAATACGGTGGTAATAAAGGTTTTATCCTGCTAAATATTATTATTCTCTTAATTGTTTTTTTAGCCCTTATATTTTATCAGTGGCAAACACAACAAAGTGCTTTTTATGGTACGATAATAACTTTATTGGGTGCGTTATCTCTTGAGTATATCTATCGTTATTTGAAGAAGCGAAAGTTGAGCTTATTATGAACAGAGTCCCGGTTAAGTCCAAACATATCGGGGATATACAGGTAATGGACAAATTCTCTTTTATAACTGTTCCTTTTGATAAAGCAGAGAAAATTGTTGTCAGCTTTAAAGAAAAGGGTCGGAAGCCGCTGATCACTCATGCCAGGAACAATAGATGAAACACGTAACCAATCATCCCACCCGACATTTTTCCGCTTCGCTCCAAAATACAGATGAACTCAAACGATATTGCAACAGAGACCGATGGCTAAAAAATATTTAGACAAATTATCCGCATTTATAGGTAAGGCAACATCTGATTGTTTTGATGGTGCTTACTTGAGTGCAAGCATTTCTTTAGTGGTGCAGCACTATATGCAGATGAAAAAATATGTATCTCCTTAACCACAGTTGGGTTGGCTTTAAAACTGCCAGAGGAAACAAAAAGTAGGCTATTAAAAAACAAAACAGCGGTGCAACTGAGATATTTTCCGAAAGGTTCAATTAAGAAGGATTATGTTCGTCTTCTAATCTTTTCATTCAGCGGATTGAAACCGCTGTGTTTTTTCGAAATATCGAGAACATCAAAGTACGTTCCTTTTTGGATAAATTGATCTTGCGGTTTCCACCGCTACAACATAAAGTGTTGTGCGTCATTTTAAAAACCAGTTAATATGGAAATAGGCACACAATTTCTTACAATTATTCCTGTTCTACCCTCCGCAGACATATCAAGGGATATCGCCTGGTATCAGGAAAAAACAGGTTTTGAATGTGTTGTTTTTGATAACATGTATGTTTTACTCCGCAGAGAAAATCTTTGTATACACCTGCAATGGCATGCAGACACCGAAGAAGATCCCTTACTCGGTGGTTCTGTAATTCGAATTTTTGTAAAAAATATTAAACAACTCTTTGACGAGTTTGTAGAAAGGGGTACTGTCAGCCGAGATAAACTCATTTTAAATACTCCATGGAGAACAAATGAATTTGGATTCTTCGATTTAAACAATAATGCAATATTTATAGTGGAAGACATAGATTAGCCAGGAAAGAAAACGAACGTACAACAAATGTATATGCGATAATGCTAACTAACGGCCGCACGACGCATACACACAACCGTTGGTGGTAATAAAAAAAATGAAGATAGAAAAAGTAAATCTTCCGAAAAATTCAATTTTAGCAAAAACCGACTATGACTATGTGGACAGTTACAAATCGGACGTAAAGGACAATCAAAACAATATTGACTCTTTGACTGTTGGAAAGGCTTTTTTCTCTTCATCACCGAAATGGATTGAAAGCCTATTTAATTTAAGAGATCGGCTTGTCTCAATTTTCGAATTAAAAACAAGTGGTGCAATAAAAAACAAAGAAGAATTGCTAAATAATTTCAAAGGAACTGTTGGGGAGCGACTTGGATTATTTAAAGTATTTAGCAAAACTGACACTGAACTGATCCTGGGAGAAGATGATAAACACTTAAACTTTAGAGTTTCCTTGATTTTGGACAAAATCGAACCCTCGAAAAAGAGTTTGATTATCTCAACTACTGTTAAGTACAACAATTGGTTCGGAAAACTTTACTTTTTGCCTGTAAAACCTTTTCACAAGCTGATAGTACCAACAATGTTAAAAGGGACAATTAAAGAAATTGAAAAGGAAACTACCACTACCCAAAACTTTACCCAATAAGGGTTACGGTGCAAAACCGGGCGGCAGGTTGAAAGAAAATACAAATAATTAAAATTAGTAATAAATTGAATTTAAGCAGACCCACATTTTTAGTTTCAAAAGAATGGCAATTAATATTGTTTTTTGCTTCAATGAAATTGCTAATACATTTTTTTACATTTTCAAACTTTGAGTTACACAGGGATGCCTATCTTTATTACGCACAAGGCGAACATCTTGCCTGGGGCTATGTTGCAGTTCCGCCATCCATAGCTATTATTGGTAAACTTGCAACTTTAATATTCGGGAATACAGCATTCGGGCTAAGGTTCTTTCCGGCATTGATCGGGGGAATCAATTTAATCATTATCGGATTGGCTGTTAAAGAACTGGGAGGTAAAAAAATAGCGATCTCCCTGGCAAGTCTTGCCTATATATTATCCCCTGCCTACCTGCATACCAATGCTTTATTTCAACCTGTATCTTTTAATCAATTTTACTGGTTGCTATCCGGATACTTAATATTAATAATGATAAAACGAAACAATCCCAAAATATGGATATGGATTGCAATCGTATTTGGATTTGCCTTTTTAAATAAATACTCAATTGTTTTCTTTTATACAGCCTTTTCTATTTCATTATTGATTTCAGAATATCGGTATCTGTATATATCCAAATATTTCATTATTGCTTTGTTCATCGGGTTTGTAATAATCTTTCCAAACTTAATCTGGCAAAATCAAAATAACTGGCCTGTATTGCAGCATATGTCTGAATTAAGGGAAACGCAGCTGGTACATGTGCATCTTTCAGATTTTATTGCTGACCAGTTTTTAATGAACATACAAGCCCTATTATTATGGTTTGGTGCGCTCCTGGTTTTATTATTCTATAAAAAAGAAAAGCAATACAGACTGTTTGGGTTTATCTACATTTTTGTAATTATTTTATTGGCAACTGGTAGCGGCAAATCATACTATTCCTTAGGCGTTTATCCAATTCTCTTTGTATTTGGGGCTTACTTTACAGAAAAGTACCTAAAAAAATATTTGATATACGTTTTTAGTTTCCTCGTAATCAATATGTTCATCTCTTTGTATATATCCCTATCGTTTGACGGAATTCCATTAACCACTTTCCAAAAAGCGATTAAAAAGGATGCCTTCAGATGGGAAGACGGTATTTACCACGACATACCCCAGGACATGGCAGATATGACAGGTTGGAAAGAAATAGGACAAAAGGTTGGTGATAGATATTTGAGCATTAGTAAGGAAAATAGAAACAACTGCGACATTTTTTGTTACCATTACGGACAAGCTGGCGCGGTAATGTTTTATGGGAAAAAAATTAATATCCCCCAACCTATATCATTCAATGGGAGTTTTGTGTTCTGGGCACCCGATAGCCTTTCTAAAGATTATATGATCTGGGTACATTCAGGTCTGGGAAACGATATTAACCCGGACAGCCTTTTACCCCGGTTATTTAAAAAAGTGGAGTTAAAGGCAACGATTGACAATAAATATTTTCGGGAAAATGGAACTAAGATATATCTTTGTGAATATCCCACCGAAGATTACAAAAACTACTATAAAACACGGATAAAAGAATTAAAGAACAGATACCGCTAACAATAAATATTGGGTATTGGGCAGGCGGTGCCAATTTGAAAATGAATACAAATAATAAAACGTTTTAACGGTTGGGCTTATCGGCATAAAAGAAAAAAAGAAGTTTATGAAAAAGCTATTGAATTTTTAAAACTTAAAACAAAAGGACAAAAAGTTTTCTTGAGATTCGATGAAATTAAACATGACAAAGAGAATAATTTAATAGTTTATCTATATTTTAAAAATAAGACTTTTTTAAACGCACATTTATTAAAAAATGGTCTTGATGAAATAGACTTAACATAAGATTTAAAAAAAAATAGATTCATAAACTATTTAAAAGAGTAAATCCCAATATTATCAATGAGATTAAAAAGGAAATTGAAAGGCTAAAACAGATAGAATCCGGTTAAATTTTCAACGATGACAATTGTAAAAAAAAAGAAAACACTCCTTAAGAAACAGCCAAATCAGACACTGATTTTCCGTCTCGTTGCGCTCTCCCTCCCTTTTCTTTTTTTCTTCTTGGTAGAGGTTGGCCTTCGCCTTTTCGATTATGACGGTAATCTTGATCTTTTCATACCTGCCAAAGGAGATTTCACCGAATATTATATTTGTAACCCGCTTGTCGCTCGACGTTATTTCTTCATGCAGAAAACCGTACCGTCCCCGCCGAATGATTTGTTTCTCAAAAAAAAGCCGAAAAACGACTACCGGATTTTTGTACTGGGCGGATCAACCACTGCCGGTTATCCCTATGGCAGTAATATGATGTTTTCCCGAATATTACAGCAGCGGCTAAGTGATGTATTTCCCACCAAGCATATTGAGGTTGTGAATACCGCAATGACCGCAGTCAACACCTACACTCTTCTCGACTTTATGGATGAGATTCTCAAATACCAGCCGGACGCCATTCTCATTTACTCCGGTCACAATGAATATTACGGGGCATTAGGCATCGCGTCCAATGAATCGTTGGGCAGGTTTCCGGCATTTGTAAAATTATACCTAAAGCTGCAGCGATTTAAAACATTCCTGCTGCTGCGCAATTTCATCGGCTCCGTAAAAAAATGGCTTCATCGTAGTGCGGATACAACGAAAGCCCCTGCGACCCTTATGGAACGCATCGTAGCAGACCAGGTCATTCCATATAAAAGTGACCTGTACGAGTCAGGGAAAAAACAATTTGCAAGCAATCTGCGCAGCATTTTTCACAAAGCGAGGCGAGCAGATGTGCGTATTTTGATAGGAGATCTCATCAGCAATGTCCGGGGTCTCAAGCCGTTTATCTCCGTTAAAACGGACTCTTTTCCGGCAGCGGACGACATGTACAAACAGGCAATGACCTATGAAAAAGAAAACAAATTGCAACTTGCAAAAACATCTTACATCCGTGCAAAGGATTTGGATGTGCTCCGTTTTCGTGCCCCCGAAGAATTTAACCAGATCATCTACACCATTGCCGACGAATATCATGTACCTGTGGTACCGGTGAAATCATATTTTGAAAAACACTCTCCAAGCGGTATCATCGGTAATCAGTTAATGGTCGATCACCTTCACCCGAATACCGACGGCTATTTTTTGATGGCGGACGCCTTTTTTGATGCCATGCGGCTTCATGGTTTCATTGCGCCAAAATGGGATTCCCACAGAATAGCACCCGCTACCTACTATCGCCGCAATTGGGGATTTACGGCATTAGACAGCATGACCGCAGATTTAGGTATCCGCATCTTAAAAAGCAACTGGCCATTTAAATCAAAAACCGCTTTGCCTAACACAGCATTAAATTTTCGTCCTGCGAAGAAAGTAGATTCTCTTGCTTTAAAGATCATATTTGATAATAAAATAACCCTTGCAGACGGTCATGAAAAATTAGCAAAATATTATGCAGGGCAGAAACAGTTTGAAAAAGCATTCTCTGAATATCACGCACTCATTGATACCGCCCCCTATATGGTTTCGAATTATCTCAATGCGGCAGACATGTTAATTAAGGCACGGCAATTGGACCGGGCGCTGCCATTTCTGATAAAATCACTTAATCATAAAGTCACCGGTTTTGCCATGAAGTGGATTGGACAAATCTATTTAATAAAAGGCAGGACGCAAGAAGCTATTAAGCTGCTTAATCAGGCGCTCAAATTCGGACCACACGACCCGCAGGTCTTGTACAATCTCTGCGTTGCATATATCGCCAAGCGACAATTCAATTTGGCAAGGCCAGTCTTCGAACAACTACAAAGCATCAGCCCTGATTTTCCAGGTGTGGAGGATTTAAAACAGCATTTAGAACAGAAGCCGCATCATTGATGGAAACGTTTATTTTCTTAAAATGGAAATAAATGGAACCCGGGCGACTGACATTTTGTATAGTACTGTCTAAACGAAAGGCGGTTGTCATTTATTTTGACCGAACATAGCAGCACAAACCGGTGGCTGCCAACCACCAAAAAAGAAGTTGAACGGCGTGGCTGGCGTGAACTCGACGTCATCATTATCTCCGGTGATGCTTACGTAGACCACCCGGCATTTGGGCATGCGGTTATCGGCAGAATCATCGAGGCAGAGGGTCTGAAAATAGCGATTATCCCGCAGCCGAACTGGCAGGACGATCTGCGTGATTTCAGGAAGTTAGGGAAACCTAACTTATTCTTCGGCATTTCGTCCGGGTGCATGGATCCGATGATAAACCACTACACGGCCGCTAAAAGACGGCGGTCAACCGATGCGTACACACCCGGCGGGAAAGCGGGATTTCGCCCGGATTACGCAGCGGTCGTCTATTCAAATATTCTGAAAAGTCTCTATCCGGAGGTTCCTGTCGTTATCGGTGGAATTGAAGCGTCTCTCCGCAGAGTCACACACTATGATTATTGGTCGGACGATCTTAAACCATCCATTCTTGTGGACAGCCGGGCTGACCTGCTGGTTTACGGCATGGGAGAACAACCGTTGCGCACTATTTTAACACTGTTGAAAAAAGGCGTCCCGTTTTCCTCTCTGAAAACCATTCCGCAGACCGCCTTTTTACAACCGGACTCAGCCGCTCTTCCGAAAAACAAACATTGGCAGACATTGGAACTGGCGTCACATTCGGCCTGCTTGAGAAACAAAAAAACATTTGCCCGAAATTTTAAGTATATCGAACAGGAATCGAATAAACAATTTGCGAATCGCCTTACCCAGAATGTCGGAGATAAACTGCTGGTCATCAATCCGCCTTATCAAACCATGAGTGAACAGGAAATCGATGCGTCGTTCGATCTACCCTACACACGCCTGCCGCATCCGAAGTACATAAAAAGAGGTCCGATTCCCGCGTTTGAAATGATTAAATTTTCAATTAACATGCACCGTGGCTGTTTCGGAGGCTGTA
Source organism: uncultured Calditrichaceae bacterium (assembly GCA_964455375.1). GTDB lineage: Bacteria > Zhuqueibacterota > Zhuqueibacteria > Oceanimicrobiales > Oceanimicrobiaceae > CAYVXE01. The sequence continues at coordinate 26,693 of CAYVXE010000045.1, forward strand.
GTTTTTGCACCATTTCAGCACACCAGGGCAAAATGATCGCCAGTCGCTCAAAAGCGTCCATCATGAAAGAGGTGGACCAAATAACGCAGATGGACAGTTTCAAAGGCTACATCAGTGACCTTGGCGGCCCCTCGGCGAACATGTACAAAATGAAAGGCAAAGTGCAATCCATCTGCGATGCGTGTGTCAGTCCTTCCTGCATTCACCCCACGATTTGCCATAATTTGGATACAAATCATTTACCGTTGATTGATATTTACAGAAGCGCTGCGGCGCATCCAAAAGTTAAAAAAGCCTTTGTCGCCAGCGGGATACGTCATGACCTGCTCATGGCAAAAACCAAAGAAGATGAAAAAAAGAATCATTATGATGAATATACTGAACAATTGGTAACCCACCATGTCTCCGGCCGGCTGAAAATCGCACCGGAACATACCTCCGATGACGTCCTGAAAATTATGCGAAAACCGTCCTTCAAATACTTCCATGATTTTAAGATAAAATTTGACCGGATTTGCAAAAAAGCAGGCCTGAAACAACAGCTCATCCCTTACTTCATTTCCAGTCATCCGGGGTCAAACGTTGAAGATATGGCCAATCTCGCCTGCGAAACCAAGAATCTGGGATTTAAACTGGAACAGGTGCAGGATTTCACTCCGACCCCCATGACGGTTGCGACGATCATTTACTATTCGGGATACCACCCGTATACGTTAAAAAAAGTCTACACAGCCCGAACCTCAAAAGAGAAACAAAATCAAAAACGATTTTTCTTTTGGTACAAACGAGAGAACCGGCGCTGGATTCAAAATACTTTGCAACGGTTACACAAAGGTGAGCTGTCAGACAAATTGTTACGACAACCAGCAAAACAATGAAATGAACTTAACGACTAAAACTCCGCCAACCAGTTCGATGAACAATGAGTCAACAAACTCTGCAAAGACCCAAGGCCGGCCTGCACCCGATGTCTGGCGTGAAAGCGGTGCGTTCTTCAAATACCGGGGTCACGACATTTATTACAGAACGAGCGGCAGCGGCCCGACGCTTCTGCTTCTACATGGATTTCCAACTGCGTCCTGGGATTGGCACCGCATTTGGATGCAACTTTCGGATCATTTCCGGCTCGTTGCAGTTGATTTCATCGGATACGGTTTTTCAGCAAAACCCACAAAATATGCCTATTCAACTTTCGACCAGGCCGATCTTGTTGAAGCACTTTTGACATTTTTAGGCATTAAAGAAACACACATACTTGCGCATGACTACGGGGACACTGTCGCACAAGAGCTTTTGGCCCGTAAAGAAGAACCAACTGGAGGGGGATTCGGAATTCGATCCGTCTGTTTTCTGAATGGCGGCCTGTTTTATGAAACCATCCAACCACGGCCCATCCAGAAACTGCTGCTTTCCCCCGTTGGCTTTCTGCTGGGGAAACTGTACAACAAGCGGGCATTTTACCGCAGTTTCAAGGCCATCTTTGGTTCGACATACAACCCGACAAATGCAGAGCTTGATAATTTCTGGGAAATCGTCACACATAACCATGGTAAAGCCATCATCTACAAACTCATCCGCTATTTGAATGAACGGGCCAGGTACCGGGATCGTTGGGTGAAGCCTCTACAATCAACAGAGATTCCGTTACGGTTCATTAACGGAACAGACGACCCGGTTTCCGGGAGGCGTATGGCGCTGCGTTATAAAGAACTGATCCCGAATCCCGACATTGTCCTGCTTGACGGAATCGGTCACTACCCGCAAATAGAGGACCCTGACGCCGTGGTTCGTGAATTTATCACATTTCAAAACAATCAGAACAAAAATGACAGATAATGCTGACTCACAGAAAGCCTTTCAAATTATTCCAGGCGTAGGGAAAAGCATCTCCCGTGATTTGGTCGATTTGGGTTACAGACGAGTGAAAGAGTTGCGCGGAGAAGACCCAGAACTGATGTACGAGAAGCTATGCCGTTTACGAGGTGAGCACATCGACCGATGCGTGCTGTATGTCTTTCGTTGTGCGGTGTATTTTGCCTCGAATGACACACACGATCCGGAACTGCTCAAATGGTGGCATTGGAAGAACAGACCATAAACGTTATGAAAAAAATAGCAGTGTAATCCAACGAAGAAATGTTGATAAAATGGAGGGGATGATTTTGCCCAAAGTTGCAAATCATAAAGTGCAGATTGACTTTTATGACATGGGAATGGAAACGACCTGATTGTTGTACAGAATAACCAGTAGTGCTTTTGCGACCGGACTGTGAGAAAACATGAAAAATGCCTATCATTTTCCCATGAACGATTACTCCAACGGCGATGACATTTACTTATTCGGATTCAGCCCGAGTGCATGCACAGTCCGACGTACCGTCGGACTTACCCATAATTACGGCCGATTGAAAAATATCTAAGTAGACAAACTCGAGGAAGGATTCAACCCCTATCACAGAAAAGAGGTATGTCCAAATTCTGACATCATAAAACACTACTCGGGAAGGATGAGTTTCACGACGTTCAACTCTGCAGCTCCATCGATAATACGTTTCAGGCTTTAGTTATAGGTTAAAACCGAATTATATCGAAGAAGTGAACTCGCTGCAGAGGATAAAGTTGCCGAGAAGTAAAAACATGTTATGGATGGCGTTTCCAAGATTACCCAAACCAGCGGCAAAAAAAATAACTAAAAAACGCCAAAACCGTATTCATCCGCAGTTTACATTTCCATCACAAATTCAGGGAGTTAAAAAATCCCTCGTGTCAGAGCGTGACTTTTCCACGACCATCAACCGTACAGGTTCGCCACATAGTCACCATAACCATTGTACGGAAGCGTAGGAATCCGGTCGCCAGTGTTGATGTCCCTTTCAGTTGCCTGTGACCAGCGTGGGTGCGGGACTTTTGGATCGACGTTTGAGGTGAAGTCATACTCACTGGGTACCAGATCATTCCAGAAAGTAGCAGGCTGTTTTTTGACGAATTCTATTTTCACAATGGATTTAATGTTCTTGTAGCCGTACTTCCACGGCACAATGATACGAACCGGAGCGCCATTTTGCTTTGGCAGTGCATGTCCATAAATCCCCGTGGTAAAGAGTGCCAGATCATTCATCGCTTCTTCTACTGTTAAACCCTCATAATAAGGCCAGGAATACCACCGCTGGCTTTTCTGACCGATAGCCTCCTCAGGACGATTAAACGTAAGAAAACGAACATAGTGTGCTTTGAATGTAGGACGTACTTCTTGCAAAAGTTTCTTAAACGGAAATCCGGTCCAGGGAACGACCATAGACCAGGCTTCCACACAGCGAAAGCGGTACACGCGTTCTTCCAGTTCAAAACGATGCATCAAATCATCTAAATCGTAGGTGCCGGGTTTCTCGACTTCACCGGAGATTTCAATTTTCCATGGTTCCGTCTTCAGACTTTGTGCGAGTTTCCAGACCCGCCCTTTTTCAACTGAAAACTCATAAAAATTGTTATACGACGCGGTGATCGCTTCATTGGTCAAAGGACGATCGACCGCAAACGCGGTATTTCTTTCTGCGGGATAGGGCGGCGCCGCTTTCGGAAGCGTGTCCCGAACATCATTGTACATGCTATGCGCGCCCGCCTGTGACGACCGGTCCAAACAACTGCTCATTAAACCATACGCCCCAAGACTTGAAATTCCCAGGGTCTTGAGAAATTTTCGTCGGTTCAGGTAAACGTCTTCCGGTGTACTTTTATTTTCGGATATTTCCCAACTCCGCGGTATTTTGATAAACGCCATCTATATTCTCCTTATTCTTATGAACGATATTTTCTTAACAATAATAGCCCAAACATTGTATTCCTTTCTAACAAAAACCTCCTACGGTGTTAGTGAATCATTAGATTTTCACATGAGTGTCCGATTAAGAGATAGATAGTTTTAGGTAAAGTCGTTAAAAAACAATAGTCAAACTTCTCGTTGTGAAA
>CAYVXE010000046.1:0-4473 GCA_964455375.1 uncultured Calditrichaceae bacterium
CCCGATATGCATCACCGCCGGTCCATCCGGTTAAAGGATTACGATTATTCCCGTCCGGGTGCATATTTTATAACGATTTGCACGCATAACCGGGAATGTGTATTTGGTGAAATCACCGGCGGGAAAATGGCATTAAATGAATTTGGTAAAATCGCAAACCAATTATGGGTGGATATTGGCAACCGTTTTCCCAATGTCGAATTGGATGAATTTGTGATTATGCCAAATCATGTGCACACAATTTTGGTTTTTACCACACTGGTAGGGGCAGGGTTCACCCCTGTCCGTGCCTCTGCCAATCGGGCAACCGCAAGGGTTGCCCCTACGTTGGGTCAAATTGTGGGCGCCTATAAATCAAGGGTATCGAATGAATGTCTGAAAATATATAAATCGAAAAATTTATATATGGGTAAATTATGGCAACGCAATTATTATGAACACATTATCAGAGACGAAAGCGATTTAAACCGAATTCGGGAATATATTATGGGGAATTCTTTAAAATGGCGTGAGGATAAATATTTTGTTTAATGTATCGAGGAATCATGGGTTTTACCCCTCTTTCGGGTTCGGCACAATCGGAATGCGAAAGCAGATCATCCTGTTTCAACTATGGGGGCTTAAGGCTCATTTTTTAACTTAATAGATGGAGGCTCCGGATGAATAAACTATTTTACATCGCCCTGGTTGCGTTGCTGACCGTTTTTGTGACTGGCCAGGGGTTTGCCCAGCGTGGCATGAATCGTCAAAAAAGATTCGCAGAGAACTCCTTGAAGGTTGGAGATTTGGCGCCTTCTTTTAAACTGAAGTCACTGGACGGTAAAAGTGAAACCGACCTGCAACAGTATCGCGGCAAAAAACCGGTGGTGTTGTTTTTCGGCAGTTACACCTGACCACCATTTAAATCCCAGTTGGGAGACATGCAAAAAATGTATGACATGTACAAAGACATAGCAGAATTCCGAATCGTTTACATCGGTGAGGCACACGCTATGGATGATCTGCGTCCCGTTCGGTACGCCGTGGATTTGGGAATCAAGGAACATAAAAATATCGGCGAGCGTTGTACAACTGCGGATATGATGATGGCAAACGAACACATTACCATTCCGTGCATCGTCGATAATATGGACAATAAAGTTAACGCAGACTACAATGCACATCCTGACCGGATATTTGTGGTCCGTAAGGATGGCAGATTAGCGGTTGCAGCCGATCACGGTCCGAGGGGATTTAAGCCGGCGCTGCAGCAAACAAGAAAGTGGCTGGCAGAATACAAAAAGACCGGAAAAGAGCCGGAATTACCGAATTCGGATATTCATGCAAAATAAAATACGGAAGGATCGTTAGCTTGGCAGAAAAACATTTTCATGAACAAAAGAAGCACACCAATACATATTTAATTCCGTACTTTCAGAAACATCTACCAAATTTTAAAAATTTAAACGTATTAGAGGTTGGTTGCGCTGAAGCCGGATTTCTTGAAATATTGCATGACCTGGGAATGCACGTAGTGGGTCTGGAGCTTTCGGAATCTCGGGTTAACCTGGCAAAGGGAAAAAATCCTGATCTTAACGTTTTAGTTGGAGATATTACCGACTCTCGGGTTGTTGAGCAGATTGGCGAGACCTTTGACTTGGTGGTCATGCGGGATGTGATTGAACATGTTCCGGACAGAATTTCAGCTTTGGGAAATATCCGGGAATTATTAAAGCAGGGTGGTTATTTCTATGTAACCTTTCCACCGAGGTTTTCCGGATTTGCCGGGCATCAGCAAAACGGCCGCTCGCTATTGCGGTTTGTGCCGTTTCTTCATTATCTTCCCAATTGGTTGATCAGACTATTAGGGAAGCTGTTTCATGAGAGACCTGAATTGATTGAAAATATCATTTTAAATTTTAAGGTCGGTTTGTCTATTCATGCTTTTGAAAAATATTACCGGAAATTCCATTTTCGGCCGGTGGTGAAAGAGTTGTTTCTGTCCCGGCCCATTTACAGGACACGTTACAATGTGTCCATTCGCAGGTTGCCGAATATTCCGTTTTTACGGGAATTTATTTCATTCGGGTGTGAGAGTTTGTTGCAGAAAATTGACTGAAATAATGTTTCTTAGAAGGATACAGAACAAAATTGGAAAGCAAAGGGTACAGAGGTGTTGAAAGGATGCCAATCAGGCTTGTCATTTCGATCCGGCAGTTGCCGGAGAAAAATCTGGTTTGCGCCTAAATCAGACCCCTCGACTACGCTTCGCTCCGTTCGGGGTGACAATATGGTGGTTGAACGCCCCTTAAGTTGACGTACATGGGCATGCACCTGACTCGAAATGACAATTCGGTGGAAGAAACTGAAAAATCAGAGCTTTGTTAATTAATCAGGTCAAAAAATGAATCATCGGAACCATGAACTATTGCAATAACATTTTTCACTATAAACGCCGTCCGACCCGGGAAGTGATGGTCGGCGATGTTGGTGTGGGAGGGAGCAACCCCATTCGTATTCAATCCATGACCATTTCCGACACGATGAATACACAAGCATCGGTGCAGGAGGTGAGACAGTTGGCGGAAGCGGGATGCGAGATTGTGCGGCTTACGGCGCCGTCGATAAAAGAAGCGGAGAATTTGAAAGACATCAAAGCCGAACTCTTAAAACGCGGGATCGCCGTTCCGCTGGTGGCGGATATTCACTTCACCCCGAATGCTGCTTTGATCGCTGCGGAATATGTGGAAAAGGTGCGCATCAATCCCGGAAATTATGCCGACAAGAAAAAATTTGCGGTCATCGAATATTCTGACGAACAATACGAGCAGGAGCTTTTGCGCATCGAGGAGAAGTTCAAGCCGCTGGTGTTAAAATGCAAGCAGCTTGGGCGTGCCATACGTATCGGCACGAATCACGGGTCGCTTTCCGACCGCATCATGAACCGTTTCGGCGATACGGCAGAGGGCATGGTGGAGTCTGCCCTGGAGTTTGTGCGTATCTGCCAGAAATACGATTTCCACGACATCATTTTATCCATGAAGTCATCCAACCCGCAGGTGGCCATTCAAGCGTACCGGCTGTTGGCTGCCAAAGCAGATGAAATGCGCATGGATTACCCGTTTCATCTCGGGGTTACCGAGGCTGGCGATGGCGCAGAAGGTCGTATTAAATCGGCAGTGGGGATTGGTGGTTTACTACTTGACGGAATTGGCGATACCATTCGGGTGTCTTTAACGGAAGATGCGGTGCACGAGGTGCCGGTAGCGTTTAAACTGGCCGAACCGTTTAATCGTCTCATTGAAAATGCAGGGAATGATCTTTCGCAAATCAGGATTGAACAAAACAGTATTTCCCTAAAATCATTTCAGCCTTTTGCGTACAAGCGCCGGGAAACGGTGAGCAGCAGGCACGGTTCTTACCAGCTTGGCAACGGGCAAATTCCAAGAGTAGAACTGATTTTGCAGGCACCGTTGCGCAATCCCAATAGCGTCATGGAGGAAATCTCAGAGCTATCTGGATTACCTGCCAATCCGTTAAATGTTGTTTCATCTTCAAATCAGGAAAACACATTCAAGTGTGAAACTCTGCATATAAAAGTAAGGAGCAGGGAGGACTTCGAATGTCTAAAACGGGTACATGACGACCTGATTGCCAGTGGGCGCTATCTGCCGTTTGCCGTGGATGTGACAGATTATGCTGACGCTTTACCGGATATCGCTAAACTTGCTGAACGTTTGGTTTTTTCTATTGCAGATGAAACCTCTCCCGTTCTGATCGCTGATGTGCTGCGGACGGCAGTGATATCGGCGAAACCAGTTGAGTGGCGTCTGACAACATTGAATTTGCGAGCACTTCAATCGATATTTTCTGAAGCTGAAAAAGCGGATTACTGGAATTTTCTGTTTTCTTTGGCAGGGTTTCGTGATATCGTTTATGTCTACAGATATCTTGCCGCGCTATTGGACGGCATGGGTGCAACGTTCCCGCTGCTTTTACGTTTTCAGGAAGAGAAAGACTTTGAAACGTTTGTTTTGCAGAGTGCGTCGCAAATCGGCTCCCTCTTGTGCGATGGCATTGGCGATGCGGTTTGCCTCGATTCCCGTTTGCCCGCTGCGGATTTACTCAATTTAAGCTACAATGTTTTGCAGGCAACCCGCCTGCGTATTTCAAAAACAGATTATATTTCCTGTCCATCCTGCGGACGAACGTTGTTTAATTTGCAAACCACCACCGAACGCATTAAATCAAAGACCGACCATTTGAAGGGCGTGAAAATTGCCATCATGGGGTGCATTGTCAACGGGCCGGGAGAGATGGCGGATGCCGATTTCGGCTATGTGGGCGCCGGACCCGGGAAAGTCAATCTTTTTGTGGGAAAGGAGTGCGTGGAACGGAACATCCCGGAAATCGAGGCAGACGGCCGCTTGATCGAGCTGATCAAGAAACACGACATGTGGGTGGAGCGCCAATAGGCATTCTACTTTGTGAGAG
>CAYVXE010000046.1:4573-30015 GCA_964455375.1 uncultured Calditrichaceae bacterium
ATCAAGAAACACGACATGTGGGTGGAGCGCCAATAGGCATTCTACTTTGTGAGAGATCGCGGCTCCTTCCTTTACAAAAATATCTTAATCTTGTTTTTGGCAGTATGTTGAGAGAAGCAATCAACTATGACTTATTTACAAATTTGCCCTCGCTTTTCTCGCTGAGCCGCTTTCGAGTAAGCAAGACAAATTAGTAAATGTATATTTTGCGGCAACTCTTTACTTAAATCAACTTCATATTTTTACTTCTCAAACAAATCGTACAAAACAGGAATAACAATAAGTGAAAAAAACATTGAGCCGACCAATCCGCTGATAACCGCTACTGCAAATGGTTGCAGTATCTCGCTGCCTGCGCCTAATTTTAAGGCTAAAGGAAGGAAGCCTGCAATCGTTGTTGTATTTGTCATTAATATTGGGCGAAGGCGGACTCTTCCGGCTTGGAGCAATGCTTCCTCTTTCGGTCTACCGATTGTACGATAACGCGCGGTAAAATCCATCAGCAATATTCCGTTGTTTACGACAATTCCCAACACAGTAATCGTTCCTATAAATGAAGAGATGTCAAAGCTTGTACGCGTGATATATAAACCGATGATGACAAACGTAAAAGAAAAAACCGTTCCTAAAAATATTGCAAGTGCCGTGCGAAACCTATTGAATTCGAATAACAGCACAACGAAAATAAGCAGAGCGGCAAGAATCAAAACAAAAGATAATTGTTCAAATGATTTTAACTGACTTTCATAATCGCCGCCGAGAGAAACCGAAACACCATAAGGCAGTTTCACTTTGTGCAGTACATCTTTTACATCTTTGACAACGCTTCCCAAATCACGTCCCGAAATATCCGCTAATACCTTTGCAACCAAACTTCCGTTTTCATGCAGTATTGATGCCTCTCCTTCACGTATTCTGATTGCAGCAATTTGTTTTAACGGAACCATCGCACCGCTAGGAGAAAGAATTTGCAATTGTTTTAGTGCTTCAAGGTTTTTGCGGAATGAAGGAGGATATCGTAACCGCACTCCCGCTAATCTCATTCCCTGTTTTATGTAAGTGGAGACTCTTCCCCAAATAGCAGTCTCAATTAATTTTTGCACTTCTCCGGGACGGAAACCTAATTGTGCGGCTTTCTCGTGATCGACATAAATATCAAATTCCGGTTCCGAAGGAAGCTCTGCGGGCGTTAAGCCTACCAAACCTTTAACCGGTTTTAACTTTTCGTAAATCTCTTGAGCTGTTTTCTGCAAAACTTCATTGTCGTTTCCAAAAATTAAAATGTCAATCGGTTTTTCTTCACCCGCAAGGTCTTTCAATCTATCGGGAAGTACCTGCACAAAATCCAAATACAAGCCGGGGACTTGTGCCGTTGCATTTTTGTTTAGATCATTCATAATTTGAAAAGTAGAACGCTTATGATCTTTGCTTAAACTAATAAGATAGTCGCCTTCATTTGCCGGATGACGATGAGCAATTCCTCTGCCGGTTCGCCTTGAATATGCTTTGATTTCAGGATAATTTTTCATAATATTTTCAAGCTGTACCGCGAGCCTGTTCGTTTCTTCCAGAGAGGTTCCCGGCGGAGCTTTGTAATTCATAACAAAAGCGCCTTCGTCCCATTCGGGCAGAAATCCCGTATGCAGCCGAGGGAAGAGAAATCCGCTTATTCCGGCAATAATCAGAAGCAGCGCCAGTACTATTATTTTTTTTCGTAGAAGAAATTGTAATAATTTTTCATAACCGCTGCGAATTCCCGAAAGAAAATCATCTTGCTGTTTGAAGTGATTTTTTTTATTTAAAAAGATATGAGTTAAAATTGGCGTAATACTTATCGCAAGTAAAAGCGAAAGGAAAACCGCTATGGCAAGGGTCAAAGCCATCGGCTTGAAAAAGATGCCGGTCAGTCCGGTAACAAAAATAAGCGGAACAAAAACAATTACGGTAGTAATTGTAGCTCCAAACATCGGCGGAATAACTTCGGAGGAACCTTTAACTATCGCTTTATCCAGCGGTTGACCTTCGGAATGATGGCGAATAATATTTTCAACCACAACGGTAGCATTATCTACCAATATGCCTAATGCGGCGGCTATTCCGCCTAACGTCATAATATTTATGGAAAGATTGAAAATGTACATCAAGAAAAAAGAGAGAATCATAACCAGCGGCATAAAGACGATTATAGACCAAGACGCTCGGAAACTTCTCAGAAAAAATAAAACTATCAACGAGATGATTAATATTCCGCTAAGAATGTTTTCGCTGACGCCTGTAATTGAACGTTTAACAAAATCTTCCTGATCATAAGTTTTTTCGAAATGAATGTCGGACGGTAAATCGGTTTTTATCTTAGCAATTATTTTGTCAATGTTATTCCCGACCGAAACGCCGTTTGCATTCGGCTGTTTTAAAACATCAATTAGGACGGCGCGATGCCAGTTAGCGGTTGTTATTATGTATTCTTCTTTACTTGTCAGCGATACATCCGCCAGATCGCTTAATTTAACGGGTATTCCGTTGCGGGAGGCAATGACCGTATTTTTTATATCGTCGACCGTATGGAGAAGGTCGTTTTGAAATCCCAAATGAATACGATATTTGTCTGTTATCTTCCCTAAAAATTTAACCTGATTTATTTGTTTAAGATTATCTTCAATCATCAAGGGAGATATTTTATAGAGAGCAAGTTTTTCCGGTTTCAACTGCGCCCAAAATTCCGGGCGTTCTCCGCCCACAATTTCAATTTGATAAACGCCGCTCACTCCGGAAAGCAGCGGACGAATTGTAAACTCCGCAAGATTTCTTAATTGCCGCTGACTTCTAACATCGGAATAGATTGCGTAACCGGACATCGGGAAAGCGCTTGTCGTCATTCGTTTAACCAAAATATCTGTACCGGGCGGCAGCTTTCCGCGAACATCGCTAATCCGAGCTTGAACCAATTGATAAGCCTGCATTAAATCGATATCCCAATCAAAATACAATTCAATTTCAGCATACCCGCGGCTTGTTTTCGAGCGGACAATTCTTACACCTTCAACATTACGCAGCACATCTTCCAAGGGTTTTGTAGTTGTAATTTCCATATCGGTCAGCGGCGCATAACCTCGCTCAACTTGAACTAAAATTCTTGGGAAAGTCGCGTTAGGAAAAACGCCCGCCGGCATTGACGTGAGAAGAACAACGCTGCCGATGATTAATATTCCGAGAACGAACAGAACCGCGAGACGATACCGCAGAATTGCATTAATCAGTTTTTCCATCAGCGCACTACTTCTACTTTCATTCCGTCTTTCAATTCATAATTACCGAGAACAATTATACTGTCGCCGACATTCAAACCCGCTTTAACTTCCACGGCGTTTGCGTTTTCAATTCCCGGTTGAAAAGTTTTACGAAGGGCTTTACCATCTTTTTTAAGAAATACATAATAGCTATCTGAATTTCTTAAAACGGCGTTGTGCGGAATTAACATAACATTTTTTAATGATTGCAGAACAACGTCAATTTTAGCAAACAAATCCGATTTTAGAAGATGCTGCGGATTTGGTAACGACGCGCGTATTTGCGCCATTTGCGTTTGCTCGTTAACTGTGCTGTTTATTGTTTCAACTTTACTGTAAAAAGTTTTTCCCTTAAAATCGGGGAACGTAATTTTCAACTGCTGCCCGGCTTTTACATCCGATAAATAATTGGCGGGAAGCCATCCCCACAAATAATAAATTGAATCATCTTGAATTGTTAAAATGGTTTCGCCGGTTGAAATTACATCGCCGGAGTAGTGATGTTTTTTAGAAACGATTCCGGTGAAAGGAGCTCGAATCTGATAGGGAACAATCTCGCCGTTCCGCTCATTATTATTGTTTGTCGCAACTCTTTGAATCGCTTCCGCCTGCGGACTCTGGATAAAAGCAATTGTTTCTCCTTTTGTAACTCTGTCGCCTTCGGATAAAGTTAAATTCAAAATTCTGCCAGCAAACTGGCTGCTTAGTTTTGTTTCCTGTTTTGGCAGAAGCTTCCCGTAGATGGTTATTTTCTTTTGAATAGCGCCTTTATTAATCATTGCGATTTTAACGGGTACCTTAAACTCCGATACGTTATTACTAAGATGAAATTCCGCACCTATTTCTCCCGCATTCTGACTTTTACGCTTGCAGGAAAACAATACAAACGAAACGGATATTAAAATAATTAACCAGTTTTTCATTTCTCTACCTCCGGTTTCCCAACCAAGGTTTCTATTTGCGATTCAATTTCATAATGTAAAAACATTAATGTTTCTTTTGACACTTTTGATTCAATTAGGGCATTCTGTGCAAGAAGAACATCTGTATTTGTGGATATTCCCGTTTTATAATTTATCAGCGTCAGGTCATAAGTCGTTTGTGCCTGCTTAATGGAAATTTCTTTTAGAAGTAAAAGTTTTTTTATATTATTAATCTTGCTTACAAGCGATTTTAGCTTTGATTTTAATTCGAATAAAAGAGTTTGTTTTGAATATTTTATCGACTCAGCTTTTAGTTGAACCGACTGCATTTTATTACTTCTTGTTCCCCAATCAAAAATTGGAAAGAGCAGTCCGCCTGATATTGTACCGTAATTACCGCTCGATGTAGGATCGTTATCAAATACATATCCGCCGCCCAAATAAATTTTAGGCATCCTGCTGTTCTTTATGAGGTTTGCCTGAACATTTGCTAATTCAATCTGTTTGTCTAAAATAGAAATCGCGGGATTAAACTGATGTGCTTCTTCAAGGAGCGAATCGACCGAATAAGTTTTTGAAAATGTGAATTCTTTCGGCATCTCTAACGAATCAGTTGGAGAGAGATTAACGCCGCTAAGGTTTGATAGCTGTATTTGCCACGATTCTATTTCAGATTGTGCTGCAAGCACATCTTCTTTTGCGCGGGATAATTCTGATTGAGTAAAATAAAAATCCAGCCGTTTGATTTGTCCAATGCTATATAATTTTTTATTTACGGCAAGATGATGTTCAAGATAACTTTCGGAAAGCTTTGCGATTTGTCTCGTTTCCTTTGCAATTATCAAACTGTAAAAAGAATGTTTAATGCGATAAATCAAGTCAAGTTTATTTTTCAGCGATTTAAATTTTGCTATCTTCCCTTCCGTAATACCCGCCTGCGCAAATTTGCCTGTCCATTTACCCATATCCCACACTAACTGCAGTTGATTATCAAGAGTTCTGTATTCAGAATCGTTATAAAAATTGTACATACTCTGAAAAGCAAAATTGACTTCTGGTAGTAACTGGTTTTGCAAACTTTTACTGTTCGCAGTTTTGCTTTCCTCCGTTTTCTCAAATGCTTTTAGTGATGGATAATTCGTAAGTGCCGAATCGATACAAGCTTTTAAGGATATTATTTTAATAGATTGCGCCTGAGTTGATACAGTAGCGAATAGACCTAATATCAAAACAGTGGATAATCTTGAAATAATTTTTATCATTCTATCACCACAATTTCATAACACAATACGCCAGATTAATTTTGTTAGCAAAGTCGTATCAGTAGAATGCCATTCCGAGCGTAAAGTGTCAAACGATTGATTTACGACAAAGAAAAAATTCGTTCCCGGAGTTGGTATCCAGTTCACCCGGAAATTTAATACTACCTCATTATCATCGTTATTCCACTGTCCGAAGACCGAACCGAAAAGGTTGGGACTGATAGCAAGATTAATCCTTCCGCCAAATTCATTTACCGTAAAAGTTCCCTGCGGCAGGGTAATATAGTTTTGTGTAAAATCTGAACTGACGCTGATGTTTTTATTAAGCTGAAAAACACTGCGGACAAACCATTCGGTTCGAGTACCCGTGTAAAAATCGCCCCAGTTTACAAAGAGAAATCCGGAAACAGGTCTTCCTTCAAAAGTAGCAAACTGAAGTTCATAACGGGTAAACCAATACTCACCTTTGGGGATGGTAACACCGTCGTGAATTTCAAAATCCTCTGTTAAGTTTTCTGCTCGACGCTGAATGTTTGATTCAAAAAACTCACCGCTCTTCGTCGAAAATCCCAACGGTCTAAACTCCGTCCATAGCGATTGAAGCTTATGTGTTTGGTCATCTATGTAGTAATTAAAATCGAAGGGTTTAAACATGAGTTTTTGTATCCAGGGCAGAAATTTGGGACGAGGTTTTATTCGAAGATCGGCACTAAACATTTGGTAATTTGTTCTCCGTAAGAAACCTGTTTCAGGATTGAAGGTAGCATTTGTTCTATCCCAGACAGCAGAAAAATCAATCAGGTCGTTCGGATAATCAACGAAAAAGCGATGAGCTAATCCTGTCTTTGCATCCGCATCCGAAGTATAACTTTGCGCAAGTGCTCCACCGAAGGAAAAATTTTTATCGCCAAAAATATTTGAAGTGGAATAAAGAAAATCAGCACCGTAAACTGCATTTTGCCTGCCTGGTTCCAATTTACCGACACCGATTAAACCGATATTCGATTGCTGTAAAACATCCTGCTTCCATCTCAGCACGGAATAATTTGTGGGGGGGACTGAATCCTCTCTCGCGGTTTGAATGCTCATTCCGCCCAGGGTAGTATTTCCGGTTTTCCCCAACAAACGGGCACCTGCAATTATCGGAATTGTTGATCCGTCGGGCGCTAAACCGATTCGTCTGCTGTGAAACGGGCGAATGCTGGATCCGAGTCCGAAATCAAAATAGTTCTTACCTTCAAGAAAGAATTCTCTTTTTTCCGGAAAGAACAACGAGAAACGGGTTAGATTCACCTGCAACTGGTCCGATTCAACTTGAGCAAAATCTGTATTAATACTCAGATTAAGTTTCATTGTTGGGGTAATAAGATAATTTATGTCTCCTCCAGGATTAGAAGTAAAATTGTTGCCGGCGCCCACGTTATTTTCAACGCCGGCTAGACCGTAAGGTTTTAATTCAACAAGGGTGACTCCACTGATGCCTTTTATACCTTTCAATTTTCCGGCACGTGAAACCTGTCTTAAATCATAATCGCGGGACCAACCCTGCCATAAAATCTGTTCCCGTTTTCTTTTAATATTGCGTTCAAAATTAATACCCCAAACCTGGCTATCTTTTGTATTAAATTTTAATGTTGAAAATGGGATTTCAAACTCGGCAAACCATCCCTTGTCGGTAATCTTGGTCTTAACATTCCACACGCCATCCCAGGCACTGTTAACCGAGCTGCCGTTATCCTGGATCAAGGCATCGAACCGGGCGCCGTTTGGATTTGTGACAAAGAAATATCCGTTCCGTTTATCGTTGTACGTATCGATAATGAGTTTGAAATTATCTTCGGTTGAATAATCAAAATCCCGTTTCATTTTTTGTGCGACAATTTCAGTTGGGTTATGATCGTAGCACCAGACTCCGATGTAGAGATAATTCCGATCATAGACAATGGCGACTTCGGTCCTTTCTGTGGCGGGTTGCCCTTCATGCAATTCCCGTTGCGTAAAATGATCAATATGTTTCGCTTCCTGCCAAATCGGTTCGGACAGAAATCCATCGATGCTCAAGTTGTCTTCCGTATTTACAGCCTGAATGACATTGGGCATGGATGTCTGCGCCAACGTTTTCGTTATAAATGAAAAGCATAGTAGAAAAGAAAACAATTTGACAGAGATGGATTTCATAATTCGATAAACTCCTTCACAAATTCATCCCGGGACTGCTGAATGATTCAAAAAACTGGAGTACAGTGTCAATTTGCGGGCATTCTTCCGGGAACATCCAGGCACAAACAGAGATAGCGCCAGCAAAATCCAAGCCCCGTGTAGAAATCGCACATCAAGTCCCCAAAGCCTCATAACTGCAGATTCGTAATTGACTGATTCATAATTCGTAATTATTCAATTCGTAATTATTTCAAAGTCATCGAACGATGTCACTGCATCCGCTTTTGTCCACAGGCCGACGCCACCCGGTTCGGTAAAGGTGCTATCATCCACATCCAGCAGTTTTTTACCGTTCAGGTAACCGCTGATATGTTTTCCGTGCTGCGTGATCTTCAGTTCATGCCATTTGCTTGAAGGCAGCTTGACCCGCGCACTGGCTAAAATTTTGCGTGCCTCATCTTTCACGTAATAGATGCGGAAATTATTTTCCAGCGGATTGTAGCGCGAAATGTAGTAATTGCCGCGGTCTTGTGCGCGCCAGATAACGCCGCCGCCCTGGTCTTCTTCGCCGGTATTGGCCTTAAATTTTACTTTGATTTCGCTGTTGAGAAAAGTGATGGCATGCGTCCAGCACAGATTGAAAGTTCCTCCGAAGGAGTGATTTGTCTTCGTCAGCGCCAACACCTTTTTACCCGACGGTGCAGTGGTGTCCGTGATGACCTGCCAGGTAGCCAGGTCGCCTTTTTGATTCGTGGCCTCCACTTTCCAGCCGGCCGGCAGACTCCCGGTCTTGACATGTTCAAATGTCAAGTTGACGCCGATGTTTTTTGATGAAGTGTTTTCCTGGGCGCTTAAGTAACCGGTACTTACTACGAGACACAGAGATAAACTGGCGGCAAACAACAGTTTGTTGGTTTTCATAGGACCTCCTAATTAAATGATTCATTCACTTCTATGGCATCAAAGGGGCACTCGTCTATACACGATAAACAGCCGATGCATGCCTCCGGCACCGGCTCGGGGTAAGGCATCTCCCGCGTCATTTCGATAGCTTCGTCGGCACAGACGTCCACACAAATGCCGCAGCCCGTGCAGTTTTGAATGAGTAGTTTCCATTCATAATCCATGTATTATGCCCTTTGGTTTTTTCTCAGATGAGTTACAGCGCTTGTAAAGCCCCAGAAAAAAACAGCGATTAAAATGGGGAAACAAATAAAAAACGTTATCTGGGCAAGTTCCAGACCGTGTGGAGATGCATTCGACCGTAAATGCGTTTTGATAAATTCCCAGAATGTACTAGGGTGTATGGCCAGATACTCGCCGCTGGGCGCTTCCATAATCAATGAAAATCCGATAATGTTGATGATGTTCGCCGAAAACATGAACCATATCGACAAAAGAAAATTTTTGTGGTCAGGTATATGACCGCCATGAAACAACCGCAGGATGAGGGCAACGGTGAACAAAATGGTTGCCACGGGTACAAACGGAACCGCTACTTTAATGTCCGCCATGATATCCGGATTCAAAACAATAAATCCGATGAGGATAACGATCACCAAAAACAGGTCTGTGAGTAGAATCGTAAAGATGTCCCATATTTCGATAGAGACTCTGAGGGTCAGATGCTTTTTGAGTGATTTGTAGTACTGCTGTGCCATCGCCAGTCCGAGCGCCAGAAAACCGAGCATAATGGAGACGTTAAGCAAACTTTGCAACGTCCATATTTCCAGTCCTTTTGCGATTTCGTGTTCTGTCATTTAATCCTCCTGAGGTTTGTGTTTGAAAGTTGTAAATTGTAGTCAATGTTCCATTTTTTGCATGCGATATTATTTTCCCCCCCAAAGTATGCAGCGTCTTTTGGATATGGCACTGTTTCTACCTGTTTCGGTTTCCTGCAAAAGGGGTGCTTGTGAAAATACGCCTTCCATGTTTCAAGCGACCGGCAGCGTAATTGTGAAAATGCTGCCCTGTCCCAGGCGGCTCTCTACCTGTATCGTGCCCGCCTGCACCTGGACCGCCCAACGGGCGATGGCCAGCCCCAGGCCGCTGCCACCCATTTCACGCGACCTCCCTTTGTCTATTCGATAGAAGCGTTCAAATATTTTGTCCAGCTCACTTTCCGGAATGCCGGGCCCCTGATCTCGCACGGCGATTATGGCTCGGTTGTTGTCCGCTTTGACTTCAACCGTTATCTCCGAACCTTCCGCCGAATACTTGATGGCATTGTCGATGAGATTGAGCAAGGCCTCTCTCAACAAATTGTAGTCGATGCTGGCTGAAATACCGGCATCTCCCTGCAAATGAATTTTTTGTTTTTTCTCTTCCGCCAAAGCCTGAATAAATTCCACACTTCTTTCAACCAACGGGTAGAGTTGCACCGGTTGCATGTCGAGTTTAAACTTTTCCGAATCGACTCTGGACAAAAACAGCAAGCTGTCCACGAGATGGGTTAAGCGTTTGTTTTCTTCCAGAATGCTGCCGATGACGTTGCGGTAGTAATCCGGATTCCGTTTTTCCTGCAGGCTCACCTCGCCGATACTCCGAATGGTGGTGAGCGGCGTCCGCAATTCGTGGGCAGCATCGGAGGTAAATTGTTTTAAACGCACAAAGGCTTTTTGTATTCGTTCCAACAGATCGTTGAACAGCGTGGCCAGGTGACCGAGTTCATCGTGGGGATTGGTGACCGGCAGACGTGCTTGCAGGTTATCGCCACTGATTTGACGCGCCCTGGCCGCCATTTGGTCTACCGGTTTAAGAGACCGTTTAGCCAGAAGATACCCGCCAATCCCGGCGACGAAGATGGCAACGGGCAGGGAAAGTAGCATCAGCCAGATGTATTCACGAACTTCACGCCATAAACGATCTTCGTTGCGCACCAGTCTCACCGCCAGCCAGGTGCCTTCGACATTGATTTTGCCCTCCAGAATTCTGAAGCGTGTCTGGTTTTCCGGACTCACAGTTTTGAACGACAGGCCGCTCTTGATCTCGTTGGGAGAAAGTACGGGAGGGAGTGATTTCCCTGTAAAGGGTTTGCTTTCGAAGAGTATCCTGCCGTCCATGGACCACAGCTCGATCCAGCGTTCGTGGAAGGCGGACTCGTCCTGAGTTCCGACGCGCACCTGGCCGTTTGCATCTATTTCGATGTGGTCTTCCAGGATTTCGAAGTCGTTTTCCAGTTGCCGGTCCAGGTTGCCACGCATATCCAAAAAGATGAGGACAATGGAAATGCCGGCATAAGCCAGCAGAATGGCGGTGAGCACCAGGACATACCACGCGGTCAGGCGGGTGCGAACATTGGCCGGTTTGAACAGCATCAGGGCGTCTCCCTGGATAAAAGAAAGCCGACGCCGCGGATAGTGTGCAGGAGTTTGGTTGCAAACGGGTCGTCGAGTTTGCGCCGCAGGCGGGCAATATGGACGTCGATGAGGTTGTCGATGGGGGTGGCACGGTTGGTCTCCTGCCAGACGTCGCTGGCCAACATTTCCCTGGAAACCACCTCTCCCTGATGACGCAGCAGATATTCCAGCAGTTCATATTCACGCAGGGTAAGATTCAGGGTTTTCCCTGAACGTTTTACTTTGCGCAAAAGTAAATCCATTTGCAGGTCGTCCAATTGCAATTGCAACGTCTGTTCGTCGTTTCCCCTGCGCAGTAACGCACGGATGCGCGCCAGTAATTCCGAGAAAGCAAAGGGCTTGGTCAAGTAATCATCGGCGCCGCTGTTCAACCCCTCGACCCGGTCTTCGATGGCATCACGTGCGGTGAGAATCAGCACCGGAAGATTCATTTGCTGCCGGCGTATGGTCTTCAGTATTTCCAGCCCGTCTCTACCCGGTAGCATGAGATCTAGCAGCAGAAGTTCAAATGTCCCGGAATTCAGCAGATAAAAACCTTCTTCGCCGCTGTGGGCGATACTCACCTGATAACCTTCGTGCTCCAAACCTTCTTTTAGAGCCCTGGCTACCTTTTGCTCGTCTTCTATTACCAATATGCGCATGGCCCGTCCTCAAATGATTGTCTAAAAAAAACACATTTTCGTTTCTAAAATCAACTTAAGTTTTTCTTAATTTTTAGTCAGGAAATTACTTTTTCGTCAGTCTTTACGCTTCATTTCTGCTGCGACAAAGTTGGAATGAAGGAGGAGTTTCCGGAGAAGGAAAAACCGGAGTGGCAGGGACTCAGATTTTTGGGTTAAACAAAAGTTTGAATGACTCCGATACTATCGAACGGATTTGAATGCTCAGTTTTCCTTCATGCTTTTGGCGTCCAGGGCTTCCCGAACGACTTTACTGATATCGGAGGTATTTAGCGGTTTAAGTAAATATTCAAAAATACCGGATGATTTAACGGTTTCCGGATTGATGACATCATTATAACCGGAGATAAGAACAACCGGCATGTTCTCCCGAATTTTTATGACCTCTTTTGCAAATTCAAAACCGCTCATTTTAGGCATGGTCTGGTCGGTTATGATAATGTCGAAATCTGTTGGTTGCTGTCGGAAACATTCAAGCGCTTCCATCGCATTATGTTTAATCGTTACCTGGTAACCTAAGCGGGTTAGAATACGGTTTCCTACTTCTGCCACCGCAATTTCATCATCCACGAAAAGGACGCGTTCGTTGCCTTTTTGCAAGGGATGCTTCCGGGGTAGATGTGTGATTTTATCTATTTTTACAGGCGGTAGATAAACTTGAAAAATGGAACCAACACCGACTTTGCTTTGCACATGAATGTCCCCGCCATGGCTCAGGATAATGCCGTGCACGACCGAAAGCCCCAGGCCGGTTCCTTCACCCATGGTCTTGGTTGTGAAAAACGGTTCGAATATACGTTCAATGGTCGCGTGGCTCATGCCTTTACCGGTGTCACTAACAGTTAAACAAACATATTTTCCAACGCTTAAATTCGGTAAAGATTGAAGCATCTCTATCCCAACATCAACCATTTTTAAACTAATGGTAAGGGTACCGCTTTTTTCACGCATGGCGTGGTAACTGTTCGTACATAAGTTGACAATGACTTGATGGATTTGCGTGGCGTCAGCTAAAACCGGGTTACAATCACGGTCAATATTTTGTCTGATTTCAATATAAGACGGAATGGTAGCACGGAGCAAATTAAGTGCTTCTTTGATAATATGCTGTATGCGAATTGGTTTTTGTTCCTGGGGAAGCTGGCGGCTGAAGGTCAGGATTTGCTGCACCAAATCCTTCGCTCTGGCAGCGGCTTTGTTAATTTCCTGCAAATCCTTAAAGGTTTGGCTTTTCTCTTCGACATCATTTAAAGCCATGTCACTATAGCCTAAAATTGGTGTGAGGAGATTGTTGAAATCATGGGCAATACCACCGGCCAGCGTACCGATGGTCTCAAGTTTCTGCGCCTGTAAAATTTGTGCCTGTAGTTGTGAGCGTTCCTCTTCGAGTTTTTTCCGATCTGTGATGTCTTCCATAACAGCAAGGAAGTTTATAGTGTCACCGTTTTCATCCTTAACGGGGGAAATGGAAGAGGATTGCCAGTAGAAGGAACCATCCTTTTTTTTGTTTTGGATTTCTCCGTGCCATACATGGCCTGAAGTAATCGTTACCCAAAGGTTCTTGTATTGCTCCGGTGGGGTTTTACCGGATTTCAGGAATCGGGGATTTTCACCTTTGATATCTTCCAGAGAATATCCTGTGGTTTCAGTAAACTTTGGGTTAACGTATTCAATATGGCCTTCAGAATCAGTAATCATAACCAGAGACGGGCTCTGTTCCACGGCGTGCGAAAGTTTCATGAGTTGTTGTTCTGCGCGTTTACGTTCAGTAATATCGCGCACGAAAGAACAGTTAAATTCAACACCATTATATTCTAAAAAATTCGCTTGAATTTCAACTGGAAAAACCACGCCGCTCTTTGTGCGGTGATGAGCTTCAAGTGTCATCGACCCTTGAAATTTTACATTCTGCCAATGTTGAGGCCAGACTTCAGCGGGAAAATCCGGGTCGATGTCATGCACGGTCATGGTCAGTAATTCTTCCCGCGTATATCCCAATGATTGACAGGCACGTTTATTAACATCGATAAATTTGCCCTGGTTATTTAACCAGTACACAGCATCCCCCGACCGTTCCACAGAAAACTGTGTAAATTTCAGCTTTTCTTCGGTTCGTTTTTGCCGGGTTAAATCCCGAACAATGGTTAACATCCGCAATGGATTTCCCGCTTCATCTCTAACCAGCCATGCCCGAACTGAGACGGGAAATTTTCTACCATCCTTATGAATAAATTCCTTTTCATATTCTTCTGAATATCCATGCTGCAAAATTTCGTTGTTTATTATATTCCTTTCAAAACGAATCCATTTTTTCGGAGTATATTGCTCATAGCTAATGGTATGAAGTTCTTTTAATGAATAGCCGAGCATGTTCAGGAACGCATGGTTGGCATCTTCAGCGGTTCCGTTTAAACTGAAAAAAGCAATTCCGTCGCGGCTTGTTTCAAACAAGCTACGGTACTTTTCTTCGGAGATACGAATTGTTTCCTCATTTTTGATGTGTTCGGTGATGTCGTGCCCCATGCTGATGAGCGCACCACTGGGCAAACGGAAATTTGCCCACAATTGATGTCTTGGTTTTCCGTTGACTTCCAACATGAATTCTTTAAAGGAGCCGTCAGCTTTTTTCAGGTGTTCGATGGCTCTTGCCCGCTCTTTTGTGTCGGGATAAAATTGGGGTAAAATTGAGCCTTTTTGACGGACATCTTCCATGGTTAACCCGGTTATTCGGGCACACTCCTTGTTCCACAACTGGCAGAGCCCGGATTTGTCAAATGAATTGATCATTAGCGGTGCGTCTTCAAATATGGCCCGAAATTGTTTCTCACTCTCCTTGATTGCCCTCGTCATCTTTTCACGCTCGGTTAAATTGCTAACCGAAATGAGAATGCGCTTCCAGGTTTTCTCATAACCTGGTGCAATATTTAATTTAACGTAGATATAGAGTTTTCTCCCTTTGAGCGTTTGGCTAACCCCTTCCACTTTGAATCTTGTTTTCCCTCCGGCAAGGGCAAGAATCTCTTCTTTGAATCGTTTAGATGATTTATCTGTTTTTATTAGACTGATGTTCTTGAGCAAGTCTTCTTTACTCTGAGCTTCGAACATTTGTATCGTAGCTTTGTTTATATTTACAATCCTGGTTAAGGATTCCAGATATTTAACCTCTTCGGGGTGAGCATCAAAATACGAACAAAAGTCATCAATCCCTTGAGCCTCCAGTTTGTCAAGATATTTTTTGCTTTCAGAGAAGTCTTCTTCCCAAAGTGAAATAGGTACTTCTTCGAAAAGACCCCGGTAACGTTCTTCACTTTCCTGAAGTGCCATATTTGCCTGTTTGCGGTCGGTGATATCAATGGAGGTGCCCCGCCAGCCAACATGTTTTTTGTTCCTGTAAACCGGTGACAGATATGTGATGACATAGAAATAGCTGCCATCTTTCCGTTTTGCTTTATATTCGTTGCCACTAATTTTTGCACCTGCAAGAATCCGTTTGATATATCTTTGAGCTTGTTCAAAGTCATGCGGAGCAAATAATTCTGAGACGTTAATTCCATTTTTCAAATCGCGGACTGTATAGCCAAATAAATTTAAGCCGCAATCATTCACATAGCTGATTTTCCCATCCTGGTCAAATTCGTAAATCGTTTGGGGGAGCAGTTCCACGAGTTCCCGGTATTTGAGTTCACTTTCCCGCAAGGCTATTTCTGTTTGCTTGCGTTCGATAATGCCGGCAATCGTTTGTGAAACGGCCTTCAAAAACGCTTCTTCTTCTTTATCCCATTTATGGCCTGCAGCCAGGTATAAAACAATCACTCCCAGGACCTTGTCCGTTTGGGATATAATAGGGACATTGTAATGGCCGTGAGGGGTCATATCCGCATATCGATTTTCATGTCTTTCATCAACACAATCACAGAATTGTATTTGACCGGTTTCTGCCGCTTTGCCACACATGCAGTGTCCGAATGGAACATTTAAACAGATTTCGGAAACCCCTTCCGGCAGGTCTCTGTTTGCAGTTAACACTAATGTATCCTCATGCGGGTCTTTTAAAAAAATACCGGCCTTTTGCTCGAGTTTAACAAACGAGACCGAGAGAATAATATCAAGAGCCGATTCCAAAATTTGGTTAATCGGTTCGTTCTCCATAGAGATTTGCAGAAGTTGCATTAAGGCAGTTTGTGTGCTATAACTTATTTTTAAGGCATTTTCTGATTTTTTGCGGTCGGTTATATCGCGTGCAAAGCCGCAAATACCGATAATATTATCAGACTTATCACGCAATGGTACCTTGATAATATGGTAGGTTTTAACGGTCTCCTGAACTGGATTTGAATAGTCTTCATCTATGGTTTCACCGTGCAAAACTTTTCTGTCGACCTGACGAATGTACTCTGCTTCTTCTTTAACGAATAGCTCTAAATCGGTTTTTCCGATTATTTTGTCAAAAGGGCGATGTAGGAATTTTGCGAACGCAGAGTTGACCTGTGTATAAACGAGGTTTCTGTTTTTTATAAAGATACCGTCTTCGGCTGTTTCAAACAATGTCCGTAATCGCTCTTCACTGGCCTCAAATGCAGCTTCAGCAATCTTAGCTTTTTTACGTGATTCAAAGTCCTGTAATTCCCTTACCACCGCCGGCGCTAGCCGTTTCAGGTTGTCTTTCATCACGTAATCCTGGGCGCCGGCTTTCATCGCTGCAACGGCGATTTCCTCGCCAATGCTTCCGGACACAACAACGACCGGGATATCCGGATTTTTGCGTTTTATGATTTTTAATGCGGAGAGACCCGTAAAACCGGGCAGTGCGTAATCCGTAATTACAATATCCCATTTAGTCATCTCTAAAGCAGTTTTGAGGCATTCAATGTCCTCCACGCGTTCTGCTGCGACGGCAAGTCCGCCTTTTTGTAATTCGCGGAGAACAAGTTGGAAATCATCCTCGGAATCTTCGACGAATAAGATATTTAATGTTTTACTTTGCATGGATACTTCTCATTTTTTATAGGTAACGTTTTGCACCAAAATTGCAGTTTGACCATGTTAAGAATGACTACCAGCTTCTTCCAGTTGAAAGTAGAAAGTAGCGCCTTTATCGATGCTGCCGCGAGCCCAGATTTTACCGTTATGCCGGTGAACGATCCGTTGTACAGTGGCCAGACCGATGCCCGTACCTTCAAATTCACGTTGCGTGTGCAACCTTTGAAAGGGCCCGAATAATTTGTCGGCAAATTCCATATCAAATCCGGCGCCATTATCTTTAACATAATATGTCTTGGTGTCGTCCACAGTTGTTTCTCCAAATTCAATTTTTGCTTTTGCTTTTTTATTAGTGAATTTCCAGGCATTTCCCAGAAGATTGTTCATAGCGATTCGGAGCAGTTTTTTATCACCTGAAACAATTACATTAGCTTTAAATTTAAACGTGACGTTTCTTTCCGGGTGGATACTTTGCAAATCGGCGATAGACTCTTCCGCAATTTGGGTCAGATTCACGGTTTGGATCGTAAGTTCTTCCCGGCTGATACGGGAAAGCATGATTAAATCATCGATGAGGTGTCCCATGCGTCTACTGGCTTGCCGAACCCGCTGCAGGTAGTCCTTTCCTTTGTCATCCAGTTTATCCTGGTAATCCTCTAATAAAGCCTGGCTGAAGCCGTTAATGCCGCGCAGGGGGGCACGTAAGTCGTGTGAAACAGAGTAGGAGAATGCTTCCAGTTCACGGTTCAAGGCACTAAGATGAATGGTGCGTTGTTTAACGCGTTGTTCGAGGTCTTTGTTCAGGGCTTGAATTTCAGATGTGATTCGCTTTTGTTCTGTAATATCTCTTGCGAAAGCGATAACCACATCCTGTCCAAAATATGCGCCTTTTTTTAATTGCACATCCTTTGGAAAGATGTCGCCGTTTTTTCTGATCCCCCAGAATTCAAAGCGCTGTGGTTTGCCTTTGAAAGCATCCTGCACCTGCTTAAAGGTCTTTTGTAAATCATTCTTTCCCGGAGCGGAAACATCTACTGGAGTTTTTCCGATCAAGTATGATTTCGGATGCCCGTACATTTTTACGGCACCACGGTTGACGTCGAGAAACTGTCCCTCGGGGTTTAATACATAAATACTGTCCATGGCATTATCGAACAGCAGACGGTAACTTTTTTCCGATTCTTTCAGTGCTTTGAGAGCATTTTTTCGTTCGGTGATGTCGCGATTTATGCTTAAGATCGCCAATTGTCCCTTATAATTTATTACAGCAGAATTGACTTCAACGAGCATTTCAGAGCCGTCTTTGCGAATTTGTACAGATTCGAAATTGCGGTGAGAACCCTTTTTCAGGGTCTGCTTAATTTGTTTCTTACCGCGGGTAATATGTTTTGACGCTTTTCTTAGAGACATACCGATAAATTCGGAAAGCGGATAGCCATATAATTCACCGGCTTGTTTGTTGGCATCTAAAATGATTTCGTTCTCAGGCTCAAAAATAATGATGGCGTCGTGCGCATTTTCGAACAACCCGCGATAGTCCTGTTCGGATTGTTTTAATTTTTGCTCCGCTTGTTTGCGATAGGTGATATCCCAGAAAACGACCAGAACCGAAGCGTTGCCCTCGTAGGTGATTGGAATGCCGGCCACCTCAACATCGATGGTTTTACCGTCCAGACGTAAAAATTTTTCTTCGGTGAGTTCACCAAATTTTCTTTTTCCATAAATATTTTTTATGCGCTCTTTGACCATCTCCTGGAAGTCGGGATGGACAAAATCCAATGGAGATCTGCCAATCAGTTCTTCCGGCATTTTAGCGCCCATAAGCTTTGTCGCGGCTGCATTCACATAAATATTTTTGCCTTTCGTGTGAACAAGGATAGCAGCAGGGTTGTATTCTACCAGCCGCCGGTAGCGGTCTTCGCTTTCTTCTAATTGTGTTTGTGCATGAATGCGGTCAGTAATGTCATGTACAATAATAAACACGGTTGTCTGTTTGCCCTGGGTGATTGGTGACCCGTAAACTTCAACATCCCGTATGTCACCACTTGCCAGCCGGTGTTGAAAATGAAAATAGTTTTGAGGATGTTTGACAGCCTTCGCCATAATTGCTTTGATGGTTTTGAGTGGCAGGGTGTTTATCTGATCCATTCTCATGCTCAGTAATTGTGCGTGTGAGTAGCCGTAAAATTCTTCTGCGGCTGAATTGGCATCGATGATCTTCATATCATCTTTCGAATCGATGAGCAGCATGATCGCCCGGTTTTGATGGAACATAGCGCGAAATCTTTGTTCGCTTTCCTGCAAGGCAGTCTCCGTAAGCTTACGGTCGGTTATTTCTGTAATCACTCCGCGTGTCCCCACGGCCTTTCCGTTTTCAATGACCGGTTTGCTGGAGCTTGATATCCAGCGGAGATTTCCGTTTTTATCTTTGATGCGGTATTCAAGCGGTTCTAACTGCCCGGAAATAGTTTTTACAAAACTTTCCTGGACACGCGGAAGGTCTTCTTCATAAATAAAATTAGCAAAAGGTTTACCGATAATATCCACTTGTTTGTAAAGCGAGATGTTTTCCACAACCGGACTGATGTAGGTGACAATTCCCTCGGTGTTCACGGCATAAATAATGTCATTGATGTTTTCTGTGAGTTCACGGTATTTTTTTTCTGATTGCGCTAATTCTTCCTGTATTTGCTTGCGCTGCGTAATGTCACGAACCACAGCTAAAACGCGCCGGTTGCCCGTAATGTTTGCTAACTTAAGGATGACTTCCACCCAAAACGTTTCGCCGCTCATTTTGCGGGCATGCCATTCGAACGTTTCCTGCGTACCGGTTTCTACGACTTTTTTGAGTATACTCAGGGCAATCTCTTTGGTGTATCCGGGTTCACATGAGCTGAAATCATCGCCGGTCACATTAAGTGCTTCTTCGTAGGTGCAGTTGTACATTTCCAGCACGGATTGATTGACATCCACGATTTGGCCGGTTTCAGCATCATGAACAAAAATGGCGTCAGATGTGGCGTTGAATATTTCACGGTAGTTTTGTTCACTGGCGCTGAGGATTAACTCTGTGCGCTTTTGCTCGGAGATGTCCCTGGCAATCGTGGATAAATATTCGACGTCACCATTTGCATTCTTATGGGAGATGATAATTTGTAGCGTTGGAACTTTCTTTCCATCCGCACCTAAAAAATCCGTTTCGCCTTTCCAAATACCATTTTTGATTGCGGTAGGAATGCCAATAGTTTTTAGAAGTTTAGCAGTCTCTTGCGGATGATAGTCTTCAATCTTCACTTGCGAGATGTCTTGAGTCTCACTGAATCCCATAAGATTCCTGATAGATTTATTCACAAAAACCGTGTGTCCGTTTATATCAGCAATTCCGGTAAAGTCGGGCGTGTTTTCAAGGATATCGACCAGACGTTGTCGTTCCTCTTCTCTCTGTTTACGCCGGGTGATATCCCGGACGAAAGCCACAAACAGTGGTTCAGCACCCTCTGGTTCCATAAGTGAAATGCTGACTTCAAGGTCGACGGAGTCACCGTTTTTAGTACGATGTTTGGTTTCAAATCGCCGGTGCTTTTGCTGCAGCAACTGTTCTATTTCTTTTTTTATTTCTGCATCAGAAAAGCGAATCTCAAGGTCGCGAATGTTCATTCCTAAGAGATCCTGTTTTGAATACCCGATGATGTTGCAGTAGGCCGGGTTGACCTTGAGAATCTGTCCTTTGGTATCCCCCAAAATAAAGCCATCCATGGTTGTTTGCAGGAGCAATTCATTTTGGTATGAATGCTGGCGAAGTGATCTGTCTGCCTGCTCGCGCTCTTCTGACATGCGGTTGAATGCTTCTGCAAGTTCGGAAATTTCACGCCCTCCGCCCGGATTTTGGATTTTAATGCCCACAGAACCCTCACCGAACGATTTCATCGCGTGGGCTAGTTTTTCCAATGGAATGATGATTCTTCTGCTCAGGATTAGACTCAGAAGAATCCCGAAAAATGCACTGCCAAAGGTAAGTTCTAAGAAATGATAACGCAGTGTCTGAATTTCAGAGGTGAAATGCTGGGCATTTAAACCCACCCGGATTTGCGCAGCCATTCCCGGAACTAACGGGTAAGCGATTTCAATGACACGTCCCCGCCGCGTGATGTATCGATTGACCTGGGATGTGTCTGTCAAAAGTGGCGTTGTCAGGTTATTTAGTAAACTCCTGGGAAAACCTTTTTGGAATGAATGGGTGAAAATTTTCCCGTCGAATCCCACAATGTACGCATAAACGATACTGTTTGATTCTTTGACGATTTTTTGTATCGATTCCCTTGCGGCCAGTGACTCCCGTTTGAGAACATTATGTGTGATATGCTCGCCAAGAGTCTCGGCGATGATGCCTCCTTTATCCCTGATTTCTCTTTCCATGGCACGATTCATATAGAGGCCAATCAGCGCATAGACTAAAACTCCGAATACAAAGGTCGTCGTGATGATGAGCAACGTGATTTTTGTATAAAGCCTCATGGTTTAACCTCGTTTTTCTGCTCATTGAGTAACCCAAATGCCTGTGCCCATTTTTCCAGAGTTTGGTAATCATTTAGCTGCGCTTCAATAAAACCTTCGGGCATGTCAGTTTTTTCCCAAAAATATAAGCCCTTCGTATCTGCACCTTTCGGGTCGAAATGAAGCAGCGCATGTTTAACTTTCTGCAAAATATCTGCAGAAACATTTTTATTGGCTGCAATGCAACCGGCAGGGTAAGGGGCTGAAATGTACACAAGTTTTAGCAGCCCTGATCGTGCAAACTCCAGTGCCATTGTGTCTTGCATACCACCGGCATCTGCTTTGCCGGTAATGACTGCTGTTGCACAATCCCTGTGCGAACCGGCAAAAAAATATGAGGCAAAATCATTTAGTGATAAACCGTGTTCCCTGAGAATGATTTTCGGAATGAGGTAGCCCTGGGTGGAGGTGCTGCTAACAAAAGCAAAGCGCTTTCCCCGTAAATCCTGCAAGTAATTAATTGAGTTTTTAGGGCTGGTGACGATGACAGAGCGGTATTCCGTACCATCCTTTGTGTTTTTACCACGTGCGAGCGGAATAACACCATATTTTGCTTGCGCTTGCAAGTAAGACAAAGCTCCCATTGCCGCAAACTGAACTTGTCCGGTGCCAAGTTCGTTTACAACATCCCCCTCTTTTGGGGAAAAATAGAGTTCAAATTCATAACCGGTCTTCCGGCTAAGATATTCTAAAAATGGCTGGTACCGCCTCGCATCTTCTTCGAGACTGGTGTGCAATTCAAATCCAAACCGTAAAGCATTCGGGTTCCTTTGCGGTTGCATCTTTTGTAATTCAGCGTCACTGATTCTATCTTCAAGATCGATTTTTTGCCAATGTTTGTGGGAGTCACACCCCGCCAAAAGCATTAGAGAAAAAAAGATTGCGGGAATGGTGCGTAAAGTAACCATTCTGCGGCCGTTTATTTGAATGAGCATCGTCTGCTCCTTAATTTTATTGGAAATTCATCAGCCTCTGCAAAGATCATTTTGAGCGGCATTTGCCAAACAAACGACATCTCAAAATCCTGTTCGCGAAAAATGAGTTTGCAGAGAAGTCAGCCAGTGGCAAATAGTTGTTGATGAAGCTAAAGTTGGCTGGCGAAAAAGTAATTTTTCACTTCAGACTGAGCGGAGTCGAAGGCTGTAACTCATTGTTTTTAAGCAATAGTTCAACAACGCTCAGCATGAAGATTTATTTGTATTCGACTTTCTCGACAGTCTCAACGTTAGCTGGCTTTTTATTACAATTAAAAACATAACTGTGCTGCATTGAGCCTTGAGTTATCTAAATGTAAGAAATATTATGCTTTGGGTCAATAAATATGAATAAATCTTAAATAGTGATTGGCCGAAAACTCACGTTTCTGTCATTTCAAGTCGTTTTGCCACGGGATTAAAGTTTTTCATGTGTTTATAGCTTTTTGCCGTGCTTGAAGAGGCGAAAAATAATTTGGCCACGGATGAACGCGGATTTTTAAGCAGCAAAAAGAGATTCCGTGTTCAATCTGTGCCAATCCCTGGCTAAAAGTTGTCGTCCTAAAAAGTACATGCATTGCATATTGTACGCAAGCTCAAATGTATTCTGCGAAACTTTAGTTAAAATGATGCAGTTTCGTATTACCCATTTACGCAAAAAAATATTGACAATAGACAAATAAGTTTCATATTATGGTTTGTTAGAAATTAAACGCTGGTTGGATAAACCAACGAGCATACTTAAAGTCACGACTTCAACAGAAATTTATAACTGTCTTGCCGCGTTTATTCGAATTCAATCAGGAGGTCTTTATGAAGTATCCCATTTGTATTTTCGAAGATAATCAATCCATGAATCTCTTTCCGCTTACGCTTACAATTCCGGTTTTTGATTTACGGTGTGGCATTTTGAGTTTTCGGGAAAAAGTTGTCAAACAATTCCCTCAGCATCCGATCATTCTATTTTGCCGGGATTATCTAAAAGAACTGGTTGAAGAGGAGAATCCTGATGTTCCGGTTAACTCTATTCCGGATACAGACATCTGTTTATTCATAAATGCCAGAGTCATTTTAAATTCGGAATTGAGTAATATTTTTAAGTTCTCGGATGAAAGGGTTTATTTGCATAACAAACAGGTAATTGCGGCATTTTTAAAGAAGGAAAATATCTCCGAATTTGTTAAAAAATTCAAGCAGGGCGCTGATTTGGGCTTAGATGATGTAGAACAAGTGGAGATTAATAATGCAAATGTCATTCGTTATCCTTGGGACATTGTTCATTATAATCCCTCCGAAATTGTGCGTGATTTCGAGGGATTCAATCAGGGTGGAGAGATTAACGGAACGATTTCTCAACATGCGGTTCTGGAAAATCAAAACAATATTTTCATCGGTGCTGGTGCCTCAGTAAAAGCGGGCGTCATTCTCGACGCAGAAGAAGGGCCGATTTATATTGGAGAAGATGCAACCATTATGCATCATGCCGTAATTGAAGGTCCTGCGTTTATCGGCCGCAAATCTACTATCAAGATTGCTGCAAAAATTTATGAAGGTACATCCATTGGAGACGTTTGCAAGGTTGGGGGGGAGGTCGAAGAGTCGATCATACATGCATACAGCAATAAGCAACATGATGGTTTTTTGGGCCATGCCTATTTAGGACAGTGGGTGAATTTGGGAGCGGATACAAATAACAGCGATTTGAAAAATAATTACGGCAACGTGAAAGTCTACATCAATGGAAAAATGGTTGACAGCAACTCCATGTTTGTGGGCCTCACCATGGGCGACCACTCCAAGGCCGGAATTAATACGATGTTTAATACCGGCACGGTTGTCGGCGCCATGTGTAACGTTTTTGGGTCTGGTTTTCCGCCGAAATATATACCATCCTTTTCATGGGGGGGCAGCGACGGGCTTGTGGAACATAATTTGGATAAGGCTGTTGCCACGGCACGCCAGGTTATGGGAAGACGTAAAAAAGAACTGACACCCGTGTATGAAACCCTGCTGCGGGAAATTTATGAACTCACTCAAAATGAAAGAGAGCAATTTATTAGCCGGGTATAACGGCAATTCTTAATCGTAAAAACAGGAGGTAAGTAAATGCGTTTAATTATTTTAGATGACTATGATGCCATGAGTAAATGGACGGCAAATTATGTTGCCCAAAAGATCAATCAGTTTAACCCCACTGCTACAAAACCTTTTGTCCTTGGATTGCCGACCGGTTCATCCCCAATAGGGACATACAAAGAATTGGTACATTTAAACAAAACGGGGAAAGTATCTTTCCAAAATGTGATTACCTTCAATATGGATGAATACGTCGGGTTGCCCGAAGATCATCCGGAGAGTTACCATTATTTCATGTATCATCACCTGTTTGATCATATTGACATCCCCCGTGCAAATATCAACATTTTAAATGGAAACGCCAGTGACCTGAACCAGGAATGTCTTGAGTATGAAGCGAAGATAAAAAAGGCCGATGGTATTCGTCTTTTTCTGGGTGGCATTGGGCCCGATGGTCACATTGCGTTTAATGAACCGGGTTCTTCTTTGTCATCCAAAACCAGATTGAAAACCCTCACCTACGATACCATTGTTGCAAACTCGAGATTTTTTGATAATGATACGGCTAAAGTACCAAAAACGGCCCTGACTGTTGGCGTCGGTACGGTTATGGCTGCAGACGAGGTTTTGATTCTTGTAAGTGGATATGGGAAATCCCGCGCATTACAGAAATGTGTCGAAGAGGGGGTAAATCACATGTGGACGCTTTCAATGCTACAGTTGCACCCGCATGGAATTATCGTCTGCGATGATGACAGCACGATGGAGTTAAAAGTAGGAACCGCTAAGTATTTTAAGGACATTGAAAGAGATAATCTTTAAAACAGTACCGTCAGTTATGCTTTGGTAAATTGCGACCTACCGCATTTTGCCGAAAATGGAGTAGAACTTTTTTTTGATACAATGTCGTGCCACGAAATCACCCATGCGTATCCTGCCGAAATTATTCGGCCCCTGCGACCAGGGTAGATTTTTTATATGAATCCGGTTAAACATTGACATTAAAACCCAGGTTTTGTATATTTTTTGCTTTCAATTATGACGTTGTTAAACTTTATCGTGGAGCTGTAATGCAGCGAGAAATTCCTAAAATTTATGATGCGAAGGGTGTTGAAGACAGGCTCTATCAATATTGGTTGGACAAAAAATATTTTCATGCAGAAATTAATCATGAAAAGCAACCGTAC
>CAYVXE010000047.1:0-8029 GCA_964455375.1 uncultured Calditrichaceae bacterium
TAAGTGCCACGCTCCATTGGCTTCGGCTGCCAATTTTTCAAGAACAGGGCCCAAAATCCGGCAGGGTCCACACCATTCCGCCCAAAAATCCACAACAACCGGTATTTTTTTACTGGTTTCAAGAACATCTTTTTGAAAATCCAATACAGTGTTTTCCATCATTTTCTCCCCATTTCCGTTGCAGTATTTGTAGAAATCTATCGTCAAAACATAAACGATAGAGCCATTTTTTTTGTTCCTGTCTTTTTGGGATATTTTCCAACATGGAATCATGTTTTTTTCATTTTGAAAAAAAGTCTTGCACTATATTCCTGTTTTTGCAAAACCTGGAAACCAACTCGCAACATTTCCAGAATTATAAAATAATCCTAACCACTGTAATTACAATTATCTATTGCTGACTTTATATTTTTCTCGCATTTAATTTCGACATTACAAATTGGTGGCACTATTTTTGAACAGGAAATCACACCTATTCCGAATTTTGACGAAAGCGACCGAAAGAATTATCATGGAAATTATACTTTTAGGATTCGACCACAGCACAACACATGTCAATTTACGCGAAAAAGTAGCCTTCCCCCCCCAATTGATTAAAAATGCTTTGACGCGTTTGGTACAGAAACAACACACTATCGGCACAATTAGAGAAGCCGTCATTCTTTCCACATGCAACCGTGTGGAAATTTACTGTGCTGCTGAAAATCAAAACATTGCCATTGCAACAGTCAAGGATTTTATAGCAAAATTTCATGGCCTTTCCAGGGAAGAATTTGAACAAAGGCTGCAAATTTTATCTAATAAAGACGCCGTTGAACACTTATTCTTAGTTGCAGGAAGCCTCAAATCCATGGTCCTGGGAGAGAATCAAATACAGGGACAAATAAAAGAAGCTTTTGAAACGGCTCAAAGCTGCCGCAGTGTAGGACCAATTTTAACACACATCTTTCAAAGCGCCTTAACAGTGGGAAAACGCGTACGCAGCGAAACAATTATCAATCAGAATTCCCTTTCCATTAGTCATGCTGCGGTTAATTTCCTCGGTGAAAGTTTTGAAGATCTAAGCACCAAAAATGTCCTGGTCGTCGGAAGTGGAAAAATGGGGCGGATGGCTGTAAAGGCCTTGCTCAAATCCGGATGCCCCAATATAACCATCGTTAATCGAACGAAAGAAAGTGCAAAACAATTCGCTGAGGAGTTAGGAGTTCAGGCGTTTGGATTTGATCACTTCGAAGACTGCCTTTCTCAGACGGATGCTGTCATCAGCTCAACCGGAGCACCTGAACCAATTTTACACAAAGACAATCTCAGAAGGGTGATGCAAACACGTCATGACAGACCTTTGCATATTATTGATATTGCTGTTCCCCGGGACGTTGCGCCCGATGTGACAGAAATCAAAAATGTCATTTTACACAACATTGATCATTTGAAATCAGAAATCGAAGCTAATCTTAGCAAACGCGCCAATGAAATCAATAAAGTAAAAGACATCGTGCATGATGAACTGGAAAAATATGCGAATTGGATTCAGACATTGAAGGTAACGCCTATTATTTCAGATTTAAAAAATCAGGCCGAGCAGATCAGGGAATTGGAACTACAACGCGCGCTGCATCGTTTAGGAGACAGTATTTCGGAAAATGACGGTCTTATCCTTGAAGAACTGACTAAAAGAATCATCAATAAAATGCTCCACAATCCAATTATTCAGTTACGTGAACAAGCTAATGAGGCGAAAGAACAAAACTTTACCTCCACCGTACGCACGCTCTTTGGATTAAACGAGCTTTCGACGGTGGACTATGACAACTAAACCAAACAATCTCCGGATCGGTACCAGACGCAGCGCTCTGGCAAAAACTCAAACCAACCAGGTTGCCGCACACCTTTCAAAACTTTATCCTGAACTTAAAATCGATATTATTGAAATCGTCACCACAGGTGACAAAGTTCTAAATACCGCCCTTAATCAAATGCCCGGTAAGGGCGTTTTTGTCAAAGAGATAGAAGAAAAACTTCTGGCTGGCGATATCGATATGGCGGTACACAGCATGAAAGACCTGCCCACGGAATTCCCGGAAGGTCTCAAAATCGGTGCAGTGACGACGAGAGTTGACCCTCGGGATGTGTTCGTCAGCCGTTTAGGTTTGACCCTTGGGGAAATGCCGGCAGGCGCAAGGATTGGCACAAGCAGTTTGCGACGGCAGGCGCAACTTCTCAAATTCCGCGACGATCTTGAGATTGTTGATATTCGCGGCAATATCGACACCCGTTTGAGAAAATCAGAATCCGATCCTTATGACGGCATTGTCCTTGCGGCAGCAGGTCTCATTCGTATGGGCTGGCAGGAGCGCATTCACGAATATATTTCCTGCGATGTGATGATCCCTGCAGTGGGACAGGGTGCGGTTGGCATTGAGATTCGGGACCATGACAAAGACACGGCTGACTTGATTGCCCCTCTCAATGATGTTGCAACTGAACTATCTGTAAAAGCTGAAAGGATCTTTCTGGATGGCATGGGAGGCGGATGCCACGCTCCAATGGGGGCTTATTGCAATAACAAAAATGGACACGTTGTACTTAAAGCCTTTAAGGCGGAAGCAGATGGCAGTCAATTTCAACGTGCAGAATTGCAGGGGCAATTAAGTGAAGCCGCCGATTTAGCACACAGGATTGTAGAGACATTTCAGCAACATCTTTGAGTAGAAATTAATGGGTACTTTACAAGGAAAAAGAATTGTCGTAACCCGAGCCGAAGAACAAGCCGACGACATGATCAGTAGGTTAAAGAGCTTGGGAGCGGAAGTCGTTCACCTCCCAATGATTGAGTTCGTTCCGCCAGACTCCTGGCACGATTGTGACCAGGCCATTGAAAAATTACCCAATTAC
Organism: uncultured Calditrichaceae bacterium; assembly: GCA_964455375.1. Classification (GTDB taxonomy): domain Bacteria; phylum Zhuqueibacterota; class Zhuqueibacteria; order Oceanimicrobiales; family Oceanimicrobiaceae; genus CAYVXE01. The sequence goes on from CAYVXE010000047.1 coordinate 2,896, forward strand.
AACTGGATTATTTTTACATCTGTAAACGGTATTCGGTTTTTTTTAAGAAGAGTAGAAGAGAAGAAAACGCCGCTTGCAGCCTTGACTGAAAAATCAATTGCTGCGGTGGGTGAGCGCACAGCTACAGAATTAACATCTCTTGGCCTCACCGTCGATTTAATCCCTGAACGCTACGATGCCGAAGGATTGGTAGAAGCCTTCAAGAAACTCGATTTAAAAGATGTCAGGATGTTACTCGTGCAACCGCAGAAAAGCCGGGATTTTCTGGCACGGCATCTCAGGGACATGCAGGCGCAGGTGGATATCGCGGTCGTCTACAAAAATCAGCCTACCGATGCGAAGACGTTAAATCAATCTGCTGCAATCATGAACGGCTCTATGATCGATGTTGTTACATTCACAAGTCCTTCAACGGTGCGAAATTTTGCCAAATTATTTGGTTCGGAAAAATTGACTAAGTGGATTGACCACGGTTGTAAAACAGCGGCCATCGGCAACATAACGGCAGCCGCCCTGACTGAGTTACATTTGCCGGTGGATATTTTGCCTGAAAAAGCGACCGCTTCGGATTTGATTGATAAAATTGCGGATTATTTTCATGAGTGAATCATTAGCAAACGATTTGTTACTGCGGGTGTGCCGGCGGGAAAAAGTTGAGCGAACGCCGATTTGGATCATGCGTCAGGCCGGACGCTACCTGCCTGAATATCAGGCTGTGCGGAAAAAAGCGGATTTTATGACCATGTGCAGAACGCCGGAATTGGCGGCCGACGTCACGTTGCAGCCGGTGGACATAATCGGTGTGGATGCCGCAATTATTTTTTCAGATATTCTTGTGGTTCCCCAGGCCATGGGGATGGAACTGAACTTTTATGAAGGAAAGGGCCCGGTGTTTGCAAGCCGACTTGAACGGCAAGACGATTTCGACAGACTGCGTCCGGTCAACCCTGAGCATGACCTCAAGTTCGTTCTTGACGCGCTTCAGATCGTGCGCGAGGAATTATCGAACCGGGCGCCGCTCATCGGATTTGCCGGTGCGCCCTGGACCCTTGCCGCCTACATGGTTGAGGGACACGGATCCAAGAATTTTACCGAAATCAAACGCCTCATGTACGAAAAGCCGGAAACGCTTAAAACGCTTTTGGATAAACTGGCCGTTGCGGTTGCCGATTTTTTAAATGCACAAATAAAGGCAGGCGCTCAGGTCGTGCAACTTTTCGATAGCTGGGCAGGCATGTTACCTCCGGACGCTTTCAGAGTTTTCTCACTGCCGTACATCGAAAAAGTCGTCAGCCGCGTTAAAGACAGCGGTGCCCCGATCATTGTTTTTGCCAAAGACGCCGGACACTCCTTCGGGCAACTCTCGCAGATCGGTGCGGACGTCCTCAGCGTCTCATGGACTGAAGAACTGGCCGTTGCCGGGAAAAGGGTCAAAGGCAACGTTGCTCTGCAGGGAAATCTCGACCCCACCGTCCTGTTTGCACCCACAGACGTCATCAAACAGGAAGTTTTGAAGGTGTTGGAAAAGGCGAAAGGTTACGACCACATTTTTAACCTGGGGCATGGCATCCTGCCACAAACGCCGGTGGAAAATGCGAAAGCGCTTGTGCAATTTGTAAAAGAGGAAAGTGTAAGATTTCATTAATAATTTGGTTTTTAGCAAATTTTGATTACATTAAAACGACCATAAAAGATTCCGGAGAGAAGGGTGTCAAACAAGAAATTAAACCCGATAACCGTTGACATTGACATGCTCAAACGGTATAACAAGCCAGGTCCGCGCTACACCAGCTACCCGACTGCACCGCAGTTTACAACCGACTTTGGGCCAAATGCGTTTCAGCAGGAAATTGAACAGACCAATCGGGAAAAAGAAACGGCCGACCTGTCGCTCTACTTTCATTTACCGTTTTGCGACACACTTTGCTATTTTTGCGGCTGTACCATGCTCATTACCCGCAACCGCGACCGTATTGAAGAGTATCTAGACTATCTCATTAAAGAGATTGAACTCGTCGGTAGGATGATTAAACCGGGCAGGAAAGTCGCACAACTGCACTGGGGCGGTGGAACACCGACTTACCTGGAACCGGATCAGACACGACGGCTTTTTTCTGCCATTCGCGAACATTTTGACTTCCATGAAAACGCAGAAATCGGCGTGGAAATTGATCCACGGGGCATGACGGATCAACATCTCGATGCTTTAAGAGATGTCGGGTTTAATCGTGCCAGCATGGGCGTTCAGGATTTTGACCCGCGAGTACAGGAAGCCATCAATCGTCTGCAACCGGAAGACCTTACCAGAAGGATTTACGACGGACTGCGTGACCGGGGCTTCGAAAGCATCAACCTGGATTTGATTTATGGTCTGCCATTTCAAAACTTAGATTCTTTCAATCGCACGTTAGACCGAATCATTGATATTTCACCGGACCGCCTGGCCGTGTTTAACTATGCGCATGTACCATGGATGAAAAAGCACCAAACCATTATTAAAGAGGAAACACTGCCCACAGCTTCGGATAAACTCCGTATTTTGAAGTCTACCATTGAAACGTTAACCTCCTCCGACTATATCTACATTGGCATGGACCACTTCGCAAAACCCGACGATTCTCTGACCAGGGCTTTCTACGAAAAAAAATTATACCGGAATTTTCAGGGTTACTCCACAAAGTCAGGTTGCGATTTATATGCTCTGGGAATGTCCAGCATCAGCCAACTGCAGAATGTTTATGCACAAAGTGTGAAGGAGTTACCGACTTACTATGCGGCAGTTGATGCCGGTCACATACCCACAGAGCGCGGCTACCGCCTTAACGAAGATGACCACATTCGACGGCATGTCATCACGCGCCTCATGTGTGATTTCGAACTTGATAAAGTTGATGTTGAAAAAAAATTCGAGATTGATTTTGATGACTACTTTGACGACGCAATACAAAATCTTGAGCCGTTAGTCCTCGATGGATTAGCAGAATGCCCGAATGGTACAATTAAAGTCACGGAAATGGGACGCTTGCTCATACGCAATATCGCCATGGTTTTCGACAGATATTTGCAAAAGTCACAAGCGGACACAGAACAAATGTTCTCCAAAACAATTTGAATGTAATCGATGATTGGCGCTTTTTGTAGCTGTTTTGTACAACAAGCCCGTGGTTTTAATTGATACGCAGATTATTAATTTTACTGAAAAATGGACCCTCGAGAATTCTTAAAATATTACCGTTACGATGACCGTTTGATCACCGGTGAGTACTATTCTTCTGAGCCCATTAACGCAGAACCCGGAGACACCGTCGGGGTGGTTCTGATGAATTTAGGCGGACCGAACAACACGAGCGACATCGAGCCTTTCCTCTACAATCTGTTTATGGATCCGGTGATCATCGACATTCCGTTAAGAGGTATTTTCCGCCATTGGATTTCAAGGTTAATCTCCTCGAAACGGTCGGCAAAAGTGGCGCATGACTACCAGAAGATCGGCGGCGGTTCACCCATAAACAGGCTCACAAAAGAACAGGCTGAGAATCTCGAAACCGTTCTGAATCGCAATTTCGGAGAATCGTCAGGTGTCACGTTCCGGGTTTACATTGCGATGCGTTACTTTCACCCGACAACGGAAGAAACGGCTCAGCAAATGCAGCAGGACGGCGTCAACAAAGTTCTTTTAATGCCGCTGTATCCGCATTATTCCAAAACAACCACCGGCTCGTCCCTGATTTACTGGTGGCTTTTGGAGCAGCAAAAAGAAATTCCTACCTGGCCGGTCTCGTATGTATATGAGTACGCCACGCACCCTAAATATATTCAGGCCATCAGTGCACGTATCGATGAAACACTGGAGCGGTTTCCAGCGGGGGTCAGAGACAAAATTCAATTTGTTTTCAGCGCGCATGGCACACCGGTGCAGGAAATGAAAAAACGCCGGGATCCATATTGTTGTCTGATCCATTCAACCGTTGAACAAATCATGAAATTCCGAAAACATGATTATCCGTTTCATGTGGCTTTTCAGAGTAAAGTCGGACCGGCAGAATGGCTTACGCCAAGCACTCCGGACAAACTAAAAGAATTGGCAAATCAGGGACATTCTGCGGTTCTCATTATTCCGGTGGCATTTGTTACAGACCACATCGAAACTGAATTCGAACTCAATATTCTATTCAGAGAGCAAGCAAAAGAATTTGGAATCAAACACTTTGAAGTTTCCGGCGGACTAAACTCACATCCCTTGTTCATAGAGGCTTTAGCAGAAGCAGCGGTCTCCCAAATCGATTTACCAAAAACCAACAACAAAACACGGTCCGGTATTTTCCGCTACACGAATTTACGAAAATTTTCAGAGAACGAAAGAAGCTGCCGCTGCCATCAATGCGAATTCATCACAGAAGCGGTTTGTTGGGAAACCAGCGAAGCATCGAAAAAAGCAGGGACTCAATAAAAGATAATTTGAATGATGAAGCAATCTGATATAAAAGATGCTGTGATAATCGGCGGCGGTATTTCGGGACTTGCCACTGCCTACCGTCTGCAAACAGCACCGCTCGATGTCCTGCTTTTGGAAAAAAACACACGCCTCGGCGGGTCCATTCTCACGGAAGAAATAGACGGTTTTTTAGTGGATTGCGGCCCAAACAGTACGCTGGATACAGCACCCGCTATTCGGGACTTTGTCAGGGAGATCGGGTTACAGGAGTCACGCATCAATGCCAACCCAAACGCCAGCCGGCGCTATATTCTTCGCGACGGTAAACTCCAGGCATTACCCATGAGTCCGCCAAATTTTTTATCGTCCAAATTATTTTCATGGAAAGCGAAGTTTCGCCTGCTGGCCGAGCCTTTCATAGCAGCCGCACCGGAGGACAAGGAAGAAACCATTGCTGAATTTGTTAAAAGACGACTGGGGCAGGAATTCCTCGATTATGCCATCAATCCGTTCATTGCCGGGGTTTATGCAGGTGATCCGGAAAAGTTGAGCGTGCGAAGCGCAGTCGCTAAAATCTATGCTCTCGAAAAAAATTACGGCAGCCTGATCAAAGGCGCCATTAAAGGTGCAAAGGAAAGAAAAAAGAGGGGCGATACCGACAAAACGAAAGCCCAGCTTTTCTCTTTTCACAACGGCATG
>CAYVXE010000047.1:8129-24494 GCA_964455375.1 uncultured Calditrichaceae bacterium
GAGGGGCGATACCGACAAAACGAAAGCCCAGCTTTTCTCTTTTCACAACGGCATGCGGGAAATCACAAACAGATTAGTAGAAAAATTAAGACCTTATGTTAAAACCGGCTGTACAATTGAGAAGATACTTCCATCTGCTGAATCCGACCATTTTTACACCGTACAATTTACCACTCCCGATGGAAAGAAACAGGTAAAAACGAAGAGTGTTGTTTTTACCACACCGGCTTTTGTGACGTCAAAATTTCTAAAACCGTTGAACGACTCTGTCAGTAAACGACTGGAAGAAATAACCTACCCACCGGTCGCCATGGTGTTTTTGGGCTACAAACAACAACCGGAGTGCAGACCGTTAGACGGATTCGGTTTTCTGGTGCCACAGGTTGAGAACCGGAAAATCTTGGGCTGCATCTGGAGTTCGACTCTGTTCCCGAACCGGGCTCCTGCGAATGGCATCGCTTTAACAACTTTTGTGGGCGGCATGCGGCAACCGCAATTGCTGGAACAGGATGATCAACAGTTATCGAAAACCGTACTCGGGGAACTCGGCGCTATCTTAAATCTCAAAGGCAGACCGGATGTCATACGCATAAAACGCTGGGAAAAAGCGATTCCGCAATATGAAATCGGACATCAATCCCGCATAGCAACCCTTGACAACTTTGAAGCGAACCATCCGGGGATTTTCATCTCGGGTAATTACCGGGAAGGAATCTCCGTGGGTGACTGTATTGTAAACTCGGAAAAAGTAACCCAAAAGGTGATGACCCATTTACAGAAACCCGATAACAGGGAAATGAGTCAAGATAAAAAACTGACAACCACAATCTAAAAACGGATGAAAGAACCATGTACAAACCATATTTCAGGCCGCGACGCTTGCGCAATTCCAAAGAAATTCGTCGCATGGTGCGCGAAACAAAACTCAGTGTGGACGATTTTATTTACCCGATGTTCGTCACCCACGGAAACACGGCAAAGACGCCCATCACATCGATGCCCGGACAGTATCAATTTTCAGTGGAACAACTCGTTGAGGAAGCTAATCAGGTTAAGAATCTCGGCATCCCGGCAATCATACTTTTTGGACTTCCAGAGATAAAAGATGCCACCGGCTCCGATTCCTACGACGAGCACGGGATTATTCAAACCGCTGTGCGGGCTGTAAAAGAGAGCGTTCCCGACCTTTTGGTCATCACCGATGTTTGTTTTTGCGAATACACAGACCACGGCCACTGCGGCGTCATCAAAGACAATTATGTGGACAATGATGCAACATTAGAACTTTTAGCGAAACAAGCGGTTTCTCACGCAAAAGCCGGTGCTGACATGGTTGCTCCTTCCGGCATGATGGATGGCATGGTCGGCGCAATCAGGCAGGGTTTGGATGAAGCAGCGTTTGAAAAACTGCCCATTCTTAGCTACGCAGTAAAATACGCCTCTGCTTTTTACGGACCATTCCGCGATGCGGTGGAGTCTGCCCCGAAATTCGGAGACCGCCGTACACATCAAATGGACCCTGCAAACGTCATCGAAGCCGTCCGGGAAGCCGAGTTAGATGTCCACGAAGGTGCGGATATGCTCATGGTAAAACCGGCGCTTTCATATCTGGATGTCATTACGACCATCAAAGAACATTTTGACTTACCCCTGACAGCCTACAATGTCAGTGGTGAGTACGCCATGGTTAAAGCCGCTGCGGAAAAAGGTTGGATCGATGAAAAAGCCGTGACCCTGGAAATTCTCACGTCCATAAAAAGAGCCGGTGCCGATTTGATTCTAACCTATCATGCGAAAGATGTCGCCTTGTGGTTAGCTGGCTAAAACATTTTCAGGAATCTAACTGAGGTGAACAATTGACGTTTTCAAAATCTGAATCACTGTTTCGGGAAGCAAAAAAAGTTTTGCCGGGGGGCGTCAACAGTCCTGTCAGAGCATTTAAAGGCGTGGGCGGAACGCCGCTGTTTATTTCCAAAGCGCAAGGACCTTACCTTTACGACGTTGACGACCATAAATACATCGACTACGTCGGTTCCTGGGGCCCCATGATTGTCGGGCATGCTCACCCGCAAGTGGTGCAGGCTGTGCAAAGAGCCATTACAAAGGGAACAAGCTACGGTGCACCAACCGAAGTTGAAACCCAATTGGCAGAAATGGTCGTCGATGCGGTGCCATCGGTGGACATGGTACGTTTCGTAAGCTCAGGCACGGAAGCGACCATGAGTGCGTTGCGGCTTGCCCGCGCTTACACGAAGCGGGATAAAATCGTCAAATTCGAAGGCGGTTACCACGGGCACGCAGATATGCTGCTTGCGCAGGCAGGTTCCGGCGTCACCACACTCGGTTTGCCGGATAGCCCGGGCGTTCCCAAAGAAACCGTGGGCAACACGCTGTTAGCCAGGTACAATGACCTGGAATCTGTGGAAAAATTGTTCGACGCTCATGCCGAAAAAATCGCTGCAATGATTGTCGAACCGGTAGCCGGCAACATGGGAGTTATTCCGCCGCAACCGGGTTTTCTTGAAGGGCTCCGGCAGATTACTCAAAAACACGGCGCACTGCTCATTTTTGATGAAGTGATGACGGGTTTCCGGGTTGCTTACGGCTGTGCGCAATCCCTGTTCAACATCACCCCTGATTTAACCTGTTTCGGAAAAATTATTGGCGGCGGATTTCCGGTGGGTGCCTATGGCGGCAAACAGGAAATCATGCAACTGGTGGCACCGGCGGGACCGGTTTATCAGGCAGGAACGTTATCTGGAAATCCGGTGGCGATGACCGCGGGTATCGAAACCCTGAAAATTCTACACCAACCCGGCAGCTATGAAAAATTGGAAACCCTGTCGGCGAAACTAAGCAATGGCCTGAAGGAAGCAGCCGACAATGCCGGCGTAGCAATTTTTCAAACCCGGGTGGGCGCCATGTCCTGCATGTATTTCACGGAAAATGAAGTCAGCGATTTCCAATCGGCCAAAACGTCAAACACCCAGCGCTATGCAACCTATTTCCATGAGATGCTGAAACGCGGCGTCTATTTTGCACCATCGCAATTTGAAGCTGCATTTGTTTCCCTGGCGCATAGCGAAGACGATATCGACAAAACCTGTTCAGAAGCGTTTGACGTCATGAAAACCCTCTAATTTGTGATAGTTCTGGCTGGTAGAATTTGTCCAATCCGTATTCTATGCCGTGACGGTTTTGCCGCACCTGAAATTCGTTTCGGCAACTGCACCTTATTTTTCCACAGAAACCTTGTTCATGTATCGCTTGCGGATGCGTTTCACCGGGTCAATGCCGGTGCATGTAACACATAACCGCTTTTTTCCATGCGGTAGTGATTTTGCAGATTCGCCATGCTGGCCGGCATGATGGCCGTAAAACCAAACCGACGGCGGATTTCATCCATCGTCGTCTCCAGCGACTGGCGGCGACTGCGCTCGTTAAAAAGCTCACCCTGCCAATTTTTGTAATCGATTTTTGAAACCACCAGTCCGGCGCGCCGTACCCGCAAACGTCGAAACGGCGTTTCGCTGTGCAGGGTCTCCACCATGCGGTGAATGATATCCGTGCTGTCGGTCATCTCCGGCAGACTGCGTGCCCGAACATAGCGCTTCCGGTCGGAGTATTCCATTTTGATGGTGACGGTTTGGATAACAAGCCCCTCTTCCCGCAGTTTCTTTCCGATGCGTTCTGTGAGATAATGCAGTACTTCGCGCACCAGTTCGATGTCGGACACATCCTCCTCAAAGCCGGTTTCACGGCTGATCTGTTTTGGCAGAATGCGCGGCTTCACTTCCCGCCGGTCGATGCCGTTGGCTAGTTCCCAGAACTTTTCACCATTTACTCCGAACCGCTGCATGAGCAGAATTTTGGGAATTTTGGCCAGGTCACCGATTGTGAAAATACCGAGCTGGTGCAACTGCTCTTTCACGGCCCGGCCGATACCGGGAAGTTCCTCCACCGGCAACGGATAAAGAAACGGCAGCTCCTCCCCCGGTCTCACGACGGTCACACCGTTGGGCTTTTGCTGACCCGAGGCAATCCGTGCGACATATTTGGACGTGCCGATGCCACAGGATACCGTTACGTGCACGGCGTCATAAATCTGTCGCTGAATTTCCCGGGCAATCTCTTCTGCGGTACATTTGTGGAATTTCAGCGTACCGGTCAAATCCAGATAAGCATCATCCAGAGACGTCATTTCAATAGCAGGCGTAAATCGGTAGTAGATGTCCTGAAATACCCGCGACACCGCTTTGTAGTGCTCGAAATTGCCTTTGAGAAAGACGGCTTTCGGCACCAGCTTTTTCGCCTGGTTCAGCGGCATACCCACATGCACGCCGCACTTTCGCGCATCGTAGCTGGCGGTGTGCACCACGCCGCGCTGCTCTTCCGTACCGCCGACGATTACCGGACGGTTGCGCAGCGGCGGGGCAAATCCCTGTTCAACGGAGGCAAAAAATGCATCGGCGTCGATGTAGAGGATGTTTTTTGAAACTTGGGGTTCGCGTTGCTGAGCGATCATTTGGGAATTATATTTATGCTCTGGGTTGAAAAGTCTATTTTGTGAGTTCATTGCTCAAGAGAAGAAATCCTTGCTGGGGCAGATCTTTCAAGGCAGCGAGAATCACTCCATACCAATCTAAATAGTCGCCCAGCCTATCCTCAACAAACATCATTTCTTTTTTGGTGAGTTTTCGTCCAAACTCTTCCCCGGCAACCGTTTGAACGTCTTCACTGTTAATTGAATAAATTATTTTGTTTTGCTTCATGGTCAAAATTCCTACACAAATTTACGAAAATATTTATCGATTTCAGGACGAAGCTCAATTCCGACTTCTTCAAAACAGTCTAATAATTGCTGATAAGTGCCTTCACCACCCAAGAAGTCCCAAAACTCTTCGGCAACTTTTAGTTCATTATCCAAATCCAGCATCCCCCTCATTGTCCAGCGACTGTAAGGTTTCGGGGCATAAGGATTGTAAGGTATGGAGATGAAGGTGTGAATTTTTAGACCTGGGTCGTCAGCAAGGACGACTGCCACCCATTCTAACAAAGTTCTTTTAAACTCCTTAAATCCGCCGGCATTTGGCTTGGCCGTCTTTATATCCATCAGATACAATTCGTTAGTTTTGCTTTTCAAAAATACGTCAATTTTTGTTGGTTTAACATTTTTCATTTTCCCGTTTCTGCATACTTGTCGAATAGCTTCAATTTCGGCTTTTTTGTCAGGTGTTGTTCTAGCGGTAGTCAAGTCATCCATAATTTTCTGAATTACTTTTTGTGCTTCTTCACTAATATTTTCTCCGGCAGTTTGGTGCGACTTTGCCTCTTTGAAATTGTTTTCTGCTAAAGTGATAGCGACCGGCTCAAAAATACTTGTACCAAAATTTGTATTTAGCGAATGAATAAAAGAGAAGAGCGCTAAACGATCTTTTCCAAGGAGCCTCGTATGGAAAGGCATTTTTGAAGGCTCAGGATTGTAGCTTTGAAATTTTTTCCTAAGGTTGGTTTTTAGTACAGCTTTTACTTGCTCTTTTTTGTTTTTCGATATGCTCATTTCTGCACTAAATTATTTGTTTGCTTTTTATTTTCCTTCAAATACGGTTCTAATTTTGTTTCACGTTCATCATTGAATTTGCCATCATTAAAAAAAACCACACGGCGCAATACTTTTTGTAATTCAGGGATTCGATTATCATAGTCTTCCAGAAATGTTTCTTCTTTCGGTCTAAGCAGATGCCAGTCCTTCATTTGTTGTTTAAAATGTTCCCGAGCGGTTGGATCGTGTTTTAATTTTTTGTTGTTCTCTAAAAGCATCGCGAATTTTGTTTCAAAATTAGTAGTAGCGATTTTCCCGATTACTTCCAGCAACATTGTCATCATTTTCTTTTCTCCTGACAATTTCTCCCAAAGTTCACCCGCCAATAAAATCTCCTTCTTGTCAAAAAACTTGTTAAAATCAACCGTGTTTTTGATAAATTTATCTTTGTCAAACCCGGTTTTTTCGGAAGAATAAGGATCAAACGGAAAACCAAGATAAAACCTGATCCCTTTTGTTGGATACATATTTTTCAAGGCCGCTTTCGCCCTCAAAATTTTTTCTTTTTCAGATTTGCCCTCTCCTTTGTTTGGTTTTACCGTTTTTAATTCAATTGCAAATATTTCTGAATCGTTCTCACAAAAAACATCAAAAGTAAACTCTTGTATCGGGCTAAGCTCTTCTTTGTCACAGAAAAAAATTCGCTTGTTTTCTTTCTTGAGATTCGGCTTGGTTCGCCCATCATTCAACTCTTGAATAATTTTCCCGATTTCCGCAATCTGACTTTGTGAAATCTTTAGATCAAGATCTTTGGACTTTATTTTTTGGCCCTCACAAAGTTCATTGGCAATTTTTTCAAAAAATGATACACCTAAAGCGCCACTACTTCCATGTAGCCAACTCGCTAATTTTTGAAGTTCATGGCTGTCTTTAACTTTACCCTTAAGTTTTTCTTCAAATGCTTTTAGAAAAGCTTCACGGAAAGGATTGTTTTCATCGGAAGTCGAGGTTTCGACTTTTTCTTTAAAAGCTTTAAGCCTTGATTTCAACACTCGGATGGTTTGAATCGCTATTAATCGTTTTTTCTCGTCTACGGTCATATTGCTCCTTCAAATGAAAAATAATCTCCGAATAGGCCCCTTTATCTCTTTCTGTTCGATTCAGCACCGGTCTTTTAAATCGGTTTACAATTTGCATGCCTGCCTTTTCAGCAATTGTTGGATACAAATTATATTTGTCATTTGCTACCAGAAAAATATCATAATCATCGGCCAAAAACTTTTTGCAGTTACGCAGTACCTTTGATATGCCCTCGGCATAGGATTCTCTGGCCTCTCGTCCCTGTCCTTTAAACAGCGGTCCTATTTCCAGTTCATCTTTTCGCTTAAATCCAAATAAATCGTATGCGTAAGCATGTTGTTCATGGTAGTTAATTAAACCGACATAAGGTGGACTTGAAAAAATTCCCTTGATTTTTTTACGCTTTGCCATTTTTGCAAATTCAGGTTTCTTTTTTTCCAGTTCAGCGAATATATCAATTGTTCGGGAATCGCCCGTCAAACAACGTTGATAAGTACCGCTACGCAAATTGTCAAATATTGCAAGTCTTTTTATTGTATCTTTACAGTAGGTATCCCACCAGCGGGTAACTGTAAAAAGCGGTTTGCAGATTTTTTTGTGTTTTGTACAATAGTACGTGGCAAAAATGGGCTCTTTCAACGTCGCCAAATCGGAATGCGTCGTTGCCCGACACGAGCGAATGGTACGGCTTAAAATAATTGACAAGATCGTTTTCGTTTTGGGATTTTCAACTTTCTTGATTTGTTCAAAAACAAAATTTATTTCTTCTCTTACAGAGGGGAAGTACCATTTGTCGAGAAATGAATCACTTGCTTGCTGGTTTAAATTCACCTTAAACTCTTTTACTAAATTTTCGAAAATGGGGATAAATTCCCTTTCTTTTTCCCTGCCATATTCTTTTTCATTAATCTCTCCACTTTTGAATATAAATTTTATCTTGGGACTGGGGAAATACTGGGAGTTGAAATCATAAAGTTTTTCGAGCAATTTTTGTTCAAACTCGATTGCATGTGAATGAGCAACGAACTCTCTCAAAGCACGTGTAATATGTTTAATTTGCTGTCCTAAATCTAAAAAATCGTATTTTTTAATTTTCGCATTGGAAATAATTGTGTTAAATTCTGAAACATCAATTCCGACGGCATGAATGCCCAGCTCATTTGCCTGTACCAGAGTTGTTCCGCTCCCACAAAATGGATCGAGGATGATGTCCTCGGGTTTAAAATAAACTTCTTTTTTAAACTCATCCGTTTTGTCATTAATAAAGTAATCAACTAATTGCGGAATGAATTTACCTTTATAAGGATGTAGTCTGTGAACATGTTTTGTGGTATCAGCTTCCCGTAAATAATCAAAAGACAAATGCCAATTGAGATCTTTCCCTAATTTCTCTTTCCAGTTTACCTCTCTTTTTCCATGAAAGGAATCATAATATTTTTTCAATTCATCCTTATTAATACATGTTGAGCCATTCTCCCGAATTTTTCTAACCTTCCCATATTGAATAAGATAGGAAATATTTGACTCCGTAACGTTCTTTTTTAAGTAGGCACTTGCCCAACGGCTGGCTGCCTTTATCGTTAAAACATCTTCATCAGTGACATCAAAAAGAATTTTCATCGCTCTGGACTAATAATTAACTTTTATAAATTATAGTGAGATACACAAACAAACAAAAAAAGATTATAAAATTCAAGGCATCATGAAGAAAAAGTTGTCAACCTTTTCATACAAAGCTGCGAAGAATCTGGGAAACTTTAAACTCGAACTCCGGGGCTCATCACCCTTCCAAATACACCCGTGCCAGCTCCCAGCTAAAATCCTCGGCGTCGAAAACCAACTCAAAACAATCCGGGGTGCCGGCGGTCACGGAAAAGTGGTAATGCCGGTTCAGTCCCTCCTGCACCGACCAACTGCTGTTCACCCGCGAAACTTTATATACTTGCCCTTTCCACTTGAACCGTAGCGGATGCAGTTTCCCCTGTTCAAAAAAGGTAATGACTTCAATGGGTTCAAAGATTTCTTCGTGCGACATACCCCCTGTTACCCGGTAGAATTTACGTTTATCATCAAAAGCCAGAGTTCAAAGTGTGAGTGAGGGGACAAATATAAGGTACAAAGGATATGGGTATATAAGGAAAGAGGTTGACACCATCGCCCCGTATTTCCTTATACCTTATACCCTTATTGCCTGACACCCTCCGCTCACGCTATCGATTCACGGATGAGCGCCACCACTTTTCCCTGCACCGACCACTCTTCCGTGGGATAAATATCGGGATATTTCGGGTTTTCCGGTTTCAGATAACGTTTGCGGCCGGTGGAAATAAACCGCTTCACTGTGGTTTCATTGCCGATTAGCGCGACCACGATATCACCGTTGGTTGCCGAGTTGGTAGATTTGACGACGACGAGATCGTCGTTGAAAATACCGGCATTGATCATGCTGTCACCCTGCACCTTCAGAGCGAAATATTCGCCTTTGGCCGGCAGCAGATCTTTCGGAATACTGACGTAACGTTCGACATTTTCTTCCGCCAGTAACGGCGAACCAGCCGGTACCGACCCCACCAACGGCAAACTATTGACGTCCGGGCTGTCGAGAAATCCCATGGACTCCAGAATACGAATGCCGCGGGCCGCACCCCCTTCACGCTTGCCGATATAGCCTTTTTTTTCCAGGGCATTCAAATGTTTGAGCACCGCATTCTTCGACTGCACACCCAGCGCATCGGCAAGCTCCTGCAACGTCGGCGGGTAGCCCACATCTTTGACTTTTTCGGCAATGAGCCGCAAAACATTCTTTTGTTTGTCAGTTAACGGTCGCATAACGGTTTCCTTTCATTTTATATGAAAAGACGCACCTTATGGTGAACTTAATGATAAGGTGATTTAATATTCACCATATATTACAAAAGAAAACCTTGAAAGTCAAGAATTAAATGAATGAAAAGAAATTGGATTGTTTTAAAAGGCTATCGGCAGGGGATAACTTAGTGGGATTTATCGGCGATTTATTCTTTAACCATTGGAGTTTTAAAAGGCTGAGGGCGCTAAAACACAACAAAGCGCCCTTCAGGTCCTCCTCCTCGCTAAAAAAGATGAAAGCCAAGTCCGATATTTGGGCGGAACTCAAACCGGTTGGGGTCTTGCAGATTAATCATGGAAGCACCAAAGCGCAGAGTCGTGTTTCCATATAAACGAACATGAGAATCGAGGCCGACCCAGGTTCTTCCATGGTTAGTATATTCAAGAAAGACGCCAAAAGATGTCCGCAAATAAGGCATTTCCGACGTCCTGAAAAACTGCAAACCAAACCCGAAATCCTCTGCACCGGCAATAACCGGCATAACGGTAAAAGTAAATTGCGTGACATTTTGGAAAAGTAAAAAGGAAAGAATCCCCAGTTGATTAAACACGGAATCGTGGATGCCCCATCCTTCCCGGTAGCCGTCTTCCCACTCTTTTAGGAGCCCAACCGTACTTGCCAGTAAGCCGGCTTTTAGTTTAGCATGTTTAACCCGGCGCTTTTTTAAAATACGATAGAAACCCACAGCCACGATACCACTGCCGGTAAAATGCTGCCAGTTGGAAAAATCGTACCGATCGTTTTTTACAAATTTAAATCCGCCTTGACGGGGATGTTTAAATAAAAAATTTTGTGCGTTGGCATTTGCATTTATTAAAACGAAAAACAGAAAAGGCATCAAAAACCACTTAGATGTTCTCATGGATTCCTCAGAAAACTAATGAATATGTTGTCGAAAGATTATCTGGTGCGAAAACAAAAAAAGGGACTTTGACAAACTGCCATCAAAATCCCTGAAGAATGCATTCCATGTCCGTAAGTTTAAATAATAATAGTTACAAATCTGCAATAATGGCGAATTATCGGTAACATTTTTACCGATCAAAACAAAAATAAAATTTGCAATAATCAAAAGATATCCTTATGTTTTGTAGCTATTTACTAACGATCAAACAGAGAGAAGAAAAACGAATGAGTCGAAAAACCATTACGACGTCCAACGCACCACAGGCGATCGGTCCTTATTCACAGGCGATTCAATGCGGATCCCTTTTATTTGTATCCGGACAAATTGCTCTCGACCCGGAAACAGGGCAACTTGTTAATGGCGATGCCGCCTCACAAACCCGGCAGATTATGGAAAATATCAAAGGCGTTGTTGAGGCAGCCGGGATGTCCTTAAAAAACATTGCTAAATGTACCATATACCTGAAAAATATAGGAGATTTTGCGGCCGTTAATGATATCTATGGTCGTTACTTCAACGAGGATCCACCTGCTCGTGCAACGGTAGAAGTTTCTGCATTACCCAAAAATGTAACCGTCGAAATAGATGCGATTGCTTTTCAGGAATAAAACAAACACACGAGGCTTCGGCGCTCCATTGTAAATTCAAATAAAGAATGTATTTTCTGTTGAGATTTTCTAAAATAATGCGTATAGTCTTTGTTTAAAATATTGGGAACTTCTTTGCAAAAACAAAGTACATACAATCCGTCATGATCATTGTATTTAAATATATAGTCCGGCGAATCGGCAAGTTTTTCTATCACATTGGTTCGTTTGGCGAGTTGACATGGCAGACGTTTAAGTCACTGAGCGATTTTAAAACGTATAGTAGTTTAATCGGTGAACAATTGATGCGAATAGGCATCGAATCTATTCCCATCGTTATTTACATCGCAGCGTTTGCCGGAATGGTTACATCCATCCAGAGTTCTGAAAATTTTGACCAGTTTGTACCCGCTTACATGATTGGGTTTGTAGTGGAAAAAGGCGTTTTGCGCGAACTCGCCGCTGTTTTAACCTCACTGGTTCTGGCAGGCCGTGTGGGTGCCTCCATTGCGGCAGAAATTGGCACGATGAGAGTCACAGAGCAGATCGATGCATTGGAAACACTGGCCTTCAATCCGGTGTCATATTTAATTGTACCAAGAGTTTTCGCCGGGATTTTGATGTTTCCGGTTCTTACTGTTTTTGCAGGATTTATTGGCGTCATCGCGGGGTGGTTAGCAGCCCTTATGGTTATGGATGTCACCACATTTGAATTTTTCAAAGGAGCGAGAGCATTTGCCGACAACAAGGATTTTATTTTACCCATGGCAAAATCCCTGTTGTTCGGTTTCGCCATTACAATGGTTGCCTGTTATCAGGGATTCAATTCCAAGGGCGGAGCTGAAGGAGTCGGCAATTCCGCAACCAAGGCCGCCGTGGTATCGTGTTTACTGGTTTTATTTCTGGATTTTCTAATTGCGGCACTCGTACTTTTCAAATACAATTTTTAGATATGATAGAAATTAAAAATTTATATAAAAGTTTTGAAGAAAATGAAGTGCTCCGCGGCGTCAATTTAACCATCGGCAAAGGGCACACAACCGCAATTATCGGCAGTAGTGGCTCGGGGAAAAGCGTGCTGTTAAAGCATATCATGGGCCTTATGAAACCAGACGGAGGATGTGTTTTTCTACAAGGTATTTGCGTGACGGAACTAGCCTATCGTGAATTAAAATCTGTTCGTAAAAAAATGGCTATGGTATTCCAAGGGGCAGCTCTTTTTGATTCACTCAACATAGCAGAGAATGTTGGTATCGGCTTACAAAGACATTCAAGTATGAGTCCTTCCGATATTACAAAACGTGTCACAAAATGTTTAAATCAAGTAGGTTTATTCGGAATTGAAAAAAATTATCCAGCAGAACTGAGCGGTGGTATGCAAAAACGTGTTGCCATCGCCAGAGCGATTGCCATGGAGCCACAGATTTTACTTTATGACGAACCCACAACCGGACTCGACCCAATCCGGGCAAATTCCATTAACGACTTAATCGTAAATTTACAAAACTCACTGGATGTCACCTCAATTGTTGTCACACACGACATGAATAGTGTCGCCCGGGTTGCAGACTTCGTAGCATTTCTACACAATGGGAAAATCCACTTTGAAGGAACCGTCGAAGAATTAGCTAATTCAAAAGACCGCGTGCTGAGTAATTTCGTATTAGGCATAGATGAAGTTGAAAAATCAGAAGCCCCAATTTAGGAGTTACGATAAATGAAAAATATAAACAAAGAAATTATTTCAGGTATCGCTATTTTCATCTCTTTCATCATCTTTATTTTCGGCTTCCTGTATTTAAAAAACATCACGTTTAAAGCCAATTCCTATCGTGTTTATATGCATTTTCAGGATATTACTGGGTTGGAACCTGGAGATAAAATCAGTTTTTCAGGATTACAAATTGGCAAGGTCAAACATTTTGGCCTGCAAGGTTTGAATGTCATTGTTACCGCAGAATTGAATCCCGATTTCAAACTCCCGAGGGATTCGCGGGCTTATATAAAAAGTCTCGGTATGGTTGGTGAAAAATTTATAGACATCATTCCGGGCAACGCCACTGAATATCTCCATAACGGCGACCGCATTGAAGGCACTATTGAAGGTGATTTGTCCGAGCTTGCCTATTCAGCTAAAGATATGATGAAACAAGTACAGGAATTGTTGGCTCAAATCCAATCTGTTTTAACAAATGTATTTGACGAAACAGCACAAAGTGATTTAAAAGAAAGTATTCAGCACTTACGGGAAATTTCAAACACTGTGAACCAAAATACAAACCACCTGGAAAACACCCTGGTCAATATTGAAAGCATGTCAAAAAATTTAAACGAGATGCTCCTGGAAAAACGTGACCAAATGGAATCATCCATTCAAAATTTCCATGACGTCTCTACCCGGTTTGACGATTTAGCCTCGAGAGCAGACAAATCCCTTGCCAGCACACAGGCCATTTTGGCAAAACTTGAAAACCAGGAAGGAACCGTTGGAAAAGTTCTTTCCGATGACCAACTGTATGATGATGTCCGCAGTTTGACCACCGAACTTCAAACGCTGCTTCAAGACTTTAAACAACGTCCGCAAAAATATGTCAACTTCGGATTTATTAAAATTTTTTAATAAGCACCATGCTCCCCATCGATATACAAAAAACTAATGAGAGTACATTGTCCATCTCCTGGGACAATGGACAAAAGTCTTTTTATAACTTAAAGGAATTGCGGAAAAATTGTCCCTGCGCAAGTTGTAATGCCTTAAGAAATCACCCCCTGCCCAAAAATCCATTACGGGTTTTGTCAGAAAAGGAAGCCTTGCAGGAAAACCTGACTATTCTGGAAGCAGAAATCATTGGGAGGTATGCTGTGCAATTCAAATGGAGCGACAACCACCATGAAGGCATCTACACCTTTGATTATCTTCTTGAATTGGCCGAACAAACAGTACCCTCAACCCATTCATAAATAATTTAGATAATTTTGCAACCTGAACAACAAATATAACGTAACTTTACTGTCATTAAATAAGCCACACTATTTCTGATATGCTCGCGTTAGAAACGATTCAACTTAGCAAAACATTCAACCATGGGAAAATCGAGGCATTAATAGATGTTTCGTTTTCTGTAGACCAGGGGACCATTTTCGGCCTCCTTGGTCCGAACGGTGCCGGCAAAACAACGTTAATCAAAATTTTATTAGGCATTTTGTATCAAACATCCGGGTCGGCGTCTCTTCTGGGTAAACCTGTCAACACCATTGCCGTAAAAGAAAAGTTAGGTTATCTGCCGGAGAGCCATCGCTACCCCGAGTTTCTCAAAGGGTGCGAGGTGCTTGATTATTTCGCCAGACTTTCGGGCATGAACCTCGCTCAAATCAAACGTAACCAGGAAAAACTTTTGGAACTGGTAAACCTGAAAAAGTGGCAGGGCACCAAAATTAAAAAATACTCAAAGGGGATGTTGCAGCGTCTGGGCCTTGCACAAGCCATGATAAACGATCCGGAAATATTATTTCTCGATGAACCCACCGATGGTGTAGACCCCATCGGCAGAAAAGAAATCCGCGATGTTCTTTTAAAGCTGAAAGAGAGAGGCAAAACCATTTTTGTCAACTCACACTTGTTGTCTGAAGTTGAAATGATCTGTGACGAAGTGGCCATTCTGGATAAAGGAAGGCTGATTCGAACCGGTACAGTCTCTGAACTCACAACACCGTCAAAAACGTATCGTTTCGAAACTTCAGAGATAAATGATGATGTAAAAAAGCATTTAAAAAAGTTCTCCTTAAAAGTCGAATTGCAAAACGGTTATGTACAGTTGACCATTGCCAATCAAAAGAAAATGAATGCGGTTATAGATTATTTGCGCGAACAAAATATCGACATTAAATCCGTTGTCCCCCACAAACAAAGTTTAGAAGAAACCTTTATCGAAACCCTTAAGAAAGACGTTGTGGACTAATGAAATCATTACGTAAAACCTGGGCAATTATCCGTTACACGTTTCGCGAATCACTGGCCAAAAAAACGTTTGTGACATTCTTCGCACTATCGACGCTGGTGCATCTGTTTTTCATGTTTGCATTAAATGTAGATGTCATAAACGGCGCCATGTCCATGGTAAAAATTATGGGACAGAACGTTAATCAACCGAACTTGCAAAAAATTCTGGTAACCATTCAGTCGGTTATTGCCACAACTGTTTTTACAGGAGGAATCTTCCTTTCCATTTTCACCACAGCCGGTCTCATTCCATCCATGCTGGAAAAAGGTTATATTGAACTTTTGATTTCAAAACCGTTATCGCGGACACAAATATTTTTGAGCCGTTACCTTGGCGCTTTGTCGATCATGGCGTTTAATGTCGTTTACCTGATTTTAGGCAGTTGGTTGATTCTATCCATAAAAACCGGTATCTGGTACACACCGTATTTGTATTCCATCCCCATGGTCATGGTTGCCTTTGCCATCATTTATGCAGTAATGGTACTTGTGGGCGTTGCATCCAGGAGCACCGGCGTAACCATTATGGTTGCATTTGCCGTATTTTTTTTAGGTCAATTTCTCATCCAAAAGGATGCAATTTATGCGGTACTTTCCAGCAAAATCTATTACTATCTGCTTGAAGGCTTGTATCATTCATTGCCCAAAACTTTTGAAATCAGTAAAATGAATCTCGACCTGGTGATGGGAAAACCTGTGGAAGGATGGGCTGCGCTGTGGACATCCTGCCTTTCCGGTACGGCGATGCTTTCATTAGCAACGATCATCTTCAATAAAAAAAATTTCTAATGAACAGGAGGCTTGTAATGCGAAATTTAAACTGTACGGCGATTACTTTATGTTTCATTTTTTTAGCAACTGCGTGTACCGCGGAAAACGGTTCAAATGAAGTTCCAAAAGCAATTAAAAATTCAGAGGACTATTTATCATTGTTACCCGAAAACTCTGCAATGGTTTTTTATGCCAATTTCGATGCGTTGAAAAAAACATCTATGGGCACGGAACTACAAAATGAGCTGGACAAGAAAGCAAACGAAAATGATAAAGACTATCTGGACTTCGTTACCAAAACCGGTTTAGATCCCAAAAAAGACATTTCCGAAATTTGGGTATCCGGTTTTCCGAATCATGACAAAGAAACGTTAGGCGGTGCAATTATTAAGGGACAATTTGATAAAAAGCGACTTCTTTCCTATATGGAAAAGGAAAAATCTGCCCCAATTGACAAAGAAACCTATGAGGGACAAAATATCTACCTCCCGGAAAAAGACGATACCGCCTTCACTTTTTATGGTAACAATATCCTTTTGATAGGAAAATCAGAGTGGATTAAAACCGTTATTCACCAGGCAAATAACGACGGGAAAAGCATCCGTGACA
>CAYVXE010000047.1:24594-29964 GCA_964455375.1 uncultured Calditrichaceae bacterium
TTTATATTAATGGAAATTTCACGACTGCTGAAGAAGCCGGGTTGGTAGCGGATATGCTTAACGGATTTATCGCCATGGGTAAACTTATGGTTTCAGATGACCGGGATGCCATTGATATGCTCAATGACATCGACGTCAAAACAGATGGTTCGAAATTAATTATCAGCACCAGTGTTGACAAAAGCTTTTTCGATAAAATAAAAGAGAAACAAAACAAATTTGCTAACCGACGGAGCAAAATGCTCTAAATGCAGCACCAATTCTCCAAAACTATTATTTTGCTGACCATTGGGCTCATTGTCTTTACATTCGTCCTGCAAATTGCGATGGGGAAGTGTCCGGTGCCATAACCTGCAATTCCATGGGTTGTCCCTAAAAATGATCTGGTCTACGCTTTCGGGGACAGCCTCGCATTATCTTCTCAACACTTTCACCTGTCGGCTATTCTTTTTTATAAATGCTTTTCGATAGCTTTGTCCACATCAATGACAGTGTAGTGAATTTCAAAAGGATCATCGTGATAATGATTACTATGAAAAGGTGCTTCTAAAATCTCGCCATCACCATTGAGCAGCCAAACAGTTGGCACGCCGTATTTCTGATCTTCATTTTTCGCCCGAAATTTACCCTGCCAGGGAAAAACCTCTCCGTAACCTTTTCCGGGAGCTAAATCTTTTCTCCGGTTAAAAAGCAACCGGTTGCGCAAATCAAAATAGGGCTGCACCGGAATAAAACCATCGTAAAATGCCTGATCCGTACTGTCAATAAATTCTCCTGCACTCTTTTTAAAAATAGCCGAATCATCCGGTTGGTCTAAGAAGACGCGGTTTTCCAAGCCGTAACTTTTTGTTGCATAAACCGGCGCAACCGCTACGGGCAAAAGTTTGACGGCTTCGTCCTGATATTTAAGATGTAAATAACGCGGTATTTGCAAATCTTCAAAAGAGTCCCGACACCAGATACCACCGAGCTTTTGCCTGTGAATCGAACCGCCGCCAAAAATATACAAAACGATAACAGACGCATCTGCCCGTTCCTGCACCAAATCAAGCAATGGCACCCGATTCAACTCTGCATCGATGACAAATGCTTCAGCCGATATTTTCTCACCAACCCGATATGTTGTTTCACTGGAATCATCTCCTCTAACCGCAGCCGGATGTACCACGCGGGGAAAACGGCCCAGTGCAACGGTAACACTTAACCCCAAACCGGTTTGCAAAAATGTACGCCTTTTCATGGTTTACCTCACAAATATTTTATTGTACTATTCTTAATATCTTGTTTTTAAATCCGTTACACACAGAATGAACAAAACGTTCTTGCCTTTAAATATAGACTACTTGTCTGCTGTTTTCCCTTGCGTAAACCTGGTTTCAAAATCTGTAATTGACTGCTGGAAATGCTGTGAAAACAACATTTGGAAGGCATCGAAACCCTGGCTACAGGCGGTTTCTTGCAAAAATTCTTTTATCCTTACCTCGCCAAATTCAGTAACCAGGGAATAGGTAAACGCATAAGTGGAATACCAGAACTGGTCCATCAATGCATCGGCGGTTAACGGATATAATTGCTTCACTGACACATAGTTATGCGGCTTAATCATCTCAAGACATTTGTCATCGTAGGCATTGGCGGCCGCACGGTTTTGAAAATACGTTCCATACATTTTTGTTAACGCTTTTATGAAAAATGCCGGTCGGGAACTGATGGAATAAAACATGGCGTTGGCTACATTTTCAAAATCAAAAGGATTTGCCGAAACAACGCCCGCCCGTAAATCATCAAATGGGTAGACTCTGTTTTTCTGAGTATCCACATCATAACAGTAGGGGATCTTTTCAATTTTGTCCAGTTTAAACAATTGAGCGATCTCGTTAAAATAACTGTCTAATAATCCCAACAGAATTTCCGGTGGCGGGTTTTCTTTTCGATAGTAATAAATAAAATGTTGTATTTCCTTCTTTTCCCAGTTGCGATTCAATTCAATAATCGTTTTCAACTGGTGCCTGAAATCCGTATCTTGATCGAATTTAATCAGGAAAATGGGTTGTAACTCTGAAGGCAGTTCCTGGACGGCAGCTTTCAGATAATCGCGCCAATCGCTCAAAACCGATGACTCCAACAGAGAAGAATCAGCGCTCATAACCGCGTTGCGAATTACATGTGAAATCTGAGCATTCTTTGAACATGGTGATTGAATTGAACTGGAAAAGGCTGCATTCAAAACAAAAACATAAAGGATAGTTGCCGGAACTTGCACGAAAAACTCACTTAATTGTTCATCATTCCTCACGACTGCATGCACTTTTTTGTTGCAGAACAGAGGTAAAATCAGTTAAATATAATACAATGAAGGACGGATGTCAACGACTTTGCCAATCTAAAAAATGTTACAAGCATATCACTAAAAACGGACCTTTAATCTTTTGACTGCTTCACATCTATCCGCCATCATATTAGCCGCCGGTGAATCGACCCGCATGGGTGAACCCAAGGCGCTGGTAAACTTTGGCAAGAATTCGTTTTTGCAAACCATTCGAAACAACCTGACAAAATCGGGCGTCGAGCACATCGTTACGGTTTTGGGGTATGCTGCCAATGAAATTATACTCAAACTGAATTTGCAAGAGGACGATTTTATTATCCATAAAAACTACCGATTGGGACAATTTTCTTCTTTTCAGGCCGGGGTTAAACGGCTACCGCCAGAGACAAAGGGGGCTTTTTTGTGCCTTGTAGACCAGCCGCAGATACAGCCGGAGGTCTTTTATCAGCTTCGTCAGGCTTTTGAGATGTATCCGGGAAAGATTATCATTCCGGCGTTTCAGGGGAAAAGAGGTCATCCAACTGTTTTCCCGGGTTCGCTGTTTTCAGAAATCATTGCCGTGCCGGCCAATTCAACCGCAAAAGAGATCATCTATTCTCATCGGGAAATCATCCTTGAAATGAATATCCCGGACAAATCCATCCTATGGAATCTGAACACAAAAAAAGATTTGAAAGATGCCTTAGATCAGTCTGAAACAAACCTTTGACAGACGAACACATCATTTCTCACAAAAAAATTGTTTTGCATGATTTATTTAAAAACGTTATCTTTAAGTTTAATTTTTGAATGAAAACTAAAATGAGGATTTGTGCACCTTGTCGAAATTGATGGTCAGTGTTTCAGGGATCAGGGGGATAATCGGACATGGACTAACCCCGGAGGTTGCGTTGAATTTTGCCCAGGCGTTCGGTACCTATGTGCAGGGCGGGAAAGTGGTTTTAGGACGGGATTCGAGAGTCTCCGGCGACATGCTGAAAAAAGCCGTCGTTTCCGGATTGTTATCGGTGGGATGTGATATTTTGGACATTGGCGTCTGCCCGACGCCAACCACGCAATTAGCTGTGGAAACACACAAGGCAAAAGGCGGCATCATGATTACGGCAAGTCACAACCCCATCATGTGGAACGGCTTAAAGCTCATCGGTGCTGACGGTCTTTTTTTAGATGCGGAACAAGGAGAAACCGTCGTCGCACTTTCCCGAAACAAACAGTTTACGTTTGCTGAATGGGACAACATCGGCATTGTTTTGCCTTACACGAAAGCTGTCGATGAACATCTGGAGGCCATCTTAAATTTAGACTATCTTGATTTAGCGAAAATCAAAGAAAAAAAATTCAAAGTTGTTCTGGACTGCATTTGCGGCGCCGGCGTTGAAATGGTACCGCAACTGTTGCATGAGTTGGGATGCACAATTATTCCATTAAATTGTGAAGCCACCGGTCTTTTCCCGCGCATGCCGGAACCGCTGCCCGAGAATCTCACAGAACTTTGTGAAATCGTCAAAAAAGAGCAGGCCGATTTAGGAATTGCCGTCGATCCCGACTCTGACCGGCTGGCCCTGGTATCCGAAAAGGGGCTTCCATTAGGCGAAGAAAAAACCCTTGCTCTGGCGGTGAAGTTTATTTTAAGTAAAAAAACCGGACCAGTTGCCATCAATGCTTCCACCTCAAGAATGACGGAAGATATTGCACAATCACACGGCATAAAGGTTATTCGTACAAAAGTGGGCGAAATCAACGTCGCAAAAAAAATGCGTGAAATCGGTGCGGTCATCGGTGGCGAAGGCAATGGTGGCGTCATTCTACCGGACATTCATTTAGGACGGGATGCACCGGTTGGTATCGCGCTTACGCTGCAGCATCTGGCAGAATTTGGCGGCACCATGAGTGAACTAAGCGACAGCTTGCCACACTATGTCATCACCAAAGACAAAGTTGAACTAAAAAATCTCGATGCGGCAAGTGCACTGATCAAAATTAAAGAACGTTACGCCGGCGAAAAACTGGATTTTACCGATGGCATAAAAATTTTGCGTCCATCTGCATGGATTCATGTTCGTGCTTCCAATACGGAACCCATTATTCGTATCATTGCTGAAGCACCAACTGAAAAAGAATCACAGGCACTTTGCAATGAGCTCAAACAGTGCGTCTTAAACTAATTTTACACAAACAATGATTATTGCCCGAATAATTGGTAACATCGTTTCAACCCAAAAGAACAGACATTTTGAAGGTTACAAATTGCTGCTGGTTCAGCCCGTCGATTTGGACACCCAAACTCCAAAAGGCACCTCACTCATCGCTCTCGACAAAGTAAATGCCGGCGACAATGACCTCGTGCTTGTCAATAAAGAAGGTAGCGGAGCACGCTTAATGCTCGAGGACGAAAACATTCCGGTGCAGGCCGTTATTGTGGGCGTCATCGATGGAATGGATGTTAACGAATCACTTTTAAAATAGAGATGAGCTATGAATGTCAACCGTGTTGTAGATAAAGTGGTAGACGAACTTGTAAGCACACCATCGCAAAAGACGATTGCGTTGCATGCGCCGCATTGCAACTGGTGCATGACCTGTCCCGAATGTCGGAGCAGAGTGGTACAATGTATGGCCGACAACGGAGCCTGCAGGGTGGGCGCCGGGCCGAATTTAGGACCTATTCAGGCGGATTTTGCCAAACTCATCGATCATACGTTGTTAAAAGCGGATGCAACGAAAGAACAAATTGTGAAATTATGTGACGAGGCGAAACAGTATAATTTTGCTTCGGTGTGCATCAATCCTGGCTGGGTAAAATTGTGCCGGGATTTATTGCGCAGCAGCGACGTCCAGGTGTGCACGGTTATCGGATTTCCCCTGGGAGCAACATCCAAAGAAGCCAAAGCGTTTGAAGCCGAAAAAGCCATTGAACAAGGTGCCGATGAAATCGACATGGTCATCAACGTTGGCAAGCTCAAATCCGGTGAATATGATTGTGTGCAAAGCGACATCGAAGCGGTGGTGGATGCTTCGACGCCACGCGCACTGGTGAAAGT
>CAYVXE010000048.1:0-29945 GCA_964455375.1 uncultured Calditrichaceae bacterium
GCCACCGGTTGGAGGCTGTCCAAAAAGTCAAAAAAGATTGTCATTTCGAATCAGGTGGTTGCCTGAAGAGAAATCTGAGCCCGATACAAACCGTAATACAACTAATTGTGTTTACAAATTATTGTTTTGCCAGATTCCTCTCCGGCAACCGCCCATAGGCGTCAACTCAAGGGTTATTTTCAAAATCGGGCAATAATTGAACAAAAAATTGCCACAGAGTTCACAGAGAACAAATGACAAAAAAGGGCATTTGGGAAACAAGCCGGGCGCTTAAGTTGACGCACAAAGACAACAGCCGGATCGTACTGACAAATCGGAGCATTTTAGACAATCCCTAAAATTTGTGCTTCTCAGCAGTTTCCAGATGGCTGAATAATCAGTCTCACGGCTTCGTCACACGAATGTTTTTGAGACATTGCTCCACCTTTCACGCACGACAAATGTACAACAACTTATTTCTTGCACATAATAGGCGATTCGATTAAATTAAGCTCGTCATGGACACATTTTCTGTTAAAAAAATCTGTCATCAAATAAAAGGAGCCATTCCTTTCACACGGATGCAGGGCAATTTAACCTGCATTTGGCGAGGATTGCTTATGGTATCATTCCTCGCTATTTATTTTTCTTCTTCAATTCTTTCCGCTCAGAGCCAACCTCCGGCCCGAACACTCACCATTGAAGGCATAGAGATTGTCGGAAATACTAAAACCAGCGAAAACGTTATTTATCGATATCTCACCATACGGCCGGGAGGTGCGATCACACCTGAATTGATCGAAGCAAACAGCCGGCGATTAACCCAAACCAATTTTTTTAAAGAGGTTGAATTTTACACCCGTCGGGGGTCCGAAAAAGGTAAAATCGTCGTTATTATCGAGGTCAAGGAAAGAAAATGGCCGTACTTCCAGTTTGAAGGTGGGCACAGCGATCTGGACGGCTGGTACCTGGTTCCTGCCAGTCTGCGCTTTGACAATGCTTTCGGTCATGGCAGCAAATTAGGTCTGAAGTGGACCATCGGTGACCGCATTAGCTTACTATCCCTATGGTACCACAACGCGAGTCTTTTTAAAAGCAAGGCATATATCGACTTACAGTTATACGGCGGTAGCCTGGATTTCATCCATTATTTTGAAACTGAGCGTTTTAAACAAAATGTTGACTTTAGCGGATTTGAAGCAAAATTCGGCGGCACCCGCGGTCTCTTCAAACATCTGTTCGTTGCTTACCGGTCGAAATCCTTTGACCCGGATGATTTTGTCATTGGCGACCTAAGCGGCCGCCAGGACATTCTACCACCGGACATTGCACGCAATTTACAAAAAACGGATTTTCAGTCCTTGGTTTTCGGTCTCTCAGCAGATTTCAGAGACAATCCGGTTTACCCTTTGAACGGATTCTGGGGTGCTTTCACTGTGGAATCCACCAATCAGGTTGACAGCAAAACAAAATTCGCAAAAGTTCTGTTTGACGCCCGTTTCTTCAAGCGCACCGTTGACAAACAGGTATTTGCGTTTCACTTTAAAGGCGGCTACACCCCGAAGGAAGCACCGTTCTATGATCGTTTTTACCTCGGCGGGGCCAATTCTTTGCGTGGTTATGCAGACCGAAGACTCACCCCGCAAGGCTGGGGAACGAAGTTGCTTTTAACCAACACCGAATACCGTTTCCCGCTTTCCAAGAAAAATTTTCCATACTACAAAACGTCGGCAGCAATATTTTTTGATGCGGGTGGCATCTGGCTACCCGGCCAGACACCGAAATTGAAAGATTTCTACGCAGCCTGGGGATTCGGTTTGAGAGTGAAACTACCAGTGGTGGGAACAACAAGGTTTGATCTCGCTTTCCCTCTCAGAAAAATAGACAATGAAGATGTTCGATTTCACATTTCTTTGGGGCACAGTTTTTGAGAAAATTTGTTAACAATTTTTTCTCCATCGCTTTTTTGTTCGCTTATGCACCGGTTGCTGCACTTGCACTGCAAGGCGGTGATTCGGGAAAAATAGGCATCCAAAGCATTGTTCCCCAATTGCATAACGACTCCCTGGCAGTCTCAGCAAAATTTGTCAATCTTTTTTCAAACAAAATCGTTGGCACCATTCAAAGCGGACTGCCATCTATCATACAGGTGGAGATTAAACTGCTTGAATCAAACCGGAAACAAATTGCCCGCAAACTAATTTCGAAATCCATTGAATACGATATTTGGGAAGAAAAATATAAAATCAGCGAAAACGGCCTGGCGCACGCTTACTCTGATTTCTCAAAAGTAAAAAAAATGTGCACTGAAATACACGCCGAAGATCTCCTGTTCAAAACGCAGATGAAAACGGGAAAGGCATATATAATTCAAGTTCGGGTAGGGATCATTCCCATCTCTGCGCACCAGGCAGGCAAAGTCACAGACTGGTTGATGGACCCGAACCAAACAGAGGAAGCCGTGGCATCACAAAATCGAACCACCGGCTTTGAACTGAATATTAACAAACTGGTTTCCTTTTTCGTAAGTAAAAAGAAGGGATCGAAATATATTTCCCGGTGGTACTCTTCAAAACCGTTCCAACCGAATGAATTGGTTCCATGAAACGAATACGTACAAAATTAATCCTAACCTTTCTCATTGCAACCCTGATACCGGTATTCCCCGCATATTTTCTTGTTAAAAATTTGCTGCAACAAAGCATCGAAGTCGGCTATAATGAAAATGTCGAAAAAGCACTGGAATCAGCGACAAAATTGTCCCGGGAGCTGTTTGCCAAATACAAACATGAGACGCTATCTTTGGCCATTGACCTGGCAAATCTCGACTGGGTACAGAGCGTATTTACCAATGGAACGATAACAAGTCCGGATACCGCAACGATACACAATTGTAAACTCAATTTTTATAACACAACCGGACAGTTGCTGAATTCTCTAACAGCACATTCAGATTGGGCATTTCCAACACTGTTTCAAACGTCCCTCAGTCCGTTATCAAAAAAAACAACTCCGCAATTAATTGACGGAATTGGTCGAAATCAATTTATACTCGCATTTGCACCGGTTCATATACGGGGAAAATATTCGGGCTTTATCGTTTTAATGAAACGGATTGAACCGAAATTTCAACACATGTTTAAACAGGTCATAAAAGTGAACCAGATGTTCAAGACCCTGAATTTTTTTGAGACCGACCTGGCATCCGGATTCATCCTTTCTTTCCTGGTTATTTATCTGCCAATTGCCGCTTTGTCAGTCGGTTTCGGTATTCATTTTGCCAGAAAAATCACGCATCCGCTGGTAGCACTGGTTCAGGGGGCACAAAAGGTAGCAGAGGGGAATTGGGACACCCGTATTCAGGTAACCACCAAAGACGAAATTGCAGACGTGGCTGTAGCTTTTAACCAAATGGTCTCAACTCTGAAAGAGAAACAGGAACAGGTTATTTCATTGGAAAAAATGGCTGCCTGGCGTGAGATTGCCCGCGTTCTGGCGCATGAAATTAAAAATCCACTCACACCCATTCAATTGACGGTGCAGCAGATCAAAGACAAATATCCCGGCAGGAATGCCTCCTATCAAAAACTCCTTGACGAATGTACGGATATTATTTATGATGAAATAGAGAGCTTACGGACACTGGTACGTGAATTCTCCGATTTTGCCAAAATGCCAAAACTGAACATTGTGCCCGGAGACATAAATGAGCTGGTAGAAGACGTGACGAAACTTTATCCGAACGTAAATTGTTCTTTACATAGCAGCTCCCTGGAAACGAGTTTCGATTATGAGAAGATGCGGCGCGTGCTCATCAATTTACTCGACAACGGCCTCGATAGTATCCGTGAAAAAGGTCGCGGCCAGATATCGCTACAAACATCCGTAGAAGACAGCATGGCAATGATTATTTATTCAGATACCGGAAACGGCATTGCAGAGGATTTGCAGAAAAAGGTTTTCGAACCGTATTTTTCCACTAAAAAGAGCGGCATGGGCTTAGGTCTGGCCATTGTTAAACGGATCATCATCGAACATGGCGGAACAATTTCTCTGCAAAGCTCCCCTGGTGATGGAACAACGTTCATCATTAAAATTCCGTTCGTCTAATGCGTTAAACTTACGAAGCATTCACATTTATCTTGTCATCTTGAGCGGAACCGAAAGGTCTGACACAAGGATAGACTAGATTCCTGAGCATAAGGCGCCATTGTTCAAAATAACAAGACATAGGGAGCTGTTTCGGTTAAAGGCTAATTCAACAGGTGCGACGCACTGTCAAAGACGCATCGTACATAACACATGTAGAAGCAAGAAAGGTTACAATGCATAAACCCAACATTTTAATTGTCGATGACGAAAAAAACATCCGGCGTTCCGTAGAAATGATTTGCAGCGGAGAAGACTATGCCGCGCGCACCGCGGCAGATACTGAAGAAGCGTTGAAATTTCTGGAAGGAATGACCTTCGATTTAATGATCCTTGACATCATGATGCCGGGCATCGACGGACTGACCTTTCTGAAATCCATCCGGAAACAATATCCGGATTTAACGGTCATAATGGTATCGGGACATGCTACCGTGCAGAATGCCGTCACCGCCACGAAGGAAGGGGCGTACGATTTCATCGAAAAACCGATATCGAAAGAAAAGCTGTTATTGTCCATTAAAAACGCGTTGCAGAATCGTTTGTTGCAGCAGGAAAATCTGCGGCTGAAGCAACAGATTACCGGTACTTATGAATTGATCGGGGAAAGCAACGCTATGTTGGAAATCCTTGATCAAATCAAAAAGGTTGCGCCAACAAATGGTCGTGTTTTGATTACCGGTGAAAGCGGTACCGGTAAAGAGCTCATCGCCCGCGCCATACATGAAAACAGTCCGAGAAAATCCAAATCGTTTATCAAAGTGAATTGTGCGGCTATTCCGGAAGAGCTTATCGAAAGTGAATTATTTGGCAGTGAAAAAGGGGCTTACACAGGAGCACATCAAACACGGGAAGGAAAATTTAGCCTGGCAGACGGCGGGACTCTCTTTCTGGATGAAGTAGGGGATATGAGCCTGAACGTGCAGGCAAAAGTGCTGCGTGTGCTCCAGGAGGGCGAGTTTGAAAAAGTCGGTGGACAAAAACTGATCAAGGTGGATGTCCGCGTTCTGGCGGCTACGAATAAAAATCTCGAAGCAGAAGTTAAAGCAGGTACGTTCAGAGATGATTTGTACTTCAGACTAAACGTCATACCGATCATATCACCGCCTCTGCGCAACCGTAAAAATGATATTCCCATTCTGATTGAGACCTTCATAAAACAATACGCGCAAGAGAACGGCGTTCGCATAAAACAGGTCAGCGCAGACGCGATGTCTGTTTTGCACACCTACGATTGGCCGGGAAACATCCGGGAACTGAAAAACATCATCGAACGATTAATGATTATGTGTTCATCGGAAAAAGTTGATGTTAAAGATTTACCGGCACAAATTCACTCACCAAAAACCCGTTTGCCTTTTCAAATGGAAACCGGTCTTACATTAAAGGATCTCAGAGATAAAGTTGAGCGTGAATATATTTTGTCTACATTGAAAAAGAATAACTGGAATGTCTCAAAAACAGCGAAAGAGCTGGCAATCGATCGAACAAATCTGCATAAAAAAATCACCTATTTTAATCTTTCCGAGCAGGGACCCTCTACATAAACCCCGTGCCGGAACCGTGAAGCCAATCTCTTTTCGGCTCACTCTTGCTCTCTCATGTCTTCCTGCCGGTCTAATTTCAACGGGAAGAGAACAAAACGGCTACCCTCTTCCCATTGAAATGTCGATATGACAGCAATTATTTTTGCCTTGAGCCGTGATTCCCGGCGTGTTTTTTACCAGAGACACTCACCGCTGGCCCGCACGCGTCACTTGAAACACCGCAGAACCTTCTGCATTCTCACGACTCACAGACCGCGGAATGATCATTACATGCCTTTCTTATGCATGTGCATGCCATGTTTTTTCTTGCCTTTCATCTCCTGATGTTTCTTTAACTGCTCTGGTGTTAATATATTTCTGGCGTCCAATTTGGTGTGGACATGTGCTTTCAACATTTTCGTTTGCAGTTCTCCTATCTTCCCAATTTTACCATCAACTGCTTTCACATCAACTTTATCCTGTTGGAGTAGATCGTGCATCTCAATGTGCAAAATTTTTAAATCCGCTTTGGTGCGAATTGCTTGCTTTTCACGCTCGCTCCTCAACGCTTTCAATTTGTCAACTTGTGCGTCCGAAAGCCCCAATTCGTCTTTCATTCCCAGGAAGTATTCTTGACCGTCATGGTGTTCACCTTTCATCATACGGCCACATTGCATGCCGTCATGGTGCTCACATCTCATCCCTTTGTGCATCATTCCCATTTCATGTTTCTCTCCCATTCCTCCTCCCTGAGCAGTTGCAGGATTTCCAATAAAAAATATGGCACCCGCTAAGATTGCAGTAACTACCCCAAAAAACATTCGTTTCGACATTTGTACCTCCTCTAAAAAGTTACGTTAAAATAAAAATTATTATATGCACTTATTCATCAATTGGTGCCAGGTTACTTTGCTCGTGATGCGACTCTACCATCATCAGCCGTTCCCGGATAATCGAGAAAAATTTAGACTGCTGTTCCGGGGTGAGAATTTTCTTTTCATCCAGCAGATGAGCGATCACCCGTTTTTGCAATTCGGACTGCAAGGAATCAATTTCATTTTGAACACTGTTTATTTTACCAATGTCGGTCTCCGTGTTTGTTAAAAATTGAAGAAGTTGCTCTCTTTTTCTTTTTAGCGCTGCACGGGTGGGCCTGGAACTTGAATGAAAAGATTGCTTCAGCACATTCATTTGCTCCTCCTGAGTATCCGAGAGAGCGAGTTCCCGATGCAGAAAACCTTGCCGGTGATGTCTCATTTCAGGATGCCGTTCTCCACAATAACGAAATCTGTGGTATGCAATCGTTCCAAGAGCCGCGAGGTTGAAGACTGTAAGCAGAACGATTACCCAGATGAGCAAATTTTTCTTCATGGTCTACCTCCGTTCTTTTGGGAGGCCAGGGTTACATAAACCCCACCAACCGATTCGGGCGGTAAATCACGAAAACTATCTAAATAAATTGAATTGAAAAAACGCTCCCGTTCTTGTGCCACGGATTGGGAATCAACACTTTGAGTGCTTTCCGAAGCAGGAATACTCCCAAAGTAAATGCCGAGCAGAATGCCGCCCGCGAACAGCGAGAGAGTCACGACCGGACGGACAAGCCCGGAAAACTGTTCAAAGAAATCGGTAATGAGATTTTGGTTTCGCTCATATTCGGCAATTCGTGCCTCCAGCCTTGTCCAAATAAAAGGAGAGGGATACTCACGTTTCCGGTCCGTTTCAGCCTCCCAGATTTCGAAAAGCTGTTCGAGGTCTTTTTTGCAAGATGAACAATGCGCAAGATGTTTTTGAACAGCAGCCTTCTCACGGGTCGAAAGGTCACCGTCTAAATAGAGTAAAAGTTTTTCTTCAACTTGTCTGTGTTTCATTGATATTCACCTTTTACTATAATAGACAAAAATACGTTTGAAAACTTGCGGTTGCATCATATTTCCTGCTGCACGGAAAGCAGTTTTTTTGCCAGACTCACCTTAGCCCGATGCAACCGGGACTCCACCGAAGAAACAGAGCATGCCATCACTTCCGCAATTTCCTGATATGAAAGCCCTTCGTAACGATGCAGAATGACAGCAACCCGTTGCTGTTTGGGTAATACGTCGATAGCCTGCTGAACGATGAACGCCTTTTCGCTTTTTTCCAACAAAACATCCGGCCCGCTCTCCGGAGACACTGCTGCTCTTTCTATATTTTCCTGTATCCCTTCAAGCAAAACATCCAGCGAGAACCACTGCGCGCGTTTTTTCTTTTTCTGATGATTTAAAGAAAGATTCACCGCAATGCGGTAGAGCCAGAAAGAAAGTTTCGATTCGAATCGAAAGCGGCTTGCGGATTTATACACTTGAAAAAAAACATCCTGAGTCACATCCTCTGCCTCCTGACGGTTGCCCAATATACGGTAACAGATGTTAAATATCTCAACTTTGTAATCGTCAAACAGTTCCTTGAAAGCAGAATGATCACCAGCACTAATTTTCGCTATGATTTTTTTCTCTTGCAATGTGCGCTCTGTAAATAGGATGTTACTCAACTCAAACTTTTATCGCTATAATAATAGACACGACAATTTAGAAAAACTTGCGGTGAGCAAAAAAAGAAATGGCACTCTGAACGTCAAAATGGTGCTGAAAGAGGATTTCTCTAACTGAATCAATTTCACGACGGGGAAAAGATCGCCTGAATCCCGGGTTACGGATGGATTTTAGTTTGAAGTCTTGTATCGATTTGATATCGTTGCGCAAGTTTTTAGGATACCAATGCAACACGTTATATGGCTGCCGCTAAAAACAAAAAAAGCATGACTTTAAGTCACGCTTATATTTATAAAATATGAAAAAAATTAATTATCCCGGTCCTTCTTCAATTCATTGATTTCATCACGCAGTTTCGCCGCATCCTCATAACGTTCATCGGATATTGCTTTTTGCATATCCATTTCCAATTTCTCCAGATGATTCATCGGTGTTTCTCGCTCTTCGTCACGTTCTTCACCGGGTTCTTCATCCTCTTTTTCACTGACGGCAGCTTTGTTCATAACCTCTTCATCCACAAAAATAGGTGCCTGCATGCGCAAGGCCAAAGCAATAGCATCGCTGGGTCTGGCGTCAATATCCGTATTATAGCCATTCATTTTCAAGCTTATCAGGGCATAGTAGGTATTTTCTCGCAAATCATTTACAACAATACGCGCCACCTTGGCTTCGATAGACTCCAACAAATTTTTAATGAGATCGTGCGTTAACGGCCTCGGAGGGGATACATTTTCAAGCTGTAGGGCAATCGCCTGCGCTTCTGTATTTCCTACAACGATGGGTAGCCACCTGTTGTTGATATCATCTCGCAGAATAACAACAAATCTGTTGGTGTGGGCGTCTAACGTCACTCTGTCAACTCTAACTGCGACTAACATAAAAATGCTGCTCCCGTAATCGAAACGATAGCATCAGCTATCTTATTGACTACATAATAGTTTTATATATACACAAAATTAAGTATAACTGTCAAGTGAAATATTATTAATGTAATGTAACTCTTTCTTACTATTAATAACCAAAAAGCACAAAAAATTTCCTGAATATTTGGCGAACTCTCTTTAAAACTACAATCGCAATTTAGTCATTGCCGAAACTCTATTTTTTATATCGTGATAAAATATATAAAATTAACGATTTTAATGATAAAGTTTCTTAAGATACGTACCTGTATAGTAATGTTTAAGAATGTCTTCGCAAGACAATCCGGAGAGCGCCATTCTGGCTGCTCCTATTTGACACATGCCCACCCCGTGCCCCCAACCGGCGCCATGCAGCACAAAGGTGGTAGGCGGTTTATT
Source organism: uncultured Calditrichaceae bacterium (assembly GCA_964455375.1). GTDB lineage: Bacteria > Zhuqueibacterota > Zhuqueibacteria > Oceanimicrobiales > Oceanimicrobiaceae > CAYVXE01. The sequence continues at coordinate 9,487 of CAYVXE010000048.1, forward strand.
CTTCCGGCCTGTTCTGGTCACATAAAAACAGGAACTGTAAAGTGTGGTCGCGGATAGGGTTTGGCGAATTAGAAGCTCCTTTTTTAAAACAAAACTTCTCTTTGTACCGTGTATTTTAAGTTCCATAATTCGACCCGAGACGCCGCGTTTTAACGGCACTAAATCTAAAAGTTGACCAAACCGAATACCGGTTTTTTGTTCGATGAGTGCCTGCAGTTTGTTCCGGGGATAGATAACCTGCCAGCGGTAATATTTCTTTCCATAGTTTAAAGCTTGTGGAACAGAATTCGTTGCCGTATTGCAATACATGTCCGGATAACCTTCAATCCACATACGAACGTCTTTTTCATTTTGCAGCGACCAGTTTCTCCGGAAAGACGATACACTCCCATCCACAACGCCGCGCAAATATGGCTCCGCATCCATATTCCAGACATTTTCGTTGTTTTCTGTATGACCGCCACAGACACCTGAATAAAATGCATTCACAATTTCGTTTGCGTAAATCATAAATTCACCACGAGTCTCCCGCACCGCTGTATTTGTTCGGGAGCTAACATTGGTGGTCCCGCTGAACACCTGACAATGGACGTCGTCGCAAACATCAAACGGGGCATACGCATGGCGAATCCCGATCTTATTGATCGCTTCCGAGCGGGCACAAATTGCCTGAGCTTTTAACGCTTCCAACGGAAAAGAGGATGGCATTTCCGAAGGAATGACGCCCTGCAAGTAGCTTTCCAACGGTAGCTCATTGACCACTGTAATTCCACCGGTGTCATCTAAAACAAACTCGATTCTGCCACGGTAGCGCCTCTTTTGCGTTGTTTGCCAATGAAACCCCGTCCCTACATCCACAGCCGAAATCCCTAGGTTATTTACATCAATAAAGACAGGCTCTGCAGATTCAAACCATGTCTTCGAACGAAGATGAGTGAAACGAACTTTGCCCTGACTTTTACCCTGTGGAATTTTAAGGACATCCACATTGATTTTTTTCGCGATTTCTGCTTTATATGCATTTGCCGCCGTTTCAGACACAAAATTACTTTTAAGCAGCACGCGATAAATCGTTTTCGGGTAGTACGGCAAATGAATCGATTTTCTTCTTGAAATAACCTCTATGTAGGCTTGCAATCCCTTTTGCGACAACAGCGCAATGAGCTTTTCTGCAGCCGCATGGTTATTTTTCACACCAACGGACAGATAATATCTAACTGTGGCCGGCACAGAGTTTACAGCCTCGACTCTCCAATCGCCGCTGTTCCTCATTATGGAGGCCAATGTGCCGTCTTTATACCGAAACTGTATTTTTTCGTGAACCGTAAAATTGACCGCGGATCTCTCTTCCACCAGACCGACCCGGACAATCGGCTGTTGCTTTGCGGATTCCGAAAAAGGAATTCCAAGCGTCGGATAACAAACGAAAAGCAGAAAGATGATTCCTATTTTTGCAAGGTTGTTTTTCATTTCTATTGGTTGGATAGGTGTGTCTTTAAATCCGCCTAATTTTTTTGTTGGAAATGATTGCAGGATAAATTATACTGGCACATAAGATTAATGCGGTTTCATTTTCATAAAAAGTAAAAAAACACCCAGAATAGTCCGGCTTTTTTTTCAGGATGTGTTGAGGGCAACCAGACACTCATGAAAGTAAGTAATTTAACGATCCGTCAAGACTTGCGCAAACGATTTATTTGTCAATTAGAAAGCTGTCTATGTCGACCTCACTAAACAAGGAATTTTTTGCCGGCGACACACTCACAATTGCCAAATCACTCATCGGCGTTAAGTTGATTTACAACGGTTGCGAAGGTATCATTGTGGAAACCGAAGCCTACCGGGACGATGCAGCTTCTCACGCGGTCACCCGACCACGGTACGGTACAATGTTAAGGGACACCTACGGCAAAGTTTATATTTATTTCATTTACGGCATGTATCATTGCCTGAACTTTACAACCGAGAAAAATGGCGTCGGTGCGGTCTTAATTCGTGCCCTTCAACCGGTAGCCGGCCTCGAACAAATGCACAAGAGACGACAGGTAAAAGCGAAAAAAAATCTGACCAATGGACCCGGAAAGCTGTTTCAGGCGTTTGGTTTCGATCCGGCACAGCATGGAGAAAATGTCGGTGAATCCATTCACCTTGAATCCTGCTATGTGCAAACAAATATTGTTTGTGGACCGAGAATCGGAATTTCTAAAGCAAAAGATTTACCCTGGCGTTTTTGTCTGAAAAACAGCCCTTACCTGAGCAAGCCTGCATAACCCAAAATGCTGAAAAAATTGGAGCTGCAAACAATGAAAAATCAATTTATTGAGCACTTGTTAGAATTATTGGAGCCTTTTGGCGCGGTCACTGCCCGCCGGATGTTTGGCGGCACCGGGTTGTTTCACAACGGTCTCATGTTTGCTATCGTGATGGACGAGTTGCTTTACCTGAAAGCTGACGATGAAAATTGCACTGAGTTTGAGTCGCGGGGACTGCAACGTTTTACCTATAAAAAGCAAGGTAAAGAGGTTTCGCTTTCCTATTATGAAGCTCCGGCCGAAGCGGTTGAGAATCCTGCTGAAATGCGAAAGTGGGCGGAGTTCGCTTATGCGGCTGCGGTGAGAGCAGCAAAAAAAAAGATACTAAAAGAATAATTTTTATTGCCTTTGCAGAATATTTTTAGTACTATAGCCAACTTAATTTACCCATAACCGAAAAAGGAGAACTTTAGTGCGACCAACAAAAACCGTCTGTGTGCAAATGGAAGGCTGATGTTCGCGTTTAAGGGCTAATTTAAGTTAATTCATTACCGCAATTGTTATTTCATCAGTTACTGGTGAGCATCCCGCTTTAAAAACGAATATCTTTCCTTCCAATTTTTTTTCAATAAATGAACCATCATTACCTCGACTTACTCAATTAGTGTCGTTTAGAGTACTGAGGTACATCATATAAAATTGAGACAACTATCATGAGTCAATATAGAAACGAACAAACTGTTTCTATTTCTTCGGAATACGGAACGAGTATTAAATTTCGTCTGACCCAACTCTGGAAAGATATTCGTGAGTCCATCGCAGGAACCCAACGGGATTTCACGGAAGGAAGTATCGGACGCGCCATTTTACTGCTGTCCATTCCCATGGTGTTGGAGCTGATGATGGAATCTGTGTTTGCCGTCGTTGACATTTTCTTCGTATCAAAACTCGGCGCCAATGCCGTTGCTACGGTTGGGCTCACGGAATCCATGCTTACCATCGTATATGCTATCGGTATCGGCTTGAGCATGGCGGCCACGGCCATCGTTGCACGCAGAACCGGTGAAAAGGATGCCGAGGGCGCCGCGGTTGCAGCGGTACAGGCTATTTTTGTAGGCTTTCTGGTTGCTCTGCCCATCATGGCGCTGGGGATTTTTTTCGCGCCAAACCTGCTGCGGCTGATGGGTGCATCACAGGCCATCATTGAATCCGGTAAGTTGTACACCGCTGTGATGTTGGGCAGTAATGTGGTGATCATGCTGTTGTTTATAATCAATGCGATCTTCCGTGGTGTGGGCGATGCTGCCGTGGCCATGCGGGTTTTGTGGCTGGCGAATTTCATCAACATTTTTCTCGATCCGTGCCTGATTTTCGGCATTGGCCCGTTTCCGGAACTCGGTGTGAAGGGCGCCGCCATTGCGACGACCATTGGCCGGGGAACAGGCGTACTTTTACAACTCTATTTGCTGCAACGAAATTCAGGCAGGATTTCAATCTGTCGCCGGCACCTTAAGCTGCAACTCGATGTGATGAAGCGTCTGCTGCGGCTTTCCCTCGGTGGTATCGGCCAGTTTATCATTGCCACGTCAAGCTGGATTGGACTGGTGCGAATTATCGCTGTCTTCGGGAGCGAAGCGCTTGCAGGTTATACGATCGCTGTGCGGATTATTATTTTTTCGATAATGCCCTCGTGGGGCATGAGCAACGCAGCCGCAACACTGGTTGGACAAAACCTCGGGGCGAAAAAACCGGAACGTGCAGAAAAATCTGTCTGGATATCAGGAGTTATCAATATGATCTTCCTGGCAATCATAGCGGCGCTTTTTATTACATTCTCCGAATTCTTAGTTCGGCTGTTTACAAAACAACCGGCTGTTATTGCCATTGGCACCAACTGCTTGCGAATTATCAGCTATGGTTATGTGCTTTATGCTTACGGGATGGTGATGATACAGGCTTTTAACGGAGCAGGAGATACTGCAACACCAACGAAAATAAATTTATTTTGTTTTTGGTTAATTGAAATCCCCGTCGCCTACATTCTCGCTCTAAAGTTAGGATTTAGGGAGCAGGGAGTTTTTATTGCCATTGTTGTAGCAGAATCATTGATTGGAATTGTCGCAATGATTATGTTCAAACGTGGTAAATGGAAAACACATGAGGTCTGATTGAATTTGGTAGAACAATCGCTCAATTCTTGAAACACAGGAAGTTAGGGAAATTTGGAAGAAAATTTCAAAAACCTTGTTGCAGTTTTGTCGTTTTTCTTCCAAATTTCCCTCCTTCCTGGAGAAAATGTCGGAACGCTTAAAAACTTTGCGTTGCGCAATTAAAGAAAACATTAAGGAGTAACTATGGCCAAGGTTCAAATATGGCACAATCCCCGTTGTTCGAAAAGCCGTCAGGGGTTGGCTTATCTGCAGGAAAAGGATTGTGACATCGAAATTTTTGATTATCTGAAAAAATCCATCGATTCGCATGCACTGGCCCGTTTGATTGAAAAAAGTGGCCAACCTTTGGCGGATTTTATCCGCACAAATGAGCCTGAATACAAAGAACTCGGCTTGAAAAATAAAAACCTCACTGTTGAAAAGTTCGCTGAAATTGCCACCAAACATCCCAAGCTGCTGCAGCGACCGATTATCATTAAAGAAGGGAAAGTCGTTGTTGCCAGACCAGTGTCCAAAATTGATGAGGTTCTGTAGCCCGGATTATCCTTTCACGGCTGTCCGGAAAGTCAAAAAATGTTGTCATTTCGAATCAGGCATTTTTTGCCGGATGAGAAATCTTTATTTGCTGGAATCGTTGCAGTTACAGATTTCGAGTCAGGCCTGCGCCTGACTCGAAATGACAATTCGGCGAAAGCGGCTGATAAGACCAGAGATTTGTGAATTAATCAGGCTAATAACCGCAACATGCACAAAAAAATTCACAGTGTGCACAAAGATTCATTTTTGCCCACATAGTTTTTCGTGAAATGTGATTTTATTTGTACAACTATGCACCTAACATCCGCAAATTTTCAAACTGTTAAGACCGAAACCGTGCAAACCCTAAAGCTGGGTGCACCTGTGGTTATAACGCAGCTACTTGCCATGTCTATGAATTTCACAGACACGGTAATGGCGGGAAATCTGAGCGCCAGGGATTTAGCCGCCGTTGCTATTGGCGGTGCCTTGGTCGCTCCGCTCTTTGTATTTACCATCGGTGTGATTCTGGTCATCAATCCCATTGTTGCGCAGCATTTTGGAGGGAAAAAAAACGATGAGATTGGAAAAATTTTCTGGCAGGGAGTCTGGTTGAGCATCATGCTGGCGATTCCGTTTTTCTTTGCTTTACGAAATATGCAACCGGTCATGAAAATGTTTGGTCTCGATCCCAAAATGTATGATATTACCAGCGGCTACCTCCGGGCTTATTCCTGGGGCATCCCGGCGTCGACGCTTTTTTTTATGATGCGCTATTTCAACGAAGGCCTGGGAATCATGAAGCCGGCTATGTACTTTTCCATCATCGGATTAGTGGTAAATATTATCGGTAATTACGCGTTTATGTATGGGCATTTCGGAATGCCGGCTCTGGGTGCTATTGGTACCGGCTGGGCGACCGCCATCGTCTGGTGGGTCATGGTAGGATGTATTGCCCTGTTTAGCTTTCAAACAGAAAACAACCGCCGGTTTCGGCTGTTTCATCATTTTCGTCTGCCGCTCTGGCATTATTTCAGGGAAATCTTGCATATTGGTCTTCCTAACGGTATCAGTTTCTGTCTTGAAGTTACCATGTTTGCAGTTGTCGCTTTAATAATCGGGTCACTGGGTGTAAATCCCATGGCGGCGCATCAGATCACCATCAATTTTGCAGCAACGACATTTATGATTCCGTTGGGGCTTTCCATTGCGACGACAACGCGCGTTGGGTTTGCGGTAGGCGAAGCAGACCCGGCAAAAGCCCGTATGCTGGGCTTTATCGGCATCAGTCTGTCTGCCATCATCATGAGTTTGACGGCGCTATTGATGATTTCGGTCCCGGAATTTATCGTTCACATCTACACGGACGATAATGCGGTGAAAGAAATTGCGGTAAAACTGCTTTTTCTCGCCGGTGTTTTCCAGATTTCCGATGGTCTGCAGGTGAGCGCGTCCGGTGCGTTGCGCGGCCTTAAAGATACGAAGATTCCTATGGTTGTGAATCTGATTTCTTACTGGATGGTCGGTATGCCTCTCGGTTACTTTTTAGGCATCCGGTTTGGACTCGGTGTAGAGGGTTTGTGGATCGGACTTATTGCCGGCCTGACTGTTGCCGCAGGTCTGCATAACTGGCGTTTTTATCGCATTTCAAAAGTCGCTGTGGTACTTTCCGTAGCTGTTCAAAAAAAATTTATTTAAAAATCCTCTTGACAATAACAGACAAAAATGTTATCATCATACAAGTGAACGATTGCTCAACCGTTTAATTGTTTAACATGGAACACTTAGATACCTGTGACATAGAATTTATCGATGAAGGTAAAGTCCGATCTGTTGAGAAAAAACTCGATGGCATTAAATACCTTTATCCTTTAGCCGACACATTTAAACTGTTAGGCGACCCTACGCGGCTAAAAATACTTCTTGCCTTAAAGGAGGAGGAGCTCTGTGTCTGTGATCTGGCGGTTTTAATGAATGTCAGTCGATCGGCAATTTCGCATCAACTGAGGTTGCTGAAAAGCCTGCGCTTGGTTAAATACAGACGACATGGTAAAATCGTATATTACGCACTGGACGATGATCATATAAGTGAATTGATTTATTCGGCCATTGAACATATCAAAGAATAAAATGTCACATTGAGACTTCTTTATGGAAAATAAAATTGAATTAAAGGAACTGCAACTGGAGGGATTTCACTGTGCGGACTGTGCAGTCACCATTGAAAAAACCGTTTCCAAATTAAACGGTGTACAATCCGTTGAAGCAGTCTATACATCGGGAAAAGTAAAAGTCGCTTTCAATCCGGAAAAACTTCGTTACGATCATTTGGTACAGAGCGTTGAAAAGATTGGCTATAAAGTTCAAACCGGAACACACCTGTCTTATGAAAAGAGAAATATTTGCAAGGACCGTGCATTCCACTTCACCATGATTTCCGGTCTGAGTTTAGGACTTGCTATACTGGCAAATTTTTTCAATTTCAATGTACTCTTTTTTGAGTTAGCCGGGCGGGCGGTGACATTGTCAATCGTTTTTTATCTCCTTTCGATTTTTTTCGGAGCGTATTTTTTTGCAAAAGCCGGCTGGGCGGCAGTTAAGAACGTCCACATCAATATGAATTTTCTTATGACCTTTGCCATTTTGGGTGCGATTTTCATTCAAGAATATATTGAAGCGGCAAGTCTGGCATTTCTCTTCTCCTTAGCCGAACTTCTGGAAAGTTATGCCGTAGAGAGGGCACGAAATTCGTTGCGTGAATTAATGACCTTAACCCCCGACACTGCAAGGGTCAAAAATGGCAAGAGCAGTAAAACCGTTTCGGTGGATGAGGTTCAAGTGGACGACACCATAATCGTGCGCCCCGGCGAAAAAATCGCCCTCGATGGCGTGGTTACCGCCGGAGCTTCAAGTGTGGATCAGGCACCCATCACTGGCGAATCGGTACCGGTGAACAAGGAAATCGATGAAAAAGTTTACGCAGGCTCCATAAATGTCGAAGGGTATCTGGAAATAAAAGTTACGGAAAGAAGCGGCAATTCTATGATTTCCAGGATCATCCGGCTCATCGAAGACGCCGAAAAACAGAAATCCCCCAGTGAACGCTTTGTAGACAAATTTGCAAAAATTTATACGCCGGCCGTGGTGGGACTGGCTGTTGCTGTTGCAGTTGTTCCTCCGATGTTTTTTGGGGCAGCGTTTGCGCCATGGTTCACAAAGGCATTGACACTTCTGGTCATCGCCTGCCCATGTGCGCTGGTGATTTCAACACCCGTGTCTGTGGTGTCTGCGTTGACCAGTGCAAGCAAGAACGGAATTTTGATCAAGGGCGGCACGTATCTTGAAGAAATGAGCCATATAAAGGTCATCGTTTTTGATAAAACCGGAACGCTAACCAGCGGGAACTTGACAGTCACGGATATCATTTCTTTAAATTCAAAAAGCCGGGATCATGTTTTGGCGATAGCTGCGTCGCTGGAATCACGGAGTTCACATCCCATAGCAAATGCCATTTCAGAGACAGCAGACGGGCGGGGGTTCTATGATGTGACAAACTTTCAGTCAATTCCGGGAAAAGGCGTAAAGGGAGACATTGCAGATCAAACATTTTTTGTGGGACGTGAAGAAATGTTCGATAACTTTTCCATAAAAATACCTCAGAAAGAGTTGCAGACCTTGAGAAGCAGTGGAAAAACCACCATGCTTGTCGGTACACAAAACGAAATTATTGCTGTCATTGGCCTCTTAGATGACATCCGCAAGGAAGCCATTGAAACTATTGCGAAACTGCAAAAATCCGGTAAAAAAGTAATCATGATGACCGGTGACAATGAACAAACAGCCAAAGCAATTGCGGAAAGACTCAATTTACGTGATTTTAAGGCCGGACTATTACCGGAGGAAAAGGTATCTGAAATCCAATCGCTTAAGCAAAAATACGGAAAAGTCGCCATGGTTGGAGACGGCATCAATGACGCTCCGGCTCTGGCCGCGGCATCTGTAGGAATTGCCATGGGCGTGGCCGGAACAGATACGGCGCTGGAAACGGCAAATATCGCATTAATGTCGGATGACTTGACAAAGTTGCCTTATCTGGTTACATTAAGTATTCGGGCCAGAAAAGTCATCAAACAAAATATCATCGCGGCAATTCTTTTAAAATTTACTCTTGCGGCAGGCGTGTTCCCGGGTCTTGTTTCTTTGGTTACTGCCGTGATTGTAGGAGATATGGGCGCCTCCTTAGGCGTCACCGGTAATGCGATGAAACTGGCTAAAACACGATCTGCAAAAAACTCATAGTCACATGAACATTGTTTTCTTTACGCTGTTGGCTGCGGCAGCAACGATCATTGGCGGTGCTATTCCACTGCTGCACAAAAAATTGAGTGAAAAACAGTTAACCATCCTCATTGCATTTTCAGCCGGAGTTTTACTGTCTACCGGCCTCAATCACATGTTGGTCGAGAGTTTTGAAGAAGCAGGCCGCTGGGCGGTCATAGCCATGAGCGCCGGATTTCTTATTCTTTATAGTTACGAAAAACTTTCAATGGTACATGCCTGCAGAGAACAAAATTGCCATGTTCATCATTTTGGTAATGCCGCGTTAATCGGCATCGGCTTTCACAGTTTTTTAGACGGTTTTGCAATTGCAGTTAGTTTTGAATTACAAAGAGCCCTGGGAATATTTGTCATCAGTGCTGTCGTTCTGCACCGCTTACCGACTGGAATCTCACTTGCTGCGATTTTGCTGTCTCATCATTATACTGCAAAAAAAGCCTGGATTACGCTTATCGTTATTGCATCCCTTGCCGTCGTCGGAGCAGTCGCCGGACAGGCAGTCCCCGCTATTAATACTCGTTCCCTGAGCCTGACCGTAGGATTGGCCGGGGGGACGTTCCTGTATATTTCCACCAGCGATTTACTACCTATGGCGCATGAAAATGTTCAGGATTATCGCGTTCCCATCTTTTTTCTGCTTGGATTTCTTGGTATCTTAATCGCAAGCATGTTTCAAATCTGAACGACAGGCGTCATCTTTGCATTTACATTCTTTCTAAAAATCATTCCAAATGTTTTTTCTTTGGACATTCAACAAAATACAACAAAAAACGCTTGACACCGTAACGAATTTTTATTATACTTACGGGTGTGAGTAATCACTTACTTATTAAAAAGCGAATGTCTCGTCCAATCACAAAAAAATCGGATGTTATCGACGCTGCGTTAGCCCTGTTCATGCGGAAAGGGATCAAAGCAACAACCACCCGCGACATAGCTCATCGTGCCGGCATTTCAGAAGGCACCATTTACCGGCATTTCCACAGTAAAGATGACCTCGCTGAACGTGTTTTCCAGGAAAATCTCGACTACTTTTATGATTTCCTCAAAGGCTATTTAAAAAACTCTAAGGAGCCGGTTGAAATGCTGCATGCATTCATAAAAGGATTCTTTGACTTTTCCCGGCGGGAACAAACGCGTTACCGATTTATCACCGCAGCCCACCAAACCGAACTCAGAAAAATGTCCCGTGAAAAAATGAAACCGAAAGAGATGCTAAGAAAAATACTGCGTCTTGGTCAGAAACAGGGGCTTTTTCGTAAAATGGACTTGAGTCTGGCCGCTGCAATGATGATGGGCACCATTATGCAAACGATCTTTTATATGAAAAGTGGCAGGATTAACGTAAGCTATGACACCGTTATTGATGAAGTAATAAAGACCTGTTTAAAAATGATGCAGCTTTAAAAAACGACCTGATTCTTATAAGAAAGGAGGTGAAATCATGACCTATATTATCGCGGAACCGTGTGTCGACGTCAGGGATAGAGCCTGTGTTGAAGTCTGTCCCGTTGACTGTATTTATGAAATCGAAGATACAGAACTGCAAGAAGGGGATGAGGCTTACATGAACACCCTGTATATTCATCCGGAAGAATGCATCGATTGTGGCGCCTGTGAACCGGAATGCCCGGTGGAAGCTATCTTTCCGGAAGATGAAGTGCCCGACAAATGGAACAAATTCATCGAATATAATTACGTCGCCTTTGGTTTTACGGCTCCGTAATCAATCCTCAACCATCCAAAGCCACCCTGTTTTTACAGTGTGGCTTTTTTTTCTCCCCGCCAACATAATAGCACTTTTTGATTTTCATAAAATACTTTTTTATATTTGATTGCTTTTTCTATACAGGACATTTCTTTTTATGCTTTATTTCATTCTCGTTGCCGGAATTATTGCCATTTCCTTTGCTTCAATACTTATAAAACTCTGTAACGCACCAGCCATGGTCATTGCCTCTTACCGGCTGTTGTTTGCGGCGGTCTTTTTTGTTGGTAGTTGCGGATTCAAAAAAGAAAACCCGTTGCAGTATTTTTCGAAGCGGGATTTAAAAGTCGCACTAATCGCCGGCCTCTTTTTATGTATTCATTTTTCCGCCTGGATTAGCTCGCTGAAATACACCAGTGTCGCCAGCTCTGTAGCATTGGTGGCAACCGCACCGATGTTCGTGGTTGTCGGTTCGATGACTTTTTTAAAAGAAAAGCCAAATAAATTATTGCTTCTTGGAATTCCGATGACACTTTTGGGAGCCGTGATACTTAGCTCAAAGGATTGGGGCAATGCGGACCAATCTCTTTTCGGTAACTTTCTCGCCGTCATAGGCGCTGTGGGAGCAGCAGGTTACTTGCTTGCGGGTCGTGATTTGCGCTCCCGCATTCCCACACAAGCGTATGTTACAGTTGTCTACTCCACGACAACCGTCATACTGGTGGCCATTACGCTTTTGCAAAAAACACCACTGTTAGGTTATTCCCCCAACATATTTTTATTGTTTTTTCTCATCGCATTCGTGCCACAGGTCATTGGTCACACAAGTTTTAACTGGTTGCTTAAACATTTTTCCGCAGCGACTGTCTCCATTTTAACCTTAAGCGAACCGGTCGGTGCGTCAGTATTAGCTTACTTCATCTTAGGCGAAAACATTTCTCCCGTACAACTTATCGGTGGAACATTCATCCTTGCCGGTGTTGTCATTTCTTTACGAGGAGAGTTTTCCTAATAATGAACCTTTCACCAACAAGGTAATCAACCGGAAAGGATTCTCATTTCATGAAAATAGTACTGTTAGGATCCGGGGCTGCTTTGCCAACACTTCATCGCTGGCCAACGTCTCTAGCGGTGCAACGAAATAATGAAATTTTGTTGTTCGATTGCGGTGAAGGCACCCAAATTCGATTTCAACAGGCAAAACTGAAACCCGGCAAACTCAGTAAAATTTTCATCTCACATTTTCATGGCGACCATATCTACGGTCTCATCGGACTTCTGACCTCTTTCCAACTGGCAGGACGAGCGAAACCACTTGATTTATTCGCCCCGGCAGGAATGACCGACTATTTGGAATTTATGCAAAAACTATCCCATTTTTCTTTCCAATTTGACATTCAAATTCACGAATTCCAAACAGACAACAAAGAGTTAACCTGGACATTCGATGAATACTCTGTGCAAGCTACACGGTTACAACATTCACTTTTTAGTCTGGGGTTTCGACTGCAAGAAAAACCAAAACCAGGTAAATTTGATGTTATAAAAGCAGATACGCTCGGCATTCCGAACGGTCCCGAAAGACATCAATTACAAAAGGGTCAGACGATTAGGCTGTCAAACGGAACCATCATTCAGCCTGCCGACGTGATCGGACCGCCAAAACCCGGCCTAAAAATCGCCATCTGTCTGGACACCAGACCCTGTGAGGCAAGCATTCGTTTAGCCGCCGATGTCGATCTGCTCATCCACGAAGCCACATTTCTTTCTGAAATGCATGACCTCGCACAACAAACAGGCCACTCGACGATTGCGGATGCCGCCCGAATAGCCCAAAAGGCACATGTAAAACAGCTTCTGCTCACGCATATCAGTGCACGCTACAGCGAGCAGGACGAAGCGACATTACTCAAGCAGGCACAAGGCATTTTCCCAAATACTGTACTGGGCAAAGATCTGATGAGTCTGAGCCTGTCTTCCGTTTAAAGTTACCCGATTTTCCTTGACTTTGCATTGAGATTTTAATAAGTTTTTTTACTTTTTGAACGAGTCAGCAGCTTTATAATAAACTCCTACTGGAAAAACTTGAAAGCGCCTTTCAATAGCACTCAATGAAAAAATCTATTCTTTTTAAAAAGCATCGTGCTTCGGGCGGAAAGTTCGAAGAACAAGACGGGTGGCTATTACCCGCTGAGTTTACAGGTTCATTTCAGGAATACACTGCCGCCACAACATCCCTAGCATTGATGCACAGACCGTACATCGGGCAACTCCTTGTAAAAGGAAGTGACCACGTGGATTTTTTACACCGACTTACGACCAATGAGCTGCGCAATCTGAAACCCGGACAGGGACAGGTCACTATTTTCACCAACGAAAAAGGCCGTATCATCGATCGGGTGGGACTCTTAAAACAAGAGAATGAAATTCGTTTGCTTACCAGTGCCGGTACGGCTACAAAATTAACGGATTGGATCAATAAGTACATTTTTCTCGACGATGTTCATGTGGAAAATATCAGCACAGAAACCGGGCTGCTAAGTTTGTTCGGTCCCAAAGCAACCAGCCTGCTCGACAAACTTTTCAGTGAGAGTGCAGCGAACCTGAACGAAAATGATTTTATAAAATGCACCTGGCAAAAAACGCCGCTCATCATTCAACGGGGTAGTGAATTTAATATCCCGGAATACAATATTTTGATGCCGAAAAGTCGTCTTGTGGAGTTGTGGGAGGAATTCCTGTCAGTGGGCGAAGGATTTAACTTAGCCCTGATGGGGGAAAAAGCATTTGAGATTTTGAGAATAGAGTCCGGCTGGCCGAAATATAATTGTGATTTCAATGAGGAAATGAACCCGCATGAAGCCGGAATGTTTTCTTTTGTAAATTTTGAGAAAGGCTGCTACATCGGTCAGGAGGTCATCGCCAGGTTAGACACTTATGATAAAGTGCAGAAACGGCTCATCGGGATCATTTTACAATCTGAAAAGCTCCCGGAATTTCAAGACAAGATCGTTATGGACGATCGGGAGAGCGGTTTTATCACCAGCGCAACTTTCTCATACGGATTAAATAAAAATATTGCTTTAGGATATATAAAAACCAAACTTGCAGGAGAAAACAAAGCGGTCAGAGTCATTTCGAAGACAGAATCGCTTTCCGGGATGATTACAGATTTACCCTTTAGCAATTAAGAAAGGCTTTGTAAATGCAAACAGAACAGTATCCCAAAATTCGCTTCGTGGATTTTTTTCCGGTACAGACCGAAAACGGTCAGATGATCGCGCTACGCGATCAGAGTGGTATTTCCCCGGAGACTCTGGTTATTTCCCCCGATGTTTTTTACCTTTTGCAATTTTGTGACGGTCAACACTCCTTTGAGGACCTACAAAGTGAATATCTGAAAATCTTCAGCAAGTTTCTCCAGGCAAACAATTTACGTCAGGTACTCGAAATGCTCGATGAGTACTTCTTCCTGGAAAATGACCGCTTCAGAGAGAGACGCCAAAAAATCGAAACAGATTTTGTTTCGCAGCCAGTGAGACCGGCAGCTCATGCAGGCACAAGCTACCAGGCTGAACCGACAAAACTGAAAGAGCAAATCGCCGGTTTCTTCAAACAAGCAAATGGAATTCACCGCTCTTTCAAAGGCAAGGAAATCAAAGGGATGATTGCCCCGCATATCGACATCCGAGCTGGCGGCGTCTGTTACTCTTATGCTTACAAAGCACTTGCCGAGGCACATGACATCGACTGTTTTGTCATTCTCGGTACCGGACACAGCGGTTTGACCAACCTCTACTCCGTATTAGCAAAAGACTTTGCCACGCCTTTCGGTCTGGCAAAATGTGATTTTGATTTCATTCAGCAGTTGAAAAAAAATTATCCGGACGCCGCATATCCGGAAGTACTGTCGCATAAAACCGAACATACGATTGAATTTCAACTCGTTTTTCTGCAGTACCTTCTACAGCAGAAAAGGCCGTTTACATTTGTCCCGATTTTATGTTCCTTTTCTTATCACATGTTAGATGCCGGACAATTCAAACGCGAAAGCGAAATCATTGACAAATTCACGTATGGCCTAAAAAGAACCATCGCCGAATTTGACAAAAAAGTTTGTCTCGTTGCCAGTGTTGATTTTTCCCATGTGGGGCCACAGTACGGAGACCAGAATTCACCCGACGAACGTTTTATGGCAAATGTCCACAAGGCAGATAAAGAGCTAATTACAAAAATTGAAGCTGTTGATGGGGATGGATTCTACAAAAGCGTTGCAGGTAAGCAGGATCAGTTCCGTGTCTGTGGCTTTTCTCCCATTTACACCATGTTGAAGGCCATCGATGCAAAAACAGGCCACTTCCTCAACTCAGCAGAAACAAAAATGGATGAAAAAAATTCAACCGTAACCTTTGCAAGTATGGTCCTCGAATAATCTTAATCATGAAATTGACAAGGAAAAAGAACCCCCCGGATGTTGAAGAATTTTTTCCGGAAAAATACATTAAGCAGGCAGTGAAAATTCTCAAACTGATCAGCGAGGAAAGCAAACTGCGCATCATGTTGCTACTTGCTAAAGAAGGAACAAAACGGGTTACCGACATTTCCGATATTTTACACATGAACCAAACCACGGTGAGTCATCATTTGTCGCTGCTGCGCAACGCAGACCTGGTAACCACAAAGCGCGATGGGAAAAACATCTATTACGATATCAATGATGAACTGTGGCGGGAATTAGGAAAACAGTTTTTTGAGCACCTGCAAAAGGGTGACAATATTCATATTTTAGGAAAATTTGTTCTTAAGCGATTGTCGAAATGACCCATCCGTTAAAGTCCAACGCCGGCTGCCGCAAGCATCTCCAACGTCGCTTCGTCTTGCAGATATGCGATGATTGAACAGTTGGCAATTTTCACATTTTCAGAGACCTTCAATTGTACCGAGCCGGATGCCCGGCTCCGCACAGACCTTGTTTGAAAAATCCGGACAACATTTTCATGCCGCAATGTTTTACCCCTGTTTTCTCCACGTTTTACATGTTGCAGCAGACCACGCTCCACCAACGCCACACTCAGTACGGCATTGTCTGATTTCTTCGCTAATTGATAAGAAACGTTTAAAAGCCTCTTCTTTGCTGACCAGTGATGTTTAAGATTCAGAGAAAAAGCTGCTTTCTGGGTCAATTCATGCGCAATGACACTTTGCAACTTCGATTCATCCGATCCCACGCATTCGACCTTTCCGTTAATGACAGCTTGCGGTGTGTAAATCGTGTTTTTGCCGAGCACAGCAGCATAGTGCTGTTGCCTTTCTGAAAACCGATGGTCAGAATACGGATCTTTCCAGCCTAAACTGTTCCAATAATCCACATGAAATGACAGAGCGAAAACAGGTACACGGTCTTCCCGTGCATTCGTGACAATTTCCGCCAACAGCACATCCGCCGGGGGACAGCTCGAACACCCCTCAGAGGTAAACAGTTCTACAACTGCAAATCCGTCGATTTTCTTTTCTCCCTGTTTAACGTTGATCGATGCTTTTGATTGGCCTCCCGAATAACCTGAGAGGAGATGAAAAAGAAATGCCAACATCAAAACGGTCACATTTATGGTTGGTGTCATGATCTATGTAAGTTTAATTTATCTGTGTATATATTTGGTGAACGATCATTCCCGGGCATCTTATTCCCGTGAAAATAAAGTAGATCTGTCTGAACAGTCTCAGTGGCTCATAATTTGTCGATTTTATAAATGTCTTGATTTCTTCGCTTGTTTTGGTTAAAATTGTTCCAATAAATAAAAAAATTTATTCTTTACTCAGCAGGAAAAATCATGTCAGACGTGGCGTTTCTATTTGGCAAAGAACACATGTCCGTCGGGGACGCTTTGGATTTGGCCTCCGGGAAACGCAAGGGTCGGATCGATGCGGAAACCACAGAGCGCATTAAGGCCAGCCGACAGATTGTACTGAATATCGTTGCCCGGGAAAAAACCGTTTATGGCGTCAACACGGGTTTCGGACCGCTCTGCACCACCATTATCTCCCCGGACGATACGCGTAAACTTCAAGATAATATCCTGCGCAGTCACAGTGTCGGCGTCGGAGAACCCGTCCCGGATGAAATCTCGTTGCTCATGCTGGTGTTGAAAGTACATGCCCTGTCACAAGGATATTCCGGCATTGCACTTGCGACCTTAGAACGAATTCTCTGGCATATTGAAAACCGCATCGCTCCTGTGGTGCCGTCACAGGGATCGGTTGGAGCTTCCGGCGACCTTGCCCCGCTGGCGCACCTCTTCCTGCCGCTCATCGGTCTCGGACGAGTACGCTACAAGGGTAAGATCGTTGCAACGGGTCGAATGCTACAGCAAGAAGGACTCACACCTCTTGTTCTGGGGCCAAAAGAAGGCCTGGCGCTCATTAACGGCACGCAGTTTATTGCTGCATTTTCCGTGAAGGCTGTGGAGCGCATGCTGAATTGCCTGGATGCGGCCGACATCATCGGAGCAATGACCCTGGAGGCGCTGCTGGGCACGGAAAAACCGTTTGACGCCGAACTGCACAAGATTCGTCCTTTCATTGGCAATCAACATGTGGCGCACCGACTGCGCATTCTTCTAAAAAATTCTGAAATGGTGGAATCGCACAAGGACTGCAACCGGGTACAGGACCCGTATTCGCTCCGCTGTATGCCGCAGGTGCATGGCGCTTCACGCAATGCCTGGCTGCACCTGAAAGAGCTGCTGACCATTGAACTGAATGCCGTGACAGACAATCCGATCATTCTCGACGAAAACAGAACTATCAGCGGCGGCAACTTTCATGGTCAGCCACTGGGGTTGCCGCTGGACTACACAACCATCGCCGCCAGCGAACTGGGCAACATTTCCGACCGGCGGACTTATCTCATGTTAGAAGGCGGGTTCGAAGGCTTGCCAAAACTGCTCATGAAAAACACCGGCATCAATTCCGGATTTATGATTCCCCAATACACCTCCGCCGCGTTGGTGAGTGAAAACAAGGGCCTCTGCTTTCCAACCAGCGCCGACAGTATTCCAACATCGCTGGGTCAGGAAGACCATGTAAGCATGGCATCCATTTGTGCGCGCCGCACCAATCAGGTTCTGGATAACCTGGAAAATATTTTGGCTGTTGAACTTCTCTGCGCAGCTCAGGCGTTTGACTACCGCCGTCCCCTGAAATCCGGAAAAATTCTCGAAGCATGTCACAACCTCATTCGCCAAAAAATAGATCACGCCGAACAAGATCGGGTGTTTGCGGATGACATAGAAACTGCCAGACGAATAATCGCCAGCAAAAAACTGGTGGATGTTGCAAATGACACGGCTAAAAACGAACAAATCAACTTAAATGGAACGTATCATGAACTCTTCACAATTTATTAAAACCTACGCAGACCATCCGCATTACAAAGCGCCCACCGGCACAACTCTGAATGCAAAATCTTGGCAAACCGAAGCGCCCCTGCGAATGTTCTTAAATAACCTTAATTCCGACGTTGCCGAAGACCCGGAACACCTCGTCATTTATGGCGGTACCGGGCAAGCCGCAAGAAATGTGGACGCTGTGCATAAAATCATCGATTATCTTCTGCATTTAGAGGAAGATGAAAGCCTGCTCATTCAATCGGGCAAACCTGTGGGAGTCGTGCGCTCGCATGCGGAGGCGCCCCGGGTTCTCATCGCCAACAGTAACCTTGTGCCGCACTGGGCAACATGGGAACATTTCAATGAATTGAAAGAACGCGGGCTCATGATGTTCGGTCAAATGACCGCCGGCAGTTGGATTTACATCGGCACGCAGGGCATCTTACAAGGAACTTATGAAACGTTTGTGGCCTGCGGAGAAAAGTATTTTAACGGTGACTTGCGCCACAAGCTGCTGGTGACCGGTGGACTTGGCGGCATGGGTGGCGCGCAACCACTTGCAGCAACCATGGCAGGCGCAAGTTTTCTTGGCGCTGACGTTAACCCGGCACGCATACAAAAACGCCTTGACACAAAATATATCGATCGTATGACAGACTCGTATGAAGAAGCGAAAAACTGGGCGCTCGAAGCAAAGGAAAAGGGCGAAGCGCTCTCCGTGGGTCTGGTGTCGGATATCGGCGACATGCTGGAAAAATTACTACAGGATGATATTATTCCGGATATCCTGACCGATCAGACGGCGGCGCACGACCCCATCAACGGCTACATTCCCAGTGGTCTGACCCTGCAAGAAGCCGCTGAGTTGCGTAACCGTGACCCGAAGACGTATGAATCGCAATCCCTTAAAAGCATGGCGCGGCATGTCGGGTTTATGCTGCAAATGCAAAAGCGCGGCAGCAGAACATTTGATTACGGCAATAATCTTCGTGAATTTGCCAAACAGGGCGGCGAAGAACATGCTTTCGATTTTAACGGATTTGTGCCGGAGTATATTCGTCCGTTATTCTGTGAAGGCAAAGGCCCATTTCGCTGGGCAGCTCTTTCCGGCGATCCCCAGGATATTTACGCAACGGATGAACTGCTGATGCAAACCTTTCCGGAAGACAAACATCTGGTGAACTGGCTGCGGGAAGCACAGAAAAAAGTGGCCTTTCAGGGACTGCCCTGCCGCATTTGCTGGTTGGGTCTTGGCGAACGTGAGAAGGCCGGTCTCTTATTTAACGACCTGGTAAAATCAGGCAAAGTGAAAGCACCCATTGTCATTGGCCGCGATCATCTTGACTGTGGTTCCGTCGCCTCGCCTTTTCGTGAAACCGAAGGCATGAAAGACGGCAGCGACGCTGTTTCGGACTGGCCCCTACTGAATCTGATGGCCAACACCGGCGGTGGCGCCACGTGGGTTTCCTTTCATCACGGCGGCGGGGTTGGCATCGGCTACTCACAGCATGCAGGAATGGTTATTTTAGCGGATGGCAGTGAGCGCGCCGAACGTTGTATGAAACGTGTTTTATACAACGACCCCGCTACCGGTATTATGCGCCACGCCGACGCCGGTTATGAGAAAGCAATTGAGGTTGGAAAGAAATTTTCTGTAAAAATGTAATACTTATGAACCGCAAGAGTTGTCCCCCGCTGGCGGGGGTGGCCGCAGGATCTATCCCCCGCTGGAGGGGGTGTCCCGAAGGGACGGGGGTGGAGAGGCCTCTATGAAAGCAGATAAAACAAATAACTACGGTTACAACAAGAAACTACAGCCTTTCGCCAACAAGCTCAGAAAAGAGATGACCAAGGCAGAAGCCTGCCTATGGAAATACGCGCTTCGAGCGAGACTAATGAAAGGGTACCAATTTCGCAGGCAACGCCCGGTGCTGAATTACATCGCTGATTTTATGTGTAAGGAACTCAGGCTGGTCATTGAGGTGGATGGCATAACACATTTTCAGGAAAAGACAATAATAAAAGATGAAATAAAAACAGGTGATTTGGAGAAAGCGGGATTTAAAGTCATCAGGTTTTCTGATGA